>DASZLY010000287.1:0-17922 GCA_035552135.1 Allostellaceae bacterium | reverse complement strand
TTTGCGGCCGACCATGAAGCCGGTGATGTTCTGCAGGAAGACCAAGGGGATGCCGCGCTGCGCGCACAGCTCGATGAAATGCGTGCCCTTGAGCGCGCTCTCGGAGAACAGGATGCCGTTATTGGCGAGGATGCCGACCGGATAGCCCCAGATCCGCGCAAAGCCGCAGACCAGCGTCTGGCCGTAGAGCTGCTTGAACTCGTCGAGTTCGCTGCCGTCGACGATGCGGGCGATCACCTCGCGCACGTCATAGGGGTAGCGCGTGTCGCTGGGGATCACCCCGTACAGCTCCTCGGCCGGGTAGCGCGGTTCACGTGACTCTTTAAGGTCGAGCCCTATCACCTTCTTGCGATTGAGATTGCCGACAATGCGCCGGGCGATGCCGAGCGCGTGGCGGTCGTCGAGCGCGTAATGGTCGGTGACGCCGGAGACGCGGCTGTGGACATCGGCGCCGCCGAGTTCCTCGGCGCTCACCATCTCGCCGGTCGCCGCCTTCACCAGCGGCGGGCCGCCGAGAAAGATCGTCCCCTGCCCCTTGACGATGATGCTCTCGTCCGACATCGCCGGGACATAGGCGCCGCCCGCGGTGCATGAGCCCATGACGATGGCGATCTGCGGGATGCCCGCCGCCGACATCTGTGCCTGGTTATAGAAGATGCGGCCGAAATGCTCGCGGTCGGGGAACACCTCGTCCTGCGCCGGGAGGAACGCGCCGCCCGAATCGACGAGATAGAGGCAGGGCAGCCGGTTTTCGAGGGCGATCTCCTGCGCGCGCAGGTGCTTCTTGACCGTCAGCGGGAAATAGGTGCCGCCCTTGACCGTCGCGTCGTTGGCGACGATCACGCATTCGGTGCCGGCAATGCGGCCGATGCCGGTGACGATACCCGCCGCCGGCACCTCGCCGTCGTAGAGGCCGTGCGCGGCGAAAGCCGAGAATTCGAGAAACGGCGCGCCGGGATCGACCAGCGCACCGACCCGGTCGCGCACCAAGAGCTTGCCGCGCCCGGCATGGCGCTGCCGCGCCGCCGCGCCGCCGCCGAGCGCAATCGCCTCCGTCTTCGCGCGCAGGTCGTCGACCCCCGCGCGCATCGCCGCCGCATTGGCGCGGAAGGATTCGGAGCGCGGATCGAGGGCGGTGGTGAGCACGGTCACGGGCGAGATCGCATCTGCACGACGCTACTCCGCGGCGGTTTCCTTGCGTCCTCGATATACAGGCTCTGGTACCGGAAGCCCGTCTTCCTTTGCGACTTCCAGCCAGGCTTCCATCGCCTGCTCGACCTCGGCGAGCGCTAGGGCTGGCGTATCACCCAAAGCAGAACAAGATTGCAGGTCCGGCACGTCTGCGATCCAAGCGCCATCGGCTTCCGACCAAAACAAGTTGATATGATATTTGGCGGTCATCGCCGACGCTCCATCGTCAGGCCGAACTCCTCGACCATCTCAAGAAATTGCCTGATCTGATACGACTTCGCTTCTCTCTCGCGCGGTTGCAAGCTGAGCGGCCGCGAGGTCCTCGGATGCCGATAAATATGGTGGCTTCCGCTGATGCGGCGCAATTCGAATCCGAATGCCTCGATCAACCGGCAGAATTCGGTGAAACCGACATTGCGCAGATCACCCGCAGCCAACAGCTCCCACAGATCTCGTCTGCCGGAGTGTGGCACGCCGGCTCAAGCTAAGCCGCCGCGCGGATCGCGACTTTCTTGATGTCGGCGCCGACGTTCTGCTCGTACTTGCCGAAATTCTGCTCGAAGTCGCGGGTGAGGCCGCGGGCGGTATCGTCATAGGCGTTCTTGTTGGCCCAGGAGGCACGCGGGTCGAGCACGTCGGCCGGCACGTCGGCGGCGCTTTCCGGCACCAGGAAGCCGAAATTGGCGTCCTTGCGCATCGGTGCGCTTTCGAGGCGGCCGTCGAGCACCGCGCGCAGCAGGCCGCGCGTGTGCTGGATCGCCATGCGCTGCCCGGTGCCGTAGGCGCCGCCCGACCAGCCGGTGTTGACAAGCCAGCATTTGGCGCCGAAGCGCTGGATGCGGTCGCCCAGCATCTTGGCGTATTCGGTCGGCCGGCGCGGCATGAAGGGCGCGCCGAAGCAGGTCGAGAAGGTCGCCTGCGGCTCGCTGCCGAGCCCGACCTCGGTGCCGGCGACGCGCGCGGTGTAGCCCGAGAGGAAGTGGTACATCGCCTGCTCGGCGTTGAGCTGGGCGATCGGCGGCATCACCCCGAACGCGTCGCAGGTCAGCATGATGACGTTCTTGGGATGCGGCGCGAGACTGGTCTCCGACGCATTCGGGATGTAATCGAGCGGATAGCAGGCCCGGGTATTCTCGGTGAGGCTGTCGTCGTCGACATCGGGCATGCGGGTGCGCGGGTTGAGCACGACGTTTTCCAGTACGGTGCCGAAGCGGGTGATCGTCGCGTAGATCTCGGGCTCGGCCTTGGGCGACAGGTTGATGACCTTGGCGTAGCAGCCGCCCTCGAAATTGTAGATGCCGCGCGGGCTCCAGCCGTGCTCGTCGTCGCCGATGAGGGTGCGGCTGGCGTCGGCCGAGAGCGTCGTCTTGCCGGTGCCGGAGAGGCCGAAGAAGATCGCGCTGTCGCCGTTATCCCCGACATTGGCCGAGCAATGCATCGGCAGCACGTCGCGCGTCGGCAGCACGAAATTGAGGTAGCCGAAGACGCATTTCTTGATCTCGCCGGCATATTCGGTGCCGCCGATCAGCACCAGCCGCTCGGCGAAATTGACGAAGATGAAGGTCTCGGAGCGGATGCCGTCGAGCTCGGGGATCGACTTGAAATGCGGCGCGTGGAGGATCGTGAACGCCGGCCGGAAATCGTGCAGCTCGGCATGCGGCGGACGGATGAACATGTTGCGCGCGAAAAGGCTGTGCCACGGCGACGGCGTTACCACGCGCACCGGCAGCCGGTATTCGGGATCGGCGCCGCAATAGAGGTCCTGCGCGAACAGTTCGTGGCCCTGAAGGTAGGCGAGCACGCGCTGATGCAAGCTGGCGAACTGCGCGGGGGTGATCTTCTGGTTGACGCCGCCCCAATCGACCGAATCATGCGTACCAGGCTCATCGACAATGTATTTGTCGCGCGGGCTGCGTCCGGTGTGCCGGCCGGTATTGACGACAAACGCGCCACCAAGGCCGATTTCGCCCTGGCGCTGGCGCACCGCATGCTCGTAGAGGAACGGCATCTGCAGGTTCCAGTGCACCGGCCCGAGATGGCGCATGCCCTGCTCTTCGAGGCCAAAGGACGGCTTCGGTCCGGTGACCGGGTTGTCCGTCTTATCCAAGCTTTCCTCCATCATGGCCGAGCCCGCTTGCCACCGGCCCGGTCGCCGCTAATTACCAGAATATGGGGCGCACCGTAACCCGGCGCAATTCCACCCGCAAGCAAGCCGGAGGCGACGCAACATCCGGGCCAGCATCACGGATTCGCGAGGCCCCGCGCCGCAGCGGCGAGCGCGACCAGCGCCTGGCGCGCGTCCTGCGGGTCGTACACCGGGGCGCCGCCATGATCGCCAAAGTCGAGCCGCGCGGTGACGCCGCCGGCGCGCAGATCGATCCCCTCGGGGTCGATGGCGGTCAGCTGCCAGCCGTCGCCGGACAGGCGCAGCAGCCGCGCGGCATAGAGCGCCACGGCGTCGGCGTGGCCGGCGTTCATATGCGCGACGATGTCGGCTTCGGCGGCGGCCAGCGCGGCGCACTCACCGGCGAAGCGCAGCTCGTCCGCCGCGACCCAGGCGATGCGGCCGAACCCGGCGACGAGATGCGCGCGGCCGGGCTCGACGCGGTAAAGCCGGAAATCGCCGAACCCGGCGTATTGGGCCGCGCCCGGATGCCGGGCGACAAAGCGCGCGAGGAGGCTCGCATCGTCGCAACGCCGCGCCTCGCCGAGCAGGCTGAGGCGCGGCGCGGCGAGCCGGTCGGTCGCGGGGAGAGGATCGCCGCCGCCGTCGAACAACAGCGAAACCCGCGCATCGGCGGCGATGTTGCAGCTGTGCTGGGCGAGATCGGAGATGAGGAGAAGCGGGCTGGCGTCGAGGTCGCAGGCGACCGCGACGAGCGAGGCGTAGGGGCGCGGCGACGCACCATCGGCGAGCGTCGTCGCCAGCGCGGCATGCGTCTGGCGCCGCACCAACCGGCGGCATAAGCGCGCACGATCAACGCTTTCGTTCATCCCCGGCCCTTTTTGTTCGCCACCGCACCGCCATATTTGAAGGACCTATTATCGCGCCGGCAGCGTATCATTGTCGAATAGCGGACCGCCGGCGCCCTTGGGGGGACAATCCTTGGCGAACACGATCGCACTTGTCGACGACGACCGGAACATTCTGACCTCGGTGTCGATGGCTCTCGAGGCGGAGGGGTTCGCCGTGCGCTGCTACGCCGACGGGGCCGAGGCGCTGAAGGGGCTCAACGGACAGCCGGTCGACGTCGCCGTGCTCGACATCAAGATGCCGCGCATGGACGGCATGGAGCTCCTGGCGCAGCTGCGCCGGTCGAGCGCGACCCCGGTCATCTTCCTCACCTCGAAGGACGACGAGGTCGACGAGCTCCTCGGCCTGCGCATGGGCGCCGACGACTACATCAAGAAGCCGTTCTCGCAGCGCCTGCTGATCGAGCGCATCCGCGCTCTGCTGCGCCGCGGCGAGCTGGCGCGCGAGCAGGAGGCGGTGCAGGGCGAGCCGGCGATCGTGCGCGGCCCGCTGACCCTCGATCCGGGGCGTCATCTATGCACCTGGCAGGGTGACCAGGTCGAGCTCACCGTCACCGAGTTCCTGATCCTCAAATCGCTCGCCCAGCGCCCGGGCCACGTCAAGAACCGCGACCAGCTGATGGACGCGGCCTATGGCGAGCACATCTATGTCGACGACCGCACGATCGACAGCCACATCAAACGGCTGCGCAAGAAATTCAAGGCGGTCGACAACGAGTTCGCACAGATCGAAACCCTCTATGGCGTCGGTTATCGATATCGCGAACACTGACGCCGCCGCCCCGGCCCCGCCGGGCATCAACGCGGCGCCGGATGGCGCGGCCGCGCCGAGCGCAGCGCCGCCCCATGCGCCCCCGCGCGCCGCGGAAAGCGAGGCGCCGCGGCGGCGCCGGCACTGGCCGCGCCTATCGCCGCTCACCCGGCGGATCATCGCCGTCAACGTGCTGCCGCTGGCGCTCCTGGCGCTCGGCTTTCTCTATCTCGGCAAGTTCGAGGCAAGCCTCGTCGACCAGCAGGTCGAGGCGCTGCGCACCCAGGGTGAAATCTTCGCCGCGGCGCTCGGCGAGGGTGCGGTACTCGATTCGCCCGACGAAGGCGAGCAGCTGCTGCCCGACCTCGCGCGGCACATGATGCGGCGGCTGGTGGCGCCGACCCACACGCCGGCGCGCCTCTTCGACCGCGACGGCAAGCTCATCGCCGACAGCAAATTCCTCGCCGGGCCGGGCGACGCGGTCGAGGTCGCCGAGCTGCCGCCGCCGGACAACAAGGGCACGCTGAGCCGCCTCGTCGACCGCACCTATGACTGGATCGCCCGGCTCTTGCCGCAGCGCCGCACCTACGCCGCCTATCGCGGCGGCCGCGCGGCCGCCGATTTTCCCGAGGTCGAGCGCGCGCTGCACGGCGAGGGCGGCTCGGAAGTGCGCCGCGACGCGCACGACAAGACGCTGGTCATCACCGTCGCGGTGCCGGTGCAGTCCTACAAGGAGGTGCTCGGCGCGGTGATGCTGTCGAGCGTCAACGGCGACATCGAGGCCGAATTGCGCAATGTACGTTTCGAGTTGCTGCGCATCTTTGCGGTCGCGCTGCTCGTCACGCTGCTGCTCTCGGTCTATCTCGCGGGCACGATCGCGCGGCCGATCCACCGCCTCGCCGAGGCCGCCGAGCGCGCACAGGGGCGCGGCGCGCGGGTCGACATTCCCGACTTCACCCAGCGCGGCGACGAGATCGGCGATCTGTCGCGCTCGCTGCGCGAGATGACCAACGCGCTCTTCCTGCGGATGAGCGCGATCGAGAGCTTCGCCTCGGATGTCGCGCACGAGATCAAGAACCCGCTTTCCTCGCTGCGCAGCGCGGTCGAGACCGCGGTGCGGATCGACGATCCGGTAAAGCAGCAGCGCCTCCTGGCGATCATCCTCGACGACGTCGAGCGCCTGTCGCGCCTCATCACCGATATTTCCGACGCCTCGCGCCTCGATGCCGAGCTGAGCCGCGACGTCATGGAGCCGATCGACCTCACCGCGATGCTGCGCATGCTGGTCGACATCCACGAGACGACCCGCCGCGACGGCACCGCGCATGTCGTGCTGACCCTGCCGGAGCGGCGCCGCGCGCTGTTTGTCAGCGGCAGCGAGAGCCGGCTGTCGCAGGTGTTCCTCAACGTCGTCGCCAACGCGGTATCGTTCAGCCCGCCCGGCGCCGAGATCCGCGTCGCCGCGCGCGAGGACGGGCGCGGCGCGCTGGTCACGGTCGAGGATGACGGGCCGGGCATCCCGCCCGAAAAGCTGACGACGATTTTCGACCGCTTCTACACCGAGCGCCCGGCGGCCGAGAAATTCGGCACGCATTCGGGGCTCGGCCTGTCGATCTCGAAACAGATCGTCGAGGTGCATCGCGGCCGCATCTGGGCCGAGAACCGACGCGATGCCAGCGGCGCGGTGTGCGGCGCGCGCTTCCTTATCCGACTGCCGGAAGCGTGAGTATTTTCTTCCGTCATTCCGGCGCGGCTCGGAGAGCCGAACCCGAAACCCATCAACACCGCCGCCAGTCAGCTAGCCGCGAGCGTGGGCAGATAGCCTGCGCCCGTTCGTGTTCATGGGTTCCGGGCCCGACCCTGCGGGTCGTCCCGGAATGACAAGTATGCTCGTGCATGCGACGGCAGTGGCGGTCGATGGCTGTGCCGTGCTGCTGCGCGGCCCGTCGGGCAGCGGCAAATCCGATCTCGCCCTGCGGCTAATCGACGCCGGAGCACGGCTCGTCGCCGACGATCAGAGCCGGCTGTCGCGCGAGGGCGACGCGGTCATGGTGCGCGCGCCGCAGCCGATTGCCGGGCTCATCGAGGTGCGTGGCCTGGGCATCGTCAAGCTCGATGCGCTCCCCGCCGCCCGGCTCGTGCTGATCGCCGACCTGGTCGCCTCCGAGCGCGTCGAACGCCTGCCGGAGCCAAGCAGCGAAACGATTCTCGGTCTGGCGATCCCGGTGGTCGCGATCGCGCCGCTCGAGGCGTCGGCGCCGGCGAAGCTGCGCCTCGCACTCGCCGCGGCGAGCGCCGCCGGAACGACCTTCGCGCCGGAGCGTTGACCCGTCGCGCCGGCGACGGCGCAAGCCCCGCCCCCGATGCACGGCATGACTGCCATGGCATCAAGCGTGATGACGAAACCGTCGGACAGCGCTATATGGGCGTCCTGTCCCCACCCGCGGGCCGTTTTGGCCTCAGGCGGCATGTGGACCGTACACCGAGTGGTCTCTACCCCCGAGCGACCGCCAAACGTGTAACCGACACCCCATCTTGACACCCAAAATGCCGAGCCCCTGTAGCCGGGATCTCGCACCCTCCCGTTCCATCCGTCCGCGGCTCATCTGTCCGCGGCGCGGCGACGCGGCGTCATGATCGGCATCGTCCTCGTCACCCATGGCCGCCTCGCGGCGGAGTTCGTCGCCGCGCTGGAGCACGTCGTCGGCCCGCAGGTACAGATCGCCTCGGTCTGCATCGGCCCCGACGACGACATGGAGGTGCGGCGCCAGGAAATCCTCGGCTCGATCACCGCGGTCGATACCGGCGAGGGCGCGGTGCTGCTGACCGACATGTTCGGCGGCACGCCGTCGAACCTGGCGATCTCGGTGATGGACCGCGCCAAGATCGAGGTCATCGCCGGCATCAACCTGCCGATGCTGATCAAGCTCGCCAGCCTGCGGCAGACCGAAAGCCTGGCGCGCGCCGTGATCGGCGCGCAGGAGGCCGGGCGCAAATACATCAATGTCGCCTCGCAGTTGCTCGCGGACGCGCAGCGATGAACGGCGACCCGCCGCCCGGCAATTCCCCCGGCAACTCCCCCGGCAACTCCCCCGGCAATTCCACGGAAGCCGAAGCGGCGGCGGCCACTGCCCGGCGGGTCGCCAAAATCTGCAACCAGCGCGGGCTGCACGCCCGCGCCGCAGCGCGCTTCGTCAAGACCGTGCACCAGTTCGACGCCGATATCTGGGTGAGAAAAAACGGAACCACCGTATCCGGCCGGTCGATCATGGGACTGATGATGCTGGCCGCGGGATCGGGCACCGAGCTCGAAATCTCCGCCGCCGGGCGTGAGGCGGACGAGGCGGTCGCCACCCTGGCGAACCTCGTCGAATGCAAGTTCGATGAGGACTGAGGACGGCGCCGAGACCAGAGCGCGCAGCGAGCAAAAGCTGACCGGCATCGGCGTGTCGACGGGGATCGCGATCGGCCCCGCCTATATCGGTGAGCGCGGTCCGGTGACGGTGAGCGAGACGGCGATCGCCGAAGGCGATGTCGCCGCCGAGCGCGCCCGCTTCACCGACGCCGTCGCCAATTCGCAAAAGCAGCTGCGCAAATTGAAGGCGCGAGCCGCCGCGTTGCCCGGCTCGGCGCCCGACGAGATCGGCTATCTGCTCGACGCCCATCTGGCGATGCTGGCGAATTCGCGGCTGGTGCGCGGCGTGCATCAGCGCATCGCCAATGCGCGGATCAACGCCGAGCGCGCCGTCGAGCTCGAGATCGAGACCATCGCCAAGGGCTTCGCGCAGATGCGCGACTCCTATCTCGCGGCGCGGGTCGAGGATATCCGCGTCGTCGGCGGGCGGCTCATCCGCAACCTCGTCAAGAAGCCCTATGTCACCTACGCGGCGCTCGACGGCGGCGCGATCGTGCTGGCCGAGGAGGTGACCCCGGCCGACACGGCGCTGATGGACCCGCGCCGCATCGGCGGCTTCGCCGCGGTGTTCGGCGGCCCGGAAAGCCACTCGGCGATCATGGCGCGTGCGCTCGGCCTGCCGGCGGTGATGGGGGTCGCCGGTCTGGTCAACCGCGCCCGGGCGGATGCGACCGTGGTCATCGACGGCACCGCCGGCGTGGTGATCCTCGACCCCTCGCCGGAGACGCTCGAAACCTACCGCGCGCGCCAGGACGCGCAGAGCCAAGAACGCCGGCATCTGGCGCGGCTGCGCCGGCTCGCGGCGGTGACGCGCGACGGCATCGAGATCCGCCTCGAAGCCAATCTCGAGCTCCCGGTCGAACTCGACCAGGCGCTCGCCAACGGCGCGATGGGCCTGGGGCTGGTGCGCACCGAGTTCCTGTTCCTCAACCGCGAGGACCTGCCCGACGAGGACGAGCAGTTCGAGTTCTACGCCGGGCTGGTGCGCGGCATGGGCGGCCGGCCGGTGACGCTGCGCACGCTCGACGCCGGCGGCGACAAGCTGCCCGAGGCGCTTGCCGCCTTCGGCGGCGCCGACCCGGCGCTCGGCCTGCGCGGCATCCGGCTGTCATTGAAGGAACGGCGGCTGTTCGACACGCAGCTCGCGGCGATGCTGCGCGCCGGGCGCGAGGGGCCGCTGCGCATCCTGTTGCCGATGATCTCGACCGCCGGCGAAATCCGCCGCACCCGGGAGGCGATCGAGCAGGTGGCGCGGCGCCTGCGGCGGCGCGGCGTGGTCTTCCCGGAGACGATCCCGCCGCTCGGCGTGATGATCGAGGTGCCGGGCGCCGCGCTCGCCGCCGACGCGTTGGCGAGCGAAGCCGATTTCTTCGCAATCGGCACCAACGACCTCATCCAGTACACGCTGGCGATCGACCGCAGCGACGAGCGGGTGGCGCATCTCTACAACCCGCTGCATCCGGGCGTGCTGCGCCTCATCCAGCTCGCGGTCGAGGCCGGGGCACGGCGCCGCATCCCGGTGGGAATTTGCGGCGAAATGGCGGGCGAGCCGCGCTACGCCGCGCTGCTGCTAGGCCTGGGCTTGCGGGAGCTGTCGATGTCGCCGGGCAGCCTGCCGCGCCTCAAGCAGCGCATCCGCAATCTCGACATGGTCGCCGCGACCCGGCGGGCCGAAGCGATCATGGATCAGTCGGATTCCGGCCGCATCGCCGCACTGCTCGACGATTTCAACGCCATGGCGCAGCTCGGCTGAGCGGCAAAGCACACTAGCGGCGGTCTGCAAATGCCGCGATGATCGGCACGCAGCGATCCGCCCACGTCGGGACTGACGGGTTGTCGCGGGGGAAACGAGGACGTGACGGACATTGCCCGAGACCGGCCGCTGGCAGGACAAGCGGCGAGACCGCCCTGGCTGCCGTCGAGCCAGACACTCGTCAGCGTCGCGACGCTGATCTTCTGCGGCGGACTGGTGATCTACCCGCTGGTCTATCTCGTCGCCGAGGCGCTCAACACCAGCGGCGAGGACGTCTTTCCGCCGCCCGAGATCGGCCTCGATAATTTCACCGACCTGATCGACGACTGGCACGTCATCGCCAACACCGCCTTTGTCGCTTGCCTGGCGACGGTGCTGGCGATCGTCATCGGCTTTCTTGCGGCATGGACACTGACCCGCACCCGCGTGCCTTTCCGCGCGCAGCTCGAACGGGCGATGGAGCTGCCGTATTACATGACGCCGCTGGTCGGCGCGCTCGCCTGGTCGATCCTCGCCGCGCCGCGCACCGGCTTTGTCAACCAGCTGTGGCACGGGATCGGCGGCCCTGGCGACCTCGTCAACATCTATTCGCCGTTCGGCATCGCCTGGGTGATGGCGCTGTTCGAGGGCACCGTCGCCTTTGTGATGATCTCGGCGGCGATGAAGTCGATGGACCCGGCGCTCGAGGAAAGCGCCCGCGTCATGGGCGCCGGCAAGTGGCGCACGATGCTGACCGTGACCTTGCCGCTGGTGATGCCGGGCGTGCTCGGCGCGGCGGTGTTCGTCTTCGCCGAGATGCTGGGCTCGTTCGCCGCCGCCTTCGTGCTGGGGCTGCCGGCGCGGTTTGTCGTCATCACCACCGCGATCTGGGAGGCGGTGCAGTCCTACCCGCAGGATTATCCGCGCGCCTCGGCGCTGGGGCTGGCCCTCTTCGGTGTCATGTTCGCGACGCTGAGCCTCTATCGCCGGCTGGTGCGGCGCGGCAATTACGCGACGATCACGGGCAAGGCGTTCCGCCCGCGCCAGATGGCGATGGGGCGGCTCGGCTGGGTGCTGTTCGCCGCCTGCCTCGGCTATGTCGTGGTCGCGGTCGTCTTGCCGCTGGCTACGCTGCTGCTCACCTCGTTCCAGCGTTTCGCGACTGTCATCATGTCGCAAAGCCAGTTCACGCTGGCGAATTACCAGACCGCGCTCGCCTTCGGCGCGGTACGCTCGGCGCTCACCAACAGCCTGATGCTCGGCGTCGGCGTCGCCACGGTCGGGGTCGCGGTGATGACCGTGCTGGTATGGATCATCTACCGCTCGAAGGCGCCGGGGCATGGGCTCATCGAATACGTCGTGATGTTCCCGCAGGCGGTGCCGCGCATGGTGTTCGGGCTGGCGCTGTTATGGGCGTGGCTCAACATCCCGCTGCCGATCTACGGCACGCTGTGGCTGATGGCGCTGGCGTATTTCACCGTGCTGCTGCCGCTGGGGGTGCGCACGCTGGCCGGGGTGGTGCTGCAGATCGACAAGAGCCTCGAGGAATGCGCCCGGGTGTGCGGCGCCTCGTGGTTCTATCAGCTGCGCACCGTGTCGATCCCGCTGCTGCGGCCGGGGATCATCGCGGCATGGCTCTTGGTGTTCATCGCCAGCGTGCGCGAACTCGGCGTCTCGATCTTCCTCGTCGGTCCCAACGCCAAGGTCATCGCGCCGTCGATCATCAGCTCGTGGCTGTCGTCGTCGAGCGAACTGTCGGCGGCGCTGGCGCTCATCCAGACCGCGGCGGTGTTTGTCGCGCTCATCGTGCTGTTGCGGGCGACGCGGCGCTATTCGGGAGAGCCCCTGTGAGCGAGGCGCGCATCGAAATCCGCGACCTTGTGGTGCACTACGGCGACGTCGTCGCGGTCGGCGGGGTGAGCCTCAGCGTCAGCCAGGGCGAGCACGTGACGCTGCTCGGGCCGTCGGGCTGCGGCAAGACCACGACCTTGCGCGCGATCGCCGGGCTCGAAGAGCCGTCGGGCGGGACGATCCGCATCGACGGCACACTGGTCTATTCCGCCGGCGAGCGGCGCAACATCCCGGCCGAGAAGCGCGGCATCTCGATGGTGTTCCAATCCTATGCGGTGTGGCCGCATATGAGCGTCTTCGACAACGTCGCCTACGGGCTGCGGGTGCGCGGCGCGACGCGCGACGAGCTCGCCCGCGCCGTCGAACGCGCGCTCGACCTGGTGCAGATGCGCGATTTCGCCGGCCGCTCGGCGGCGCTGCTATCGGGCGGCCAGCAGCAGCGCGTGGCGCTGGCGCGCGCCATTGCCTTCTCGCCCAGCGTGCTCTTGTTCGACGAGCCGCTCTCCAACCTCGACGCCAAATTGCGCGCCGA
Source organism: Allostellaceae bacterium (assembly GCA_035552135.1). Classification (GTDB taxonomy): domain Bacteria; phylum Pseudomonadota; class Alphaproteobacteria; order ATCC43930; family CGMCC-115725; genus DATARH01. The sequence goes on along the minus strand of DASZLY010000287.1, from coordinate 5,417 downwards.
GATGCGCGTCGAGTTGCGCGCGCTGCAGCGCCGGCTCGGGGTGACTTCGGTCTATGTCACGCACGACCAGGAAGAGGCGCTGGCGATCTCCGACCGGGTGGTGGTGATGAATGTCGGCGGGATCGAGCAGATCGGCACGCCCGAAGACATCTACAACCGGCCGCGCACCCGCTTTGTCGCGGATTTCGTCGGCTCCGCGAATCTCATCGCCGGCCGCGTGCGCAACAGCAATGGCGCCGGCGCGCTCGGCTTCGAGGCCGGCGGGATCGCGCTCGAAGCCTGGGCCGCCGGCCGCCCGCGCGGCGACGAGACCCATGTCGCGGTGCGCACCGCCTATATCGACGTCGCCGCCGGCCGCGCCGAAGGCGGCCCCAACCGCGTCCCCGGCACGGTGCGCCAGCGGCTTTTTCATGGCGACTTCATCCAGTACATCATCGAGTGCCCGCTCGGGCAGCTCAACGTGCGGCGGCCGCCGACCGAGGTGTTCGACGAAGGCGCCGAGGTGACGCTGTCCTTCGCCGCCGAGCATTGCGTGCTGCTGGAGGGATGAGCAAGGCTGTCATTGCGAGGAGCCGAAGGCGACGAAGCAATCTCCCGCCGCCTTTATCCACTCGGGATGGCGATTGCCGCGCCGGCTTTGCCGGCTCGCAATGACGATGAATCAAGTTTCCAGGGGAGTGAAACCATGAGGACGTTACTGGGAATCGCGGCACTGATCGCGCTGATCGCATCGCCGGCGCTCGCCGCGGAGGGCGATCTGTGTGCTCAGCCGAAGGAAGTGCAGGGCTTCAAGACTTGCGCCGATGTCGCCAAGGCCGAGGCGGAAGGCGAGCTGGTGGTCTACGCCACCAACCCCGAGGCCGCCGAACTGCGCGTCCTCGCCGAGTTCAACAAGCTCTTTCCCAAGGTCAAGACCAACTACACGCGGCTGCAGGCCGGCGCGCTCTACGCCAAGCTCAATGCCGAGCGCCAGGCGAGCACCTACACCGTCGACCTGATCCAGATCTCCGACATGGGGATGATCCTCGACTTCCAGAAAAAGAACGGGTTCGAGCGCTATGCCTCGCCGCAGCTGGCGAGCTACAAGCCGGAATATAAAAGCCAGCCCGAGGGGTTGTGGACATGGGGCGCGATCGGTCCCGCCGGCCTCGCCTACAACACCTCGGTGACCCCGGCCGACCAGGCGCCCAAGACCTGGGCCGAGGCGATCGACCCGAAATGGACCGACGCGATCAACGTCAAGCTGTCGACCTCCGGCCTGCAGCATGTCGCGTGGTTCGAGCTGCGCCGGCTCTACGGCCCGGATTACTGGAAGAAATTCGGCGAGCTGAAGCCCAAGGGGTTCGATTCCTACGTCCAGCAGTTCGACCGGCTGGTCAACCAGCAGGACAAGTTGATCCACACCGCGCAGTATTCGGGCTATCTCGAATGGAAGAAGAAGGGCGCGCCGATCGGCTTTGTCGCGCCCGCCGACGGGCTGCCGGCGACGCCGGAAAGCTGGGGCATCCCGACCAAGGAGCCGCATCCCAACGCCGCGCGGCTCTATCTCGACTGGTTCCTCTCCGATCTCGGCCAGAAGGCGATGTCGGACAATCTGTTCCTGCATTCGCCGCGCGCCGGAGCCGCGCCGCCGCCCGGCGGCGAGCCGCTCGACAAGCTGAAGCTGCTGATGCCGGCCGATTGGGAGACCTTCCTCAAGAGCCGCACCGAATTCGCCAAGGAATGGGACCGCTACACCGGCTTGCGCTGAGCGCCGGCCGGGTCCGGCGCAGCGTCGGCATTGACGACTTAAAGATATCTTTATATGTTCAATTCATCTTGCGCCGCGCCGCGCCACTGGAGACAAACCGCATGCCCGAGTTCACCGATTACAAGGTCGCCGACCTCGCCCTCGCCGAGTGGGGGCGGCGCGAGATTGCCATCGCCGAAACAGAGATGCCGGGGCTGATGGCGCTGCGCGACGAGTTCGGCAAGGCGCAGCCGCTGAAGGACGCGCGCATCGTCGGCTGCCTGCACATGACGATCCAGACCGCGGTGCTGATCGAGACGCTGGTGCATCTCGGCGCCAGCGTGCGGTGGAGCTCGTGCAACATCTTCTCGACGCAGGACCATGCCGCCTCGGCGATCGCCGCGCGCGGCATCCCGGTCTTTGCCTGGAAGGGCGAGACCGAGGAGGAATACGAGTGGTGCATCGAGCAGACCTTCACGGGACCCGGCGGCTGGAAGCCGAACATGGTGCTCGATGACGGCGGCGACGCGACCAAGATCATCCATGAGCAGCACCCCGAGCTCTTGAAGGACATTCGCGGCGTCTCCGAGGAGACCACCACAGGCGTCCACCGGCTCTACGAGATGATGCGCGCCGGCACGCTCAAGGTGCCTTCGTTCAACGTCAACGACAGCGTCACCAAGTCGAAGTTCGACAATCTCTACGGCGTGCGCGAAAGCCTGGTCGACGGCATCAAGCGGGCGACCGACGTGATGCTCGCCGGCAAGATCGCGGTCGTCGCCGGGTTCGGCGATGTCGGCAAGGGCTCGGCGGCGAGCCTCAGGAGCCAGGGCGCCCGCGTCATGGTCACCGAGATCGACCCGATCTGCGCGTTGCAGGCGGCGATGGAGGGCTATCAGGTGCTGACGATGGAGGAGGCGGCGCCGATCGGCGACATCTTCGTCACCGCGACCGGCAATATCGACGTCATCACGCTCGATCACATGCGGCAGATGCACGACCGGGCGATCGTCTGCAACATCGGCCATTTCGACAGCGAGATTCAGGTCGGCTCGCTGCGCAACTATGTGTGGGAAGAGGTCAAGCCGCAGGTCGACGAGGTCGTATTCCCCGACGGCAAGCGGCTGATCGTCCTGGCCAAGGGACGGCTTGTGAACCTCGGCTGCGCGACCGGCCATCCGAGCTTTGTGATGAGCGCCTCGTTCACCAATCAGGTGCTCGCGCAGATCGAGCTCTACACGAATCATGGCAAATACGAGAACAAGGTCTACGTGCTGCCGAAGCATCTCGACGAGAAGGTCGCGGCGCTGCATCTCGACAAGCTCGGGGCGCGGCTGACCCAGCTGACCGCCGCGCAGGCGCAGTATCTCGGCATCCAGAATGCGGGTCCGTACAAGCCGGAGCACTACCGTTATTAGCAGAGGGCTCGGCTCTTCTTGATTTCGTTGAGAAAACCGCGATGATCCGCGGCGGTTGATACGAGATCACGGCTGCGTAAGCGGCCGGCAAAGGCGGCATAGTTGATCCTGCTCGCTGCCGTAATCGTTCTGGCCGTGGTGATCGCGTTGGGCGGGCTCACGCTGCATGCCCGCGCCCGCCTCAGCGAGGCCGAGAAGCGACGCGACGCCAGCGAACGCGAGCGCACCGGCCTCGCGGCGATCGTCGCAACGGCGCCGGCCGCCGGCTTCCTGTGGCACGCCGGTGGCGCGGAAGAGGCGGTCGGCGCGCTGCCGGGCGCCACGGCGGGCGCCGGCTTCGCCGATTTCCTCGCCCGGCTCGACGCCGACAGCGCCGCGCGGCTCTTCACCGAGGTCGCGGCGCTGCGCGCCAACGGCACGGTTTTCGCCGATACGGTCGCGCTGACCGATGGCACCGCCTTTGCGGTGACCGGGCGGCGCAGCGACGCCGACTGCGTGGTCTGGGCGGCGGATATCAGCCGCACCCGCGCGGTCGAGGCCGCGCATGCCGCTTCGCTCGCCTCGACGGCGGCGCTGCGCGCGATGTTCGAGGCGGTGCCGCTGCCGGTATGGCGGCGCGACCGCAGCCTCACCCTCGTCGACTGCAACGCCGCCTATGCCGCCGCGCTGGACACGACGCGCGAGACGGCGCTCGCCGAACGCCGCGAGCTGGCGCCGGAAAGCGGCCGCGGCAAGGCGCTGGAGCAGGCACGCGCCGCCGCCGCCGGCGAGACCCGCACCGAGCCGCATCGCGTGGTGATCGGCGGCTCCCGGCGGCTGATCGAGATCACCGAGACCCCCGACCGCGAGGGCGGCACGATCGGCTACGCAATCGACCGCACCGACCGCGAGAACGCCGAGACCGAGCTGCAGCGCCATGTCAGCGCGCATGGCGGGGTACTCGAAAACATCCATGCCGCGGTGGCGATCTACGGCGCCGACAAGCGGCTGCGCTTCGCCAACACCGCCTTTGCCGGGCTGTGGGGGATCGAGACCGACTGGCTGGCGGGCGGGCCCTCGCTCGACGAGCTGCTGGAACGCCTGCGCGAGCGCCGGCGCATCCCGGAATTCGCCGATTTCCGCGCCTTCAAGCGCCAGCAATTGGCGATGTTCACCTCGCTGATCGAGCCGCAGCAGGAATTGCTGCATTTGCCCGACGGCCGCACGCTGAGCCTCAACGTCTCGCCGCACCCGCTGGGCGGGCTGGTCTTCGTCTATGAGGACGTCACGGACCGGCTGGCACTCGAAAGCTCGTACAACACGCTGATCGAGGTGCAGCGCGAGTCGCTCGACAATCTGTTCGAGAGCATCGCGGTGATCGGCAGCGACGGCCGGCTCAAGCTGCACAACCCGGCCTATCGCACGATCTGGGGATTGAGCGAGGCCGATCTCGAAGGCGAGCCGCATATCAGCGAGATCGTCGAGAAGACCCGCGGCTTCTATGACGGTCCCGCCCGCGACGACGCCGCCTGGCCGGCGCTCAAGGCGCGCATCATCGCGCGGATTTCCGGCGGCACGCTGTTGCGCGACCTGCTCGACCGCGCCGACGGCACGGTGCTGCAGGTCGCGGCCGTGCCGCTGCCCGACGGCAACACCCTCCTCACCTACCAGGACGTTACCGACACGCAGCGCGTCGAGCGCGCGTTGCGCGACCGCGCCGAAGCGCTGGAGACCGCCGGCCGGCTCAAGAGCGAGTTCATCGCCAACGTTTCCTACGAGCTGCGCACGCCGCTGAATGCGATCATCGGCTTCGCCGAAATTCTCGCGAACGAGTATTTCGGGGCGCTGACGCCGCGCCAGCTCGATTACAGCCGCGGCATCCTCGAGAGCTCGAACCGGCTGTTGTCGCTGATCAACGACATCCTCGACCTGGCGACGATCGAGGCGGGCTACATGACGCTGGAGACCGCGACGGTCGATGTGCACGACATGCTGGAAGCGGTGATGACGTTGACCCGCGAGCGGGCGCGCAACCAGGATCTCGAACTGGCGCTCGACTGCCCCGACGATATCGGCGGCATCGCCGCCGACGAGCGGCGCCTCAAGCAGGCGCTGTTCAACCTCATCTCGAACGCGATCAAGTTCACCCCGCCCGGCGGCTCGATCCGCCTCGGCGCCGAACGCGAGCCGGCGGGGCTGGTGCTGTCGGTCGCCGATACCGGCGTCGGCATTCCGAACGCCGACCAGGCGCGAGTGTTCGAGAAATTCGAGCGCGGCGATCCCACCCTCAC
>DASZLY010000286.1:0-13308 GCA_035552135.1 Allostellaceae bacterium | reverse complement strand
CGCACGATCGACGTGCAGGTCGGCCGCCTGCGCCGCAAGCTCGAGGACGACCCGAAAAACCCGTCGATGATCAAGACGGTGCGCGGCGGCGGCTACATGTTCACCCCCCCGGTCGAAAGCGAATAGGCCACCTCCCGTTATTGCGCCCCCGGTCTTGCTCCGGGGGAAGCAACCTTCCGCCATCTTGGCCCTCTGCGGCAGGTAGATTGCCGCGTCGCCTGCGGCTCCTCGCAATGACCGGGATGGTCACACCGTCAGGTACGTCCTGACCTCGGCCTCGTCCATTTCGTTGCCGCGGCCGGACAGCACGATTTCGCCGCGCTGCATGACGACATAGGCCGAAGCGAGCTCGCGGGCGAAGTCGAAATACTGCTCGACCAGGAGGATCGCCATGTCGCCGCGCGCCGCGAGCTGCGCGATGACGCGGCCGATATCCTTGATGATCGAGGGCTGGATGCCCTCGGTCGGCTCGTCGAGGACGAGCAGCTGCGGCCGCGCCACCAGCGCGCGGGCGATGGCCAGCTGCTGCTGCTGGCCGCCCGACAGATCGCCGCCGCGCCGCCCCAGCATGTCCTTCAGCACCGGGAACAGCGTGTAGATCTCGTCGGGAATGTGGCATTGCGCGCGCGGTAGCGTCGCGAAGCCGGTCTGCAGGTTTTCCAGCACCGTGAGGCGCGGAAAGATTTCGCGCCCTTGCGGCACCAAAGCGAGCCCGGCGCGCGCCCGCTCATGCGTCGGCAGCGGGGTCAGGTCGCGCTCGTCCCAGGCGATGCGCCCGGCGCGGATCGGCTGGAGCCCGAAAATCGCCCGCAACAGGCTCGTCTTGCCGACACCGTTGCGGCCGAGAATGCAGGTCACCTCGCCGCGCCGCGCGGTAAGGCTCACCCGGCGCAGCGTGTAGCTGGCGCCGTAATAGAGATCGATCCCTTCGACCGACAGCATCGGCTACCGCTTCTCGAAATTCGTCCCGGCGCAGGCCGGGGCCCAAGCATTCTCGGAAATCTCCAACGTCGTCCCGGCGAAGGCCGGGACCCACGGATCGGCGAGACAGAGGCCTCGGGACGAGGCACGGCGAAGCCGATGCCACGCCGCAACTATCCCACCAGCTTCGCGGTGGGTCCCGGCCTGCGCCGGGACGACGTTGGCGGCGGGGGTACGCTGCATCTCGCTCACCGCCCCAGATACACTTCGATGACCCGCGGATGGTTCTGCACGTAGTCGATCGAGCCCTCCGCCAGCACCGAGCCTTCGTGCAGCACGGTGACCCGGGCGCCGAGGCTGCGAACAAAGGCCATGTCGTGCTCGACGACGATGATCGTGCGATCTTTCGCCAGATCGAGGATCAGCGCCGCGGTTTCTTCGGTCTCGCGGTCGGTGAGCCCGGCGACCGGCTCGTCGAGCAGCAAAAGCTGGCGGTCGTGGATCAGCAGCATGCCGATCTCCAGCCACTGCTTTTGCCCGTGGCTCAGCGCGCCGGCGAGGCTCGCGCTCTGTGCCGAGAGGCCGATGCGCACCAGCGTCGCCTCGATCCGCGCGCGCCGCTCCGGCGTCTCGCCGGCGAACAGCGTGCGCCAGGTGCTGCGGCTGTCGGCTAGCGAAAGGTCGAGGTTCTCGAACACGCTCAGATTCTCGAACACGGTCGGCCGCTGGAACTTGCGGCCGATGCCGAGATTGGCGATCGCCGCCTCGTCGAGCCGGGTCAAATCCTGATCGCCGCGAAAAAATACTTCGCCCGCATCGGGCCGCGTCTTACCGGTGACGACATCCATCATCGTCGTCTTGCCGGCGCCGTTGGGCCCGATGATCGTCCGGAGTTCGCCCTCCTCGACAAAGAGCGACAGATCGTTCAATGCCTTGAACCCGTCAAAGCTGACGGTGATCCCGTTGAGGTAAAGCAGCACATCGCGGGCCGGAGCGGCGGCCTGGGCTTCGGCTAACTGGGTGTCGGCGGCGGCGCTCATGCCTGCTCCTCGACCGGCAGGGTCTTGCGCTCCTGCGGCGCGGGACGCCGCCACATCCGGAACAGTCCGACAAGGCCGCGCGGGAAGACCAGCGTCGTCAGCACGAACAGCGCGCCGAGCACGAACAGCCACACCTCCGGAAACGCCCCGGTCAGCCAGGTCTTCCCGAAATTCACCAGCACCGCGCCGATCACCGCGCCCAACAGCGTGCCGCGCCCGCCGACCGAGACCCAGATCGCCACCTCGATCGAATTGCCCGGCGCGAATTCGCTAGGGTTGATGATGCCGACTTGCGGCACATAGAGCGCGCCGGCGAACCCGGCCAGCACCGCCGCCAGGGTGAAGACGAGCAGCTTGGCATTGGTCACCGAATAGCCGAGAAAGCGCACCCGGCTCTCGGCGTCGCGCAGTGCCAACAGCACGCGGCCAAGCTTCGACCTGGTAACATAGCGGCAGACCAGATAGGCGATGCCGAGCCCTATGACCGAGGCAAGATAGAGCCCGAGCCGCGTCCCGCGCGCATGCACGTCAAAGCCGAGTATGTCCTTATAGTCGGTAAGCCCGTTATTGCCGCCGAACCCCATGTCGTTGCGGAAGAACGCCAGGAGCAGCGCGTAGGTCATCGCCTGGGTGATGATCGACAGATAGACGCCCGACACGCGCGAGCGGAAGGCGAGCCAGCCGAAGACGAAGGCCAGCACTCCCGGCACCAGGAGGACCATCAGCGCCGCCCAGGCGAAATGGTCGAAGCCGTACCAGAACCAGGGCAGTTCCTTGTACTGCAGGAAAACCATGAAATCGGGGAGGACCGGGTTCTGGTAGACGCCGCGCGTGCCGATCTGGCGCATCAGGTACATGCCCATGCCGTACCCGCCCAATGCGAAGAACGCCGCCTGGCCGAGGCTCAAAATTCCGGCATAGCCCCAGATCAGATCGAGGCTCAGCGCGAGGATCGCGTAGCAGAGATATTTGCCGAGCAGCGGCACGACATAGTCCGGCACGGCGAAGGGCGAGCTGGCCGGCAGCCACAGGTTGAGCGCCGGCACGACGAGCGCGAGCGCCACGCCGACGCCGGCAAACCCGGCCCAGAAGCTCGGCCCCCAGGCGCCGCGCGCGGCGATTTGCGTGTGATCGGCCACCGCGCTAGCCTCCGGCCTCGGCGGTGCGGCCCTTCAGCGCGAAGAGCCCGCGCGGGCGCCGCTGGATGAAGAGGATGACCACCACCAGCACGGCGATCTTGCCGAGGATCGCGCCGGCGAACGGCTCCAGCAGCTTGTTGACGACGCCCAGCGACATCGCGCCGACCAGCGTCCCCAGCAAATTGCCGACGCCGCCGAACACGACGACGAGAAAGCTGTCGACGATGTAGATCTGTCCGAGATTGGGGCTGACATTGCCGATCTGCGACAGCGCCACCCCGGCCATGCCGGCGATCCCCGAGCCGAGGCCGAAGGTCAGCGCGTCGACCCGCGCGGTGCGGATGCCCATTGCCCGCGCCATGTCGCGGTTCTGCGTCACCGCGCGCATGTAGAGCCCAAAGCGCGTGCGGTTGAGAATGAGCGCCAGCCCGCCCAGCACGACAAAGCAGAAGACGATGATGTAGAGGCGGTTCCAGGTGATCGTGAACCCGCCGACGGGATCGAACCCGCCGGTCATCCAGCTCGGGTTCGAGACTTCCTTGTTGGGCGAGCCGAAGATCGAGCGCACCGCCTGCTGCAGCACCAGGCTGACGCCCCAGGTGGCGAGCAGCGTTTCGAGCGGCCGGCCATAGAGGAAGCGGATGAGGCAACGCTCGAGGATGACGCCGAGCCCGCCGGCGAAGAGGAACGCCACCGGCACGGCGACGATCAGATAGGCGTCGATCACTCCCGGCGGCAGATAGGCGCGAAAGAACTGCTGCACGACATAGGCGACATAGGCGCCAACCATGATCATCTCGCCATGCGCCATGTTGATGACGCCCATCACCCCGAAGGTGATGGCAAGCCCGATCGCGGCGAGCAGCAGGATGCTGCCGAGGCTCAGCCCCTGGAACAGATTGGCGACGATGCCGACCAGCTTGAGGCGCTGGTCGATCGCGGCGATCGCTGTGTCCGCCGCCTGTTTCAGCTCGGGGTCGAGGCCCGGCCTGGCGCGGAGCTCGTCGAGCAGGCTCTTGACCCGCGGGTCGGTGTCGCTGGCGAGCGCGCCGATCGCGGCAAGCTGCTCGGCCTTGCTGCCGGATGCGAGCTGGGCGGCGTAAAGCCCCTTCTGCATCGCCGCGCGGATTTCGGGGTCGCGCTCTCCGGCGATCGCCTTGGCGAGCCGCACCGCGCTTGCCGCCGAGGGGTGCTTCAGCGCGTCGCGCGCCGCGGCGAGGCGGGTGTCGCGATCCGGGCTGAACAGCGTCAGCCCGCCGAGCGCGCCCTCGATCTCACCGCGCAGCCGGTTGTTAACGATGATCCGCCCGGTATCCTTGACCGCGAGGTCGGGGAGCGGGTTGCCGCTCACCGCGTCCATCAGCTTGGCCGGGTCGTCGGGCGCGACGATGACGACCTGGCCGTTCGGCCCGCTGCGCAGCCGATCGCCGCTCATCGCCTGCAGCACCGGCACCGCGCGCGCGTCACCGAGGCTGCCGAGGCCGGCGATCGCTTTTTCCTTTTCGGCAAAACTGTCGCTGCCGAGCGCGCCGATCAGCGTTCCGAAGTCGTCGGCCCGCGCCGGTATCGCCGTCAGCACCAGCAGCACAGCCAGGACGATCAGTCGAACAAAGCGGGGGACAACCATAATGCTCTCGAACCTCTACGTCGGCGACCTACTCGTCCCCGTGGCCGGACTTGATCCGGCCATCCACGAATGAGTGGAAACTATTCGTGGACCGCCGGGTCAATCCTGGGGGGAGGCGAAACTTCAAAGCTCCAGTTCCTGGGAGACCGGGGACGGCCCTGCGACACGGCCGTCCCCCCGCCGTGCCGCCGGCCGCCACCCCTCGCGCGGCCGGCCGTCCGCTCGCGTCAGTCCTTGTATTTCGGCGCGGTGCAGTTGCCGCAGGCCCATGGATAGGTCCAATCCGCGACCTTGCCCTTGTCCTCGGCGAGATAGGGGCTCCACGCGTCGGCCTTGATCGGCGCCTTGGTCTGCCACACCACGTCGAACTGAGCGTCGGGGCGGATTTCACCGATCATCACCGGCTTCGACAGGTGATGGTTGGTGTTCATCACCGCCTCGAAGCCCGACGGCGCCTGCACCTTCTGCCCGTACATCGCCTGGCGCACCGCGTTGACGTCGGTGGTGCCGGCCTGCTCGACCGCATGGGTCCACATCTTGAAGCCGATATAGGTGGCTTCCATCGGGTCGTTGGTGGTGCGCTTCGGGTTCTTGATAAAGTCGTGCCACTGCTTGATGAACGCGTCGTTGGTCGGGTTCTTCACCGATTCGAAGTAGTTCCAGGCGGCGAGATGGCCGACCAGGTTCTTGGTGTCGATGCCCGCCAGCTCCTCCTCGCCGACCGAGAAGGCGACGACCGGGATGTCGCTGGCCTTGATGCCGGCATTGGCCAGCTCCTTGTAGAACGGCACGTTGGCGTCGCCGTTGATGGTCGAGACCACCGCGGTCTTCTTGCCGGCCGAGGCGAACTGCTTGATCGCGGCGACCTCGGTCTGCCAATCGGAATAGCCGAACGGCGTGTAGTTGATCTTGATGTCCTCGGGCGCGACGCCCTTCGACTTCAGGAACGCTTCGAGGATCTTGTTGGTGGTGCGCGGATAGACGTAGTCGGTGCCTTCGAGCACCCAGCGCTTGGCGGCGCCGCCTTCCTCGCTCATCAGGTACTCGACCGCCGGGATCGCCTGCTGGTTGGGCGCGGCGCCGGTGTAGAATACGTTGTTCGAGCTTTCCTCGCCCTCGTACTGCACCGGGTAGAACAGCAGCCCGTTGAGCTCCTCGAACACCGGCAGCACCGATTTGCGCGACACCGAGGTCCAGCAGCCGAACACCACGTCGACCTTGTCCTTGGTCAAGAGCTCGCGCGCCTTCTCGGCAAAGAGCGGCCAGTTCGACGCCGGGTCGACCACCACCGCCTCGACCTTCTTGCCCAACAGGCCGCCATGCTTGTTGAGGTCGTCGACCATCATCAGCACGGTGTCCTTGAGCGTCGTCTCGCTGATCGCCATCGTGCCCGACAGCGAATGCAGGACGCCGATCTTGATCGTATCGCCGTCCGCCTGCGCCTCGCCCGCCGTCGCCAGCGCGCCGACCAACCCCAACGCGGCCAATGCCGCACGGAAACTCCCCTGTACTCTCATCTCTTCCTCACCTTCTGTGCTGCGCGGCGTCGTTGGGGGCCGCTCGCAAGAGGCAACGAGCAAGATCGAGGCCAAGGAGCCTCACGCCGCCGTGAACCGGCGGTTTTTGCATATTTCTTCATCACGCCTAAAATTTAGGCAAAAATCTGACGGAATCTTGGGCGCCGCAATTCCGCCGCGCCACGCTATGCTGCCGCAAGGTTCGAGGCGGCGACGAGGCGGAGACCGATATGGACGACAGCGACGCCGTACTCGCCGCCAATCTCGAATTCTACCGCGCCTTCACGACGCGCGACGCCGACGCGATGGATGCGCTGTGGGCGCGGCGCGCGCCGGTCGCCTGCATTCATCCGGGCTGGCCGCCGCTCGCCGACCGCGACGCGGTGATGGAAAGCTGGCGCGGCATTCTCAGCAACCCGGAATCGCCGCGCATCGTCTGCTATGACGAGCGGGCGTTCGTCTACGGCGAGACCGCGCTGGTGGTGTGCGAAGAGGAATTGGACGGCGGCACGCTCGTCGCCAGCAACTGGTTCGTGCGCGAGGACGGCGCCTGGCGCATGGCGCATCACCAGGCCGGCCAGCTCGTCGCCCGACGCGCGGCCGCACCGCGCGGCTCGCCGCCGGGGCGGCTGAACTAGTTGAGCCGCCGGTAGCCCCGGAAGCGGTCGCGCTGGCGCAGCTCCTCTGCCGCCGTCACCGCGTCGACCGCTTGGCGGATTTCCGCGAGCCGGCCGGCGGTCTCGCCGTCGAGCCTTCCGTCCCAGCGCTCCGGCCGGAAGCGGCGCTGGAACGCGGCGAGAGGCGGCGCGGTGTTGCCGGGAATGACCTCGTAGCCGATGCGCGCGAGATCGGAGAGCGCCGCCGCGCGCTCGACGATGCCGACGCCACGTCCGCGCCGGCGGCCCAGCCCATCGGCGGGCGGCGGCCACAGCCCGATCCCGGCGCGCGCCAGACGCGGCCAGTCGAACAGCTCGCCGGGGTCGCTCTTGCGCGTCGGCGCGATGTCGGAATGGCCGACGACGCGGTGCGCCGGGATGCGGCGGCGCTGGACGATGTCGCGGCACAGCGCCTCGACCGCCGCCATTTGCGGTTCGGGGAACGGGCGATAGCCCCATTCATGCCCGGGATTGACGATCTCGATGCCGATCGAGACGGCGTTGAGCCCGCTCTCGCCGAGCCAGTACGAGACGCCGGCATGCCAGGCGCGGCGCTCCTCGGGTACCAGCCGCCAGACCGCGCCGTCCTCCGCCACGACATAATGCGCGCTGACCTTGGCCGCGGGGTCGCATAGCCGGTCGAGCGCCGCCTCGGCGCTCTGCATGCCGGTATAGTGCAGCACCAGCATGTCGATGCGCGGCGCGCCGGCGCCCAGGGCTTCGGCCAGCTCGCCGCGGCTGTCGTGGTTGGGCGACGGACGCTCGTTTATGTCGAGCCCGCTCATGCGCCTTTCATCAGCCGGTCGTGCGCGGCGTTGATCCGCGCGATGCGGGCATTGGCGCGCGCCATCAGCTCGGGCGGCAGGCCCTGCGCCATCAACACGTCGGGATGGGTCTCGCGCACCAGCCGGCGATAGGCGACGCGGATTTCGTCGGGCGAGGCGGTGGCGGCGACGCCGAGCACCGCATGCGGGTCGTCGCCTTCCTCATGCGACGGACCGGCATGGGTCGCGCGGATGCGCGCGTAATCGGCCGCGCCGAAGCCGAACAGCCGCGCCACCTCGCGCAGATAGGAATCCTCGGCGGCGCAGAGCGCGCCGTCGGCGAGCGCGATGTGGAAGAGGCCGCCGAGCAGGTCTTCCAGCACCGGCTTGTCGCCGGCGAACAGCCGCGCGACCTGGCGCGCATAGCTTTCGAAACCGTGCGTACTGCGCCGCGCCAGGTCGAAGATCGTGCGCAGATGCGCTTCCTCGCCGGGCGGCACGCTGAACACCTCGTTGAACGCGGCGACCTCGTCGCGCGTCACCTCGCCGTCGGCCTTCGCCATCTTCGCGCCCAGCGCGATCACCGCGATGGTAAAGGTGACGCGCTGGCGCGGGTCGCCCTGCCCGTTATCCGCCGGCTGCCCGTCGGGGCCGGTCGTCGGGTGGTGCCAATGCGGCAGATGCTCGCTCACCCGCAACAGCAGATGACCGAGCGGCCCGCCGAACGAGAGATGGCGGGCGCCAACGAGGATGCGGCCGACGACGCTCATTCTTTCCATATACGACGCTTTGCCGCAGCGGTCGATTGCGCCGCGCGCCGCCCTGCCGCGCGTCCAACCGCTGGTGCGCGGCGCCGCGGGCATGGTTTCACCACTGGTTTCATCGGCCGCGCCGGCGCCCCGGGGGCAATTCCGAAGCCATTGCAATGCCCGCGATCTCGGCTAGTGTGCGGCGGTTTTCGTGGAGACGAGATGCCGATGCGCAAACTAGTGCGGACGCCCACGCTTGTCCTTCTCGCGCTGCTCGTATCGCTGGCGCCATGCTTGGCGCAATCGCAGTCGCAGTCGCAATCATCCAAGCCGGCGCCGGCGGTGGCGGCGCAGACCGCGGCGGCGAGCAAGAGCGGGGTCTACGAGCAGCTCAACCTGTTCGGCGAGGCGTTCGAGCGCATCCGCCAGGATGCGGTCGAGCCGGTCGGCGACCGCAAGCTGATCGAGACGGCGATTGCCGGCATGCTGGCGGGCCTCGACCCGAATTGCGTCTACCTCACCGAGGACGAATACAAGGCGCAGCAGGCGCCGCCGGCCGATGCCGGCGGCTCGATCGGGCTTGTCGTGACCATCGACAGCGGCCAGCTCAAAGTCGTCTCGCCGCGCGACGGCTCGCCCGCCGCCGACTCCGGGATCAAGCCCGGCGAGCCGATCTTCGCGATCGACAAGCAGCCGGTCTTCGACCTCACCCTCCCCGAAATCGAGGCGAAGTTGCGCGGCCCGGTCGACAGCGAGGCGACACTGACCCTGCGGCGCGACAACGGCAAGCCGCTCGACGTCAAGATCAAGCGGGTCGCGGACAAATGGTCGACCGTCGCCTCGCGGCTCGAAGGCGGCGATGTCGGCTATATCCGCATCGCGGGTTTTGACGACAGCACCCAGGCGGCGCTGACGACGGCGGTGCAGAACCTGGCGCAACAGGGCGGCGGCAAGCTTGTCGGCTATGTGCTCGACCTGCGCAACGACCCGGGCGGCAGCTTCGACATTGCCGTTCAGGTGGCCGACGATTTCCTCGACAAGGGCGACATCGCGACCGTCAAGGGGCGCAAGGCCGACAGCGTCAAGCATATCGCCGCGAAACCGGGCGACATCGCCAACGGGCTGCCGATGGTGGCGCTGGTCAATGGCGGCACCGCGAGCGAGGCCGAGCTCGTCGCCGGCGCGCTCGAAGACAATCACCGCGCCGTGCTGGTCGGCACCAAGACCTTTGGGCTGAGTGCGATCACGACGCTGATGCCGCTGAACGGCAACGGCGCCATCAAGCTCACCACCGCGCGCTTCGAGACGCCGAACGGAAGGGCGATCCAGGGCAAGGGGCTCGACCCCGATGTCGTCGTCGCCCCGGTGAAGCTCGAACGCATCGCCCAGGGCTTCGGCCGGCGCGAGGCCGACCTGCCGGGTGCGCTCAAGAACACCGATCCGGTCGCCGCGACGCCACAGGCGCCCGGCACCAACCCCGCCAATCCCGCCGCGAAGCCGGGCACGCCGTCCGGGTCGAACCCGGCGCCCCAATCGTCGGCGGAACCGCCCGAGAAACACGATACCCGCTCGTCGGTCGCCACCGGCGAGCTCGGCGGCTCGGAGGACGAGCAACTGACCCAGGCGCTCGACATGCTGCGCGGCCTGGCGATGGTCACCGCCCGCAACGGAAAATAAGCCGGATACGATCATGCGCATTCTTGTTCTCGGCGCCGGGGCGGTCGGCGGCTATTTCGGCGGACGCCTGGCCGAGGCCGGGCGCGACGTCACCTTCCTCGTGCGGCCGCCGCGCGCCGCGCTGCTCGGCAAGGAGGGGCTGCGGGTGACGAGTCCGCTCGGCGACTTCACGCTGCGGCCGCAGCTGGCGACCGCCGAGACGCTGGCCGGGACCTACGACCTCATCCTCCTCACCGCGAAGCATTACGATCTCGGCCAGGCGATCGAGGCGATCCGCCCGGCCGTCGGGCCGCAGACCGTGGTGCTGCCGCTGCTCAACGGGCTCGTTCATCTCGACCGGCTGGGCGAGGCGTTCGGCCGCGAGGCGATTTTCGGCGGCGTCGCCTATGTCGGCGCGAGCCTCCTGCCCGACGGCACGGTGCGGCACCACAACCGGCTGTCGGCGATCGCCTCCGGCGAGACTTCCGGCGGCGTCAGCGCCCGCGCCCGGGCGATTTCCGCCGAGTTCGAACCGAGCAAGGTCAGCGCCCCGCCGAGCGAGAACGTGATGCTCGATATGTGGGAAAAATTCGCGATGATCACGACGATGGCCGGGATGAATTGCCTGATGCGCGGCACTATCGGCGAGATCGCCGCGACCGATGACGGCGCCGATCTGGTGCGCGGTCTGTTCGCCGAGACCCAGGCCGTCGCCAAAGCCGCCGGCTATGCCCTGCGCCAGGGCTATGTCGACCAGATCACCGCGATGCTGACCGAGAAGGGCAGCGTCAACAACGCCTCGATGCACCATGACCTCGCGCATGGCTCGCGCACCGAAGGCGCGTTCATCATCGGCGACATGCGCCGTCGCGCCGCCGCGCTCGGCATCCAGACGCCACTGCTGCGCACCGCCTGGGCGCATCTCCAGGTCTACGAGAACCGGCTGACGCAGAAGGGGTAATTTCGGTTCGGCGAAGCCGGCCCATTTTCCGCCGTCAGCTCGTTCACGCTCCCGCTGCATCGGCGCCGCGCGTCCCTTCAAGACGCGGGCTGCGCCCGCTTCTCAGGATGACGCATTGCAGGAGGACCGATCATGGATAACTCGCGCTGGAAGCGGCGCCCGGCGGGCTCGACCTGGGGCGATTGGGGGCCGGACGACCAGCTCGGCCGGCTCAACCTCTTGACGGCGTCGAAGGTCAAGCAGGGGGTGGCCGAGGTCACGGAAGGCAAAACCTTCTGCCTGTCGCTGCCGCTTGACTACCCCGGCGGCACGGCGGTCAACGCGCGCCGCCATCCGCCGCGGCTCATCGCCAACAAGCGCGAGGGCATGCCCTATATTGCCTACCCGCTGGCGCGCGAGAACCCGCAATTCGTCGACGTGATCTGCGACGATGTGGTCGAGATGACGCTGCAATACTCGACCCAGTGGGACAGCCTGGCGCATGTCGGCCAGCTGTTCGATGCCGACGGCGACGGCAAGCCGGAGATCGTCTTCTACAACGGCTACCGCGCCGGCGAGCACATCATCGGGCCGGTGGACTACCGCGACGGGCAGGCGATCGAGCGCGGCGAGCATGTCGGCGCGCTGGCGCTGGGGATCGACAATCTCGCGGCGCATCCGGTGCAGGGGCGCGGCGTGATGATCGACCTCGAAGCCCATTGCGGCCGCGGCGAGGAATTTGTCGGCTACGACCGGCTGATGCGCATCATGGAGGCCGACAAGGTCGAGGTCGAGGAGGGCGACCTGTTGTGCTTTCGCACCGGTTACGACCGGGTGATCCTCGGCATGAACAAAGAGCCCGACCCGGCGGTGCTCGCGGCCAATCCCGGCGCCGGGCTCGACGGCCGCGACGAGCGGCTCTTGAACTGGATCACCCGTTCGGGCGTGGTCGCCCTCATCTCCGACAACCGCGCGGTCGAGCAGATGCCGTCGCGGCCTTGCGAGGGCGAAGACCTCTGCGCGTCGCTGCCGCTGCACGCGCATTGCCTGTTCAAGCTCGGCGTCTATCTCGGCGAAATCTGGCTGCTGTCCGATTTGGCCGACTGGCTGCGTGCAAATCGTCGCTCGCGCTTCCTGCTGACGGCGCCGCCGCTCAGACTGCCGGGCGCGGTGGGCTCGCCGGCCAATGCGGTGGCGACCGTCTGAGAGCCGGGCCGGCCCGGCGATGGCCGAGGACGAAAGCGCGCTCCGTCGGCGTCTCGCCGAGATCGTGCGGGCGACCGGCCCGCTGATGCAGGTGCTGGAGACCGCGCGGGCGCTTGCTTTGCCCGACCATCTGGTGTTTTCCGGTGCGGTCTACCAGCCGGTGCTCAACCGGCTGACCGGCCGCCCGGCGGATTACGGCATCAGGGATTACGATCTCGGCTATTTCGACGCGTCCGATTTGTCCTACGAGGCGGAGGACGTGGTGATCCGCCGGGTCGCCGCCGCGTTCGCCGAGCCGCTGCGGTCGCGGGTCGAGGTGCGCAACCAGGCGCGCGTGCATCTGTGGTTCGCGGCGCATTTCGGCGAGCCTTACGAACCGCTCGGTTCGACCGCCGAGGCGCTGGGGCGGTTCGCCTCGACGATCTCGGCGATCGGCGTGCGGCTCGAACCGGACGGCGCCCTGCGCATCGAGGCGCCGTTCGGCCTCGCCGACCTGTTCGCGCTGCGGCTGCGCCCCAACCCGGGCCGCGCGACGCCCAATTTCGCGCGGGCCAGCGCCAGCGTCCGCCGCCGCTGGCCCGAGCTCACCGTGGCGGCAGAGCCGTAGGCCGCCAGACTTATTCACTGCCTACTTTCCGGTTTGGGGAGCGAGCGAGGACGTATCGCGGGTGGGCGGGATTCAGGGACGTTCTTATGCGTTATTGCCCCAGCAGCGCGCTCGACGTTAGTGGTCCTTGTCCGCGACGGACGAACCGCCTGCTTCTCAAGCTCCGGTTTCGGCTTTCAATCAACAAGCCGACACAGTGAACTAAACAAGAACAAATGTCAAGTGAGATTAGGCGCCGAGACGGCCAAGCGTCGTCGCTGTTCTCGCCGCCCCGGGCTTTCCCGGGGGGCCACATCTTCATTCCAAGGTCGGAGCACGAAGACGTGGATGGCCGGGTCAAGCCCGGCCAAGGGATGAAGGGGCCTCGACTGCGACTGGCCCTTAACCCATCGTCGAGTTGAACGCGCCGCCGTCGAGCAGCAGGTTCTGGCCGACGATAAAGCCCGACGAGGCGGCGCAGAGGAAGGCGCAGGCGTCGCCGAACTC
>DASZLY010000285.1:0-4369 GCA_035552135.1 Allostellaceae bacterium | reverse complement strand
GGCCAAGCTCGGCGCGCTCGCCGAGGGCGCGCGCATCGCCAGCGAGCGGTTGTGGAAATAGCGGGGATGGCGGAGGCGGCGGAAAAGCCGATACTGCTCGTCGCCGCGGTGGCACTGATCGACGCCGACGGCCGCGTGCTGCTGGCCGAGCGGCCGCCCGGCAAGCATCTCGCGGGCTTATGGGAATTTCCCGGCGGCAAGGTGCAGCCCGGCGAGACGCCGGAGGCGGCGCTGATCCGCGAGCTCGACGAGGAGCTCGGTATCGGCACGCACGAGACCTGCCTCGCGCCGTTCACATTCGCCTCGCATGCCTACGAGAATTTCCACCTGCTGATGCCGCTTTACGTCTGCCGCAAATGGCAGGGCATCGCCAGCTCGCGCGAGGGCCAGCGACTCAAATGGGTGCGCCCGGCGCAGCTCACCGATTACCCGATGCCGCCCGCCGACAAGCCGCTCATCGCAATGCTGCGGGATTTGCTGGTTTAGGCGATCCGCCGGCGCAGGCCGGGGCGCGGCTTCGCATGGTCGGGATGCGGCGCCCAGCCGGCGAGAAACAGCACCTCGAAGGTCGCGGCGATCCGGCCGTCTTGTGTCGCGAAGCGCTCGGCGTAGATCGCGCCGGCGCGGGTCAGCGTCGCGCGGCGAAGGAACGGGCGGCGCGCGGTGAGCGCGTTGCTTTCGCCCATGCCGCGCAAATCGTGCATCAGCGCGACGATATCGGGGTAGGTGACGGCGATCGTCTCGCTGTCGGCGACCGGCATCGCCAAGCCCGCGCGCTGCAAAAGCGCGGCGGCGTCGCTGAGCTCGACGGTCGGTGACACGCGCGGGCTGACGCCGCCTTCTTCCGCGAGTTCGGCCTCGAACAGTGCCGTGCGCAGTTCGACGAGCGTGCTGCCGCCGAACAATGCCGCCAAGAGCAGCCCATCGGGCTTTAGCGCGCGGCGGATTTGCACCAGCGCGCCGGGCAGGTCGGCGCACCAGTGCAGCGCCAGGCAGCTCGCGACAAGATCGAACGAAGCATCGCGGAACGGGACCAGCTCGGGGTCGGCGACGACGCGCGGCACGGGTGCGGCGGCCACCAGCGCGGCAGAAGGCTCGGCGGCGACGACCTGTATGATGCCCGGCCGCTCGCTAAGCAGGCGGCTCAGCGTCCCATCGCGTGCACCGAGATCGAGCACCCGGCCGAATTGCCGGTTCACGAGGTCGAGCCGGTCGATCAGCCGGGCGGCGATCTCGCGATGCAAGAAATCGGCGCGGTGGCGCGCTGCGCGGTCGCGATGCAGCCGCCACGCGCGACGGTCGAACAGCGGGGCGGGTTGTTGCTCCATCGGTTTCAGGCTTGACGTGCTTTCTGCCGCTTTGATGATGGGCGGCGATGTCGTTTGCGGCAACCGTCCCGTCCGTCCTGCGCCGCCTCGGCCGTGCCGTGGTCGACGGCGTGCTGCCGCCGCGCTGTCTTGCCTGTGGCGCGACGGTCGATGAGGTCGAGGCGCTGTGCCCCGCATGCTGGGGGTCGATGAATTTTTTCGCGCCGCCGTGGTGCGCGGTGTGCGGGTTGCCGTTTCCGCATCCGATGGGCGAGGGCGCGCTGTGCGGCGAGTGCGCCCGCCAGCCGCCGAGTTGGGATCGCGCGCGTTCGGTACTGCGCTACGACCGGCACAGCCGCAGGCTGGTCCTGATGCTGAAGCACGGCGACCAGACGCATCTCGCCAACGCCTTCGGGCGCTGGATGCGGCGCGTCGGAGGCGAGGTGCTGGACGGTGCCGATCTCCTGGTCCCGGTGCCGCTGCACTGGACCCGGCTGTTCGGCCGCCGCTTCAACCAGTCGGCGCTGCTCGCGCGCGCAATTCACGGCGCTGGCGGACCGCCAGTCGCGGCCGACTGGCTGGTGCGCCGGCGGCGGACGCCGTCGCAAGGCCTGCTCGGTCCGGCGGCGCGGGCGCGCAACGTGCGCGGCGCCTTCGCGCTGAAGCGCGGCCGCAGCGTTGCCGGCAAGCGCGTCGTGCTGATCGACGATGTACTGACCACCGGCGCCACCGCCGAGGAATGCGCCCGCATCCTGCGCCGGGCGGGCGCGCAATCGGTCGGGGTGCTGGTGCTGGCACGCGCGATCCGGGCCGGCAGCAATTGAGGCTTGATAAGGACGCGGGATCGCTCTGCAGCCATCCCGATGCGGAAATTGCAGAGGCGCCGGTTTAGCGCCATATGTGAGCGACCAGTTCGCGGGAGACGGAAGAGCGATGGCCGAGGTCGATATCTACACGACGATGTGGTGCCCCTATTGCGCGCGCGCCAAGTCGCTGCTGGAAAGAAAGGGCGTTGCCTATCACGAGATCGATCTCGACGAAGAGCCGGGGCGCCGCGCCGAGATGGTCGAGCGCTCGCATGGCGGCCGCACCGTGCCGCAGATCTTTATCAACGGCGAGCATGTCGGCGGCAGCGACGACATCCACGCCCTCGACCGCGCCGGCAAGCTCGACGCCAAGCTGGGGATCGCGTGATGCCGGCTGAACCCTTCACTGTCGCCTGCGTCCAGTTCACCGCCGGCCCTGACCTCGAGCCGAACATTGTCGCAGTTTCGGAACTGATCCGCCGGGCGCGCGACGCCGGCGCCGATTTCATCACCACGCCCGAGGCGAGCAACTTCATCGAAAGCGGCCAAAAGCGGCGCGACAAGGCACGGCGCGAGGCGGACGATCCGTTTCTCGCGGCGATGCGGGCGCTGGCGCGCGAGACCGGCGCGTGGATTCTTGTCGGCTCGCTGGTCATCGATCCGGCAGGCGAGCCCGGCGCGGCCGAGGGCGAGACGCGCCTCGCCAACCGCTCCTTCCTCATCGACGCCGAGGGCGGCATCGTTGCCAAATACGACAAGATTCATTTGTTCGACATCGACCTGCCGAACGGCGAGAGCATTCGCGAAAGCAACGCCTACCGCCCGGGCGCGCGCAGCGTCATCGCCGAGACGCCGTGGGGCCGGCTCGGCATGACCGTGTGCTACGACGTTCGCTTTCCGCAGCTTTACCGGATGCTGGCGCAGGCCGGCGCGGATTTCCTCTCGGTGCCCTCGGTCTTCACCGTGCCGACCGGCAAGGCGCATTGGGAGACGTTGCTGCGCTCGCGGGCGATCGAGAACGGCGCCTTTGTCTTCGCCGCGGCGCAGACCGGCGAGCACACTGCCGGGCGCAAGAGCTACGGCCACTCGCTGATCGTCGACCCGTGGGGTGAGGTGCTGGCCGAAGGTGGCGAGGGGGTCCGGATCATCACCGCCAAGATCGACCCCGCCCGCGTCGCCAAGGTGCGCGGCGGCCTGCCGTCGCTGCAGCACGACCGCGACTTCACGCCGCCGGAGCTGGTGTCTCGTCCGCTGGCCGCCGAGTAGCGGCGAGCTCGGTGTCCTCGTAGATCGCGTCGAGCGAAATCTCGACACCGATCGCCGACAGCTTCAGCACCGTGTCCCCTGTGATTACTTCGTCGATCCAGGCGGTTTCGGTACGCGTGTAAAGGTCGATCCGCCGCTCGTCCTGCTCGACGATCGCGTAATGGCGGATCGACGAGGTGGCGAAATAGTCGAACTTCTTGCGACCTCTGTCCTCTCGCTCGGTGCTCGGCGAGAGGATTTCGATCACCACGACCGGGTCGGGCACGATGTCGTCACTGCCGGTGATCGGGCTGCAGGTAACCGACAGGTCGGGGTAGCGCACATTCTGGTTGGCAATGACCTTGGCGTCGCCGCGAAACGGCAGACACCCCATGCTGCGCAGCTTCTCGCGCAGGGCGGTCCACAGATTGGACGCGATCGTCGAATGATCGAGCGAACCGCCGGTCATCATCCGCGCGGTCAGGCCGTCAAATTCATATCGCTCAGGCTGCTCGCGCTCCCAGAGGAGGAATTCGTCGAGCGACATCAGCTTTCGGCGACGTTGGGCATGACGCGATCTTACGCGAAAGCGGGCAGTTCCGCGACGGGGCCGTTGACGGCAACGATGCGCTGGATGACGGCGGGGTAGGGCTCGGTGACCTCGCCTTGCTCGAAGGCGGCGAGGGTCAGCGCGGCGAAAGCGTGGATGAGCTCGCCCGGGCGGAGCAGAAACTCCGGGCTGCGCGGCCGGCGCAGCCGCTCGTTGCCGAGCATGTAGGTCTCGTAGATCACCGCGCCGCCCGGCGCGAGCGCCGCGGCAATTGCCGGCAATAGCGGCCGGTGCAGGTAGTTGGTGACGACGATGCCGTCGTAATTCGTCGCGAGCGGCCAGGGCGCGCCGGTTTCGAGGTCGATCGCCTCGACGGTGCAATCCGGGCCGGCGAGCGGCGCCAGCGCGGCGGTGTCGCGGTCGACGGCATGGACGCGGTAGCCGCGGTCGAGCAGCAGCCT
>DASZLY010000284.1:0-8022 GCA_035552135.1 Allostellaceae bacterium | reverse complement strand
GTCAGCTGCGCGTCGCCGGTGCCGGGCGGCAGGTCGACGACCATGATGTCGAGCTCGCCCCAGGCGACGTCGCGCAGCATCTGGTTGAGCGCGCTCATCACCATCGGGCCGCGCCAGATCATCGCGGTGTCCTCGGGCACGAGAAACCCGATCGACATGCATTTGAGCCCGTAATTCTCCATCGGGCGCAGCGTCTTGGCGTCGACCATGGTCGGCTTGCCGGAGATTCCCAGCATGCGCGGCATCGAGGGACCGTAAATATCGGCGTCGAGCACGCCGACCTTGAGCCCGTTCGCCGCCAGCCCCAGCGCGAGATTGGCGGCGACGGTCGATTTGCCGACCCCGCCTTTGCCCGAGGCGACCGCGACGATCGCGCCGACGCCGGGCACCGCGCCGCGGCGGCCGATTTGATTCCCTGGTTGATTCCCTGGCTGGTTCCCCGGCGCGGCTCCCGGCGGCTGGTGCGGACGGGCGTGGGCATGCGGCGGCGGCCGCTGTCCCGCCGGCGGGCGCGACTCGGCGGTCAGCACCGCGGTCACCGAGAGGACGCCCGGCAGAATCTCCACCGCCTGCTCGGCCGCCTTCCGCAGCGGTTCGAGGCGCGGGCCGCGCTCGGGCTCGACCTCGATGGCGAAGCCGACATTGCCGTCGCGGATGACCATCCCCGAGACCATGTTGAGCGCGACGATGTCGCCCCCTTTGTCGGGGTCGCGCACCTGCCGCAACGCGTCGAGAATCTGTCGCTCGGTGACGGCGGGCATCGCGTTCTCCGAAGGCGGGGGTTACCACGGGGAAATAGGGCCGCCGGTTGCACTTGACAACATCTACGCGCGCGCCCTCTATCGCCGGCCATCGGGCAGCGAGCCCCACAAGGCGGCGGCGCATGAACGGCCAGCGGGGAGTTCCATGAGCGAGCGCGGCGGCCCCCAAGGTCCGTGGGGGGGCTCCGGCTCTCGCGGCGGCAGGGGTGGCGGCGGCGATGGTGGGCCCGGGGGCGGCGGTCCCTGGGGCGGCGGCCGCGGCGGTGATGGCGGCCGCAACGGCGATGGCGGCGGACCTCCGCCGCCGCGCGGGCCGCGGCCGATCCCGCCCGATTTCGAGGAGATGCTGCGCCGCAGCCAGGATCGTTTCCGCCGGCTATTGCCGGGCGGGCGCGGCACCGGCAGCGTCATTGCTCTCGGCGTCGCCGCGGTTATCGCACTATGGCTGGCGAGCGGCTTCTACCGTGTGCTGCCCGACGAGGTCGGCGTGGTGCTGCGCTTCGGCGCCTACAACCGGATGACCCAGCCGGGCCTCAACTATCATCTGCCGGTCCCGATCGAGAGCGCGCTGACCCCCAGCGTGACGCGGCAGAACCGCATGGAGATCGGCTATCGCAGCGCCGAGGTGCCGAGCACGCGCTCGGGCAGTAACGGTCAGGTGCCCGAAGAGGCGCTGATGCTGACCGGCGACGAGAACATCGTCGATATCAATTTCACCGTTCTCTGGGTCGTCAAGGACGCGAAATCCTATCTCTTCAACATCCGCAACCCCGAAGGCACGGTCAAATCGGCGGCGGAAAGCGCGATGCGCGAGATCGTCGGCGAGACGCCGATCGCCCAGGCGCTGGCCGAGGGCCGCGGCAAGATCGAGACCGAGACGCAAAAGCTGCTGCAATCGATCCTCGATTCCTACGGTGCCGGGATCGAGATCACCCTGGTGCAGCTGCAGAAGGTCGACCCGCCCAACCCGGTCATCGAATCGTTCCGCGACGTGCAGCGCGCTCTCGCCGACCGCGCGCGGCTGCGCAACGAGGCCGAGTCCTACCGCAACGACATCGTGCCGAAGGCGCACGGCGCGGCGTCCCAGATCGAGCAGGACGCCGAGGCCTACCGCGCCGAGATCATCGCCCGCTCGCAGGGCGACGCCGACCGCTTCATCGCGGTCTATAACGCCTACAAGGCCTCCGAGGATGTCACCGCCGAGCGGCTCTACCTCGAGACGATGGAAGAGATACTCAAGAACACCAACAAGGTGATCATCGACAAATCGACGACCGGGTCGAATGGCGTGCTGCCTTATCTGCCGCTGCCGAGCCTGCCCGGCTTCGCCGCGCCGGCGGCGGCCGCGCCGCACGCGACGCCGCCGGCCTCCGGCGGCACCAACGGAGGCGGCCGATGACGAGCCGGCGCATCCTCCTCGCCGTCGCGATCGTGCTGGTCGCGATCGGCATCCTGCTCGACAGCTCGCTCTTTATCGTCGACCAGACGCAATCCGCGCTGGTGCTGCAATTCGGCCAGCCGCGCCGCGAAGTCCGCGAGCCGGGTCTGTGGGTGAAGCGGCCGTTCGTCGAGAACGTCGTGGTCTACGACAACCGGGTGCTCGACTTCGAGCCGCCGCCCGAGGAGGTCATCGTCTCCGATCAGAAGCGGCTGGTGGTCGACAGCTATGCCCGCTACCGCATCGTCAATCCGCTGCTGTTCTACCAGACGGTCGGCACCGAGGACGGCGTGCGCGCCCGGCTGTCGGCGATCGTCAACGGCAGCCTGCGCCGCGTGCTCGGCAACATCACCTTGTCCGACATCCTGTCGGTCAAGCGCGCCGGGATCATGATCCAGATTCGCGACGAGGTCGCCGACGAGGCAAAGAATTTCGGCATCAAGGTCGTCGATGTGCGGCTGCGCCGCGCCGACCTGCCCGAGGAGAACAGCGAAGCGATCTACGCCCGCATGAAATCGGAGCGGCAGCAGCAGGCGGCGCAGTATCGCGGCGAGGGCGCCGAGGCGGCGCAGACCGTGCGCGCCACCGCGGAGCGCGAGCGCACCGTGATCCTCGCCGACGCGCAGCGCGACGCGCAGCGCGTGCGCGGCGACGGTGACGCCCAGTCTATCCAGATCTACGCCGACGCCTTCGGCAAGGATAAGGCGTTCTTCGCCTTCTACCGTTCGCTGCAGGCCTATCGCACCGCGCTCAACAACAAGGACACCTCGTTCGTGCTCGCCCCGGACAACAGCTTCTTCCGCTTTTTCAATGGGCTGTCGGGTACCGGGAGCAGCGCTGGCACGAACCCCGTGCCGGCGGCGCCCTCCGCGCCGCATTAACCGCGGCATCGGCGCGGCGAGCTTGTGCCGGCGGCGCTGATGCGTGACTTTCTGACCGCGCTGGCCCTCATCCTGGTGATCGAGGGCATCGTCTACGCGCTTGCGCCCGAACTGATGCGGCGGCTTGCGGCGCGGACCACGAGGACCTCCGCCCAGGCGCTGCGTTTCGGCGGGCTGACCGCGGCGTTTCTCGGGGTGATCCTGGTCTGGGTGCTGCGGCGCTGACCCCGCCCAGCGCGGCATTGGCATTTCGTCCGCACGTCTTGGGGGCGTACTGTGAATTTTCGCTTTCGCGCAAATCGCGAGCGGGAGAAGAAATCTGGTTTGCCCGCCGCTTCTCCCGTAGATTGGCGCCGGCGATCGCGACGGCGCAGCGGGTCCGGGCGCGCGTATCGCCCGTCATTTAAGGGGAGTAGCGGACGGTGCTATCGATGATGATTCTTCGGCGCGCGGCCGCCGCGGCACTCGCGCCGGTAGCGCTGGCCCTGCTTTTGGCCGCGCCGGCCGGCCCGGTCAGGCTGGCGATCGGCAGCGCGGCGGCGCGCGCCGCACCTGACAGCTTCGCCGACCTCGCCGAGAAACTGCTGCCTTCGGTCGTCAACATCTCGACGACGCAGACCGTCAAGGCCGAGCAGCATACCGAGCGCGGCGACTCCGACAACCCGGACATGCCGCAATTCCCGCCGGGTTCGCCGTTCGAGGAGTTCTTCAAGGATTTCTTCAAACACCAGCACCCCGGCCAGGGGCAGAGCCAGGGACAGGGGCAGAGCCAGGGGCAGGGGCAGAGGCAGGGACAGAGCCAGCCTCAGGCCGAGACGCGCAAGGCGACCTCGCTCGGCTCCGGCTTCATCATCGATCCCGCCGGCTATGTCGTGACCAACAACCACGTCATCGCCGACGCCGACGAGATTACCGTCATCCTGCACGACAATACGAGCCTCAAGGCCGAACTCGTCGGCCGCGACACCAAGACCGACATCGCCGTGTTGAAGGTCAAGAGCGACAAGCCGCTCGTCGCCGTGCCGTGGGGCGACAGCGATTTGTCGCGGGTCGGCGACTGGGTGCTGGCGATCGGCAACCCGTTCGGGCTCGGCGGCACGGTGACAGCCGGCATCCTCTCGGCGCGGCAGCGCGACATCAATTCCGGCCCGTATGACGACTTCCTGCAGACCGACGCGTCGATCAACCGCGGCAATTCCGGCGGGCCGATGTTCAACATGGACGGCCAGGTGATCGGGATCAACACGGCGATCTATTCGCCCTCGGGCGGATCGATCGGCATCGGCTTTGCGATCCCCTCGGCGCTCGCCAAGGAAGTGGCGAACGAACTCATCACCGAGGCCGACCACACGGTGCATCGCGGCTGGCTCGGCGTGCGCATCCAGGAGGTCACCGACGAGATCGCCGAGAGTCTCGGCCTCGACAAGGCGCGCGGCGCGCTTGTCGCCAGCGTCACCGACAACGGCCCGGCGCAGGCCGCCGGCATCCAGCCGGGCGACGTGATCCTCACCTTCGACGGCAAGAAGGTCACCGACATGCGGCATCTGCCGCGCCTCGTCGCCGAGACGCCGGTCGACAAGGCCGTGCCGGTCACCGTGTGGCGCAAGAAGGCGCAGGCCGATCTCAAGGTCAAGGTCGGGCGGCTGCAGGAGACCGAGACCGCGAGCGCCGACACCACTGCCAAGCCGGCGGCGCCCAAGGCCGATGCCGCCACGGTCAAGGCGCTCGGCATGACCCTGTCCAACGTGACGCCCGAGCTGAAGGAGAAATTCTCGCTTGGCGACGACGCGAAGGGCGTTGTCGTCGTCGATGTCGCCAAGGACAGCGCGAGCGCCGAAAAGGGTGTCCGCGCCGGCGATGTCATCATGGAAGCCGCGCAGGAAGAGGTGAAAACCGCCGGCCAGGTCGTCGGCAAGGTCGCCGACGCCAAGAAATCCGGCCGCAAATCGATCCTGCTGCTGGTCGAACGCCAGGGCGATTTGCGCTTCGTCGCGCTGCGGATCGACCAGTCGTAACGTTATTGTCCCGGCGAAGGCCGGGACCTGTGCGTCAACCGTCTCGGGTGTCGAAAAGCCGGGCCGGGCTTTCGCCGGGACGACAGATCTCATCTTCCCGATAGCCCTGCGCATAGAGCAGCGCGGTGAGGTCGGCATGGTCGATCCGCCAGCGCGCCGCGGCAGCGACCGCCGGCTTGGCGCGGAAGGCGATGCCGAGCCCGGCCGCCTGCAGCATCGGCAGATCGTTGGCGCCGTCGCCGACGGCCAGCGTCTCGGCCAGTGATATCCCCAGCTCAGCAGCCAGTGAATGCAATGTATCGAGCTTGGCCGCGCCGGTGATGATCGGCGGCGCGACGGTGCCGGCGAGCCTGCCGCCGGCAACCTCGAGCCGGTTGGCGACGACGCGGTCGAAGGCGAGTTCGGCGGCGACGCGCTCGGCGAAGACCGTGAACCCGCCCGAAACCAGTGCGGTCGTGACCCCGGCGCGGCGCAGCGTCGCGATCAGCGCGCGGGCGCCGGGCATCAGGCGGATGCGCGTGGCAGACTCGTCCAGCACGCTTTCCGGCAGGCCGCGCAGCAGCGCCACCCGCTCGCCGAGCGCGGCCACGAAATCGATCTCGCCGTTCATCGCCCGCCGGGTGATTTCCGCCACCGTCTCGCGCAGCCCGAGGAAATCCGCCAGCTCTTCGAGCATCTCGTTCTCGATGATCGTCGATTCGAGGTCGGCGACGAGCAGCCGCTTGCGCCTGCCCGCCGCTGGCTGCCCGATGGCCGGCTGAATGACGATGTCGATCGGCCGGCCGGCGATCGCCGCGCGCGCCTCTTCCTCGCCGGCGGCAAGGTCGCAGGCGCCGGGCCCAAGCCAATCGGCGTCCCATCCGGCGACCGCGTCGCGCAGCGCATCTTCCGCGCCCGCCGCGGCAATCAGGGTGACGATTTGCGGCGGCATTTCCGTCGGTGCGTCCTTCAAGGGCTGCTGCGCAGCCACCTCAGGATGAGGGATTTTCTTGATGGCATCTACAGGCCATCCTCATCCTGAGGTGCTTCGCGTAGCGAAGCCTCGAAGGACGCACGGCGCTGACCCAGGACACCGTCATCATCGTCGCCGGGCCGACCGCGAGCGGCAAATCGGCGCTGGCCTTGGCGCTGGCCGCGCATTACCGCGGCACGGTGGTCAACGCCGACTCGCTGCAATGCTATCGCGACCTGCACATCCTGTCGGCGCGGCCAAGCGCGGCCGACGAGGCGCGCGCGCCGCACCGGCTCTACGGCTTTCTCGACGCGGCCGAGCGCGGTTCGGCGGCGCGCTGGCGCGGCCTGGCGCTGACCGAGATTGCCGCATCGTTGGACGCCGGCCGGCTGCCGATCCTTGTCGGCGGCACCGGGCTGTACCTTCGCGCGCTGCGCGAGGGCCTTGCGCCGGTGCCGGACATCCCGCCGGCGATCCGCGCCGAGGCCGCCGAGCATTACAGCCGGCTCGGCGGCGCGGCGTTCCGCGCGGAGTTGGCGAGGTTCGACCCGGTCTCGGCGGAGCGTCTGCCGCCCGGCGACAAGACGCGCCTCACGCGCGCCTGGGAGGTCGTCCGGACGACTGGGACGTCAATCGGCGACTGGCGGCGCCGGGAGGCGGCGCCCGCGCCTTATCGTTTCGCGACGCTGTTGCTTGCGCCGCCGCGCGGAGCGCTTTACGCGGCGTGCGACGCGCGCTTCGCGGCGATGATCGCGGCTGGCGGCCTCACCGAGGCAGCGGCTCTGCTCGCCCGTGACCTCAACCCGGAGCTGCCGGCGATGAAGGCGGTCGGCCTGCCCGAGCTGTTCCGCCACCTGCGCGGCGAGCTGCCGCTGGCCGAGGCCATCGCCGCCGCGCAGCAGGCGACGCGGCGCTACGCCAAGCGCCAGACGACATGGTTTCGCCATCAGCTCGACGCAGACCTGATCTGCGTTGAGCAATATTCGGAAAGTTTTTTGCAGTGCTCACGCCATTTTATTGATCGATTTCTGTTGACCCGCGGGGGATAACTGGTACCGTGCAGTGCCTCGCGCCGGCCCCGGTCGGCGCGCTCTGCGTTTATCTGGGAGAGGATCATGTCACCCGAGTCGTTGAGCGGAGCCGATATCGTCATCCGGTCGCTGGTCGATCAGGGTGTCGAAATCGTCTTCGGCTACCCGGGCGGCGCGGTCCTGCCGATCTACGATTCGCTGTTCAAGCAGAATAACCTGCGGCACATCCTGGTGCGCCAGGAAGGCGGCGCGGTGCACGCGGCCGAAGGCTACGCTCGCTCGACCGGCAAGGTCGGCGTCGTGCTGGTAACGAGCGGGCCGGGCGCGACCAACGCCGTGACCGGCCTCACCGACGCGCTGATGGATTCCGTGCCGGTGATCTGCCTCACCGGCCAGGTGCCGACGCACCTCATCGGCAACGATGCGTTCCAGGAGGCCGACACCACCGGCATCACCCGGCCGTGCACCAAGCACAATTACCTGGTGCGCGACGTCAACGATCTCGCCCGCACCATGCACGAGGCATTCATCATCGCCAAAAGCGGTCGGCCCGGCCCGGTAGTGGTCGATCTGCCGAAGGACGTGCTGTTCGCCACCGGCCCTTACGCGCCGCCCGAGGCGATCCAGCACAAGAGCTATCGCCCGCAGACACGCCCCGACGCGGCGAAAATCGACGAGGCGCTGGGGCTGATCGCCAAGGCCGAGCGGCCGCTGGTCTATGGCGGCGGCGGGCTCATCAATTCCGGGCCCGATGCTTGCGCCCGCTTTACCGAGTTCGTGCGGCTCATCGATGCGCCCTGCACGCTGACCCTGATGGGGCTGGGTGCGCTGCCGGCGAGCGACCCGCATTTCCTCGGCATGGTCGGCATGCACGGCACCTACGAGGCGAACAATGCGATGCACGATTGCGATGTGATGATCGCGGTCGGCTCCCGCTTTGACGA
>DASZLY010000283.1:0-4216 GCA_035552135.1 Allostellaceae bacterium | reverse complement strand
GCGGCGCGGCTGGCGCGCGAGCACACGCTGGGCCTCGCCGCCCATATCGAAACACACGGCGATTTCTTGAGTTAGGAGACGACGATGAGCAAAGCACTTGAAGGCGTCCGCATCCTCGATTTCGGCCATGTCCAGGCGGCGCCGACCGGGACGCAGCTTCTCGCCTGGATGGGCGCCGACGTCATCAAGGTCGAATTGCCCGGGCGCGGCGACATCACGCGCGGCCAGCTGCAGGACGTGAAAGGCGCCGACAGCCTCTATTTCACGATGCTCAACTCGAACAAGCGCAGCATCACGGTCAACATGAAGCAGCCCAAGGGCAAGGCGGTGCTGGAGCAGCTGGTGCGGCGCTGCGACATCGTCGTTGAAAATTTTGGGCCAGGCGTACTCGATCGCGCCGGCTTCACCTGGGAGCGTTTCCAGGAGCTGAACCCGCGGATCATCTACGCCTCGGTCAAAGGGTTCGGGCCCGGCCCGTTCGTCGACTGCAAGGCCTATGAGAATGTCGCGCAATGCATGGGCGGCGCCGCCAGCACCACCGGCTGGGAAGAGGGCCCGCCGACCGTCACCGGCGCGCAGATCGGCGACAGCGGCACCGGCGTGCACATGGTCACCGGCATCCTCGCCGCGCTCTATCAGCGCGAGAAGACCGGCAAGGGCCAGCGGGTCGAGGTGGCGATGACCGACGCGGTGCTCAACCTGACCCGCGTCAAGATGCGCGACCAGCAGCGCATCATGAAAGGGCCGCTGCCGGAGTACCCGAACAAGACCTTCGGCGACGAGGTGCCGCGCGCCGGGAACGCCTCGGGCGGCGGCCAGCCGGGCGCGGCGCTGAAAACCGCGCCGGGCGGCGCCAACGACTATGTCTACGTCATCATCCAGCCGACCTGCTGGGAGCCGCTGATGAAGCTCTGCGGCCGCGAGGAGCTGATCGCCGACCCGGCCTGGGCGACCCCGGCGGCGCGGCTGCCGAAGATCCCGGAATGCTTCGCGATCATCGAAGAGTGGACCAAGACGCTGAGCAAGATGGACGTCATGGCCGCGCTCAACGAGGTCGACGTGCCGTGCGGGCCGATCCTGTCGATGAAGGACATCTACGAGGACGAGTCGCTCTATGCCCGCGAGATGCTGGTGAAGCTCGACCATCCGACGCGCGGCGAATACGTCCAGGTCGGCATGCCGATCAACCTTTCCGACTCGCCGGTCGTGCATAAGCGCGCGCCGCTGTTGGGCGAGCACACCGACGAGGTGCTCAAATGGCTCGGCCACAGCGACGCCGAGATCGCCGCGATGCACCAGGAAGGGGCGGTGTAGCGCTCGTGTGGGACGTCCTTATTCCCCTCTCCCGCTTGCGGGAGAGGGAGGGACCCATCGCGCAGCGATGGGAGGGTGAGGGTCACGGTAACGGTAACGGCCTTCAAACCCTCACCCGTCTTCGGGCTGCGCCCGAAGCCACCCTCTCCCGCTTGCGGGAGAGGGGCTGTAAGGTGTGCCCATGATTACCGCAACCCATGATCGTCGCGTCCATCCCGGCTCCGGCCGGCGGCGCGGCCGCGACATGCCGAAGGGCCGGCAGGTCGATCCCACGGCGCTCGCCGAGGTGCAGGCGCTGCTCGGCAACAAGGAGCGCCGGCGCGACCTGCTGATCGAGCATCTGCATCTGCTGCAGGACCGCTATGGCTGCCTGCACGCGCGCCATCTCGCGGCGCTTGCCGAGGAGATGCGGCTGGCGCTGGTCGAGGTCTACGAAGTCGCCTCGTTCTACGCGCATTTCGACATCGTCATGGACGACGAGGCGCCGCCGCCCGAGCTTACCGTGCGGGTGTGCGACAGCCTCACCTGCGAGCTGTTCGGCGCGAACGCGCTGCTCGCCGATTTGCAGGCGAAGCTCGGCGACGGCGTGCGGGTGGTGCGCGCGCCGTGCATGGGCGGCTGCCACAACGCGCCGGTCTGCGCGATCGGCCACGCGCTGCACGAGCACGCCACCGTCGACAGCGTCGCCGACGCCGTCGCACATAAGCATATACATCCCGACATCCCGCCTTTCGTCAGCCTCGACGACTATCGCGCCGGCGGCGGCTACAAGCTGCTGGAGGCGTGCCTCTCGGGCTCCCAGAGCCGTGACGGCGTCATCGAGGCGATGGAGAAGTCGAACATTCGGGGCATGGGCGGCGCGGGCTTCCCGACCGGCCGCAAATGGCGCTTTGTGCTGCAGGAGCCGGCGCCGCGGCTGATGGCGGTCAATGGCGACGAGGGCGAGCCCGGGACCTTCAAGGACCGCTATTTCCTCGAAACCGACCCGCACCGCTTTCTCGAAGGCACGCTGATCGCCGCCTGGGTGGTCGAGGCGCCGGAAGTCTACGTCTACCTGCGCGACGAATATCCGCAATGCCGCGAGGTGCTGCTCGCGGAGATCGCCAAGATCGAGGCGGCCGGTCTCTCGGGCCACACCAAGCTGCACCTGCGGCGCGGCGCCGGCGCCTATATCTGCGGCGAGGAATCGGCGATGCTCGAAAGCATCGAGGGCAAGCGCGGGCTGCCGCGCCACAAGCCGCCCTTCCCGTCGCAGGTCGGCCTGTTCGGCCGGCCGACGCTCATCAACAACATCGAGACGCTGTTCTGGGTGCGCGACATCGTCGAGAGCGGGCCCGAGTGGTTTTCCGCGGAGGGCCGCAACGGCCGCCAGGGCCGCCGCACCTTCAGCGTCTCGGGCCGGGTCAAGAACCCCGGCGTCAAGCTCGCCCCGGCCGGGATCACGGCCAAAGAGCTGATCGAGGAATATTGCGGCGGCATGGCCGACGGCCACGTCTTCAAGGGCTACCTGCCGGGCGGCGCGTCGGGCGGCATCCTGCCGGCGTCGAAGGCGGACATTCCCTTGGATTTCGGCACGCTCGAAAGCGAGGGCTGCTTTATCGGCTCGGCGGCGGTTGTCGTGCTCTCCGACAAGGACGACATGAGGGAGGTGGCGCTCAACCTCCTCAGGTTCTTCGAGGACGAGAGCTGCGGGCAATGCACGCCATGCCGCGTCGGCA
Source organism: Allostellaceae bacterium (assembly GCA_035552135.1). Classification (GTDB taxonomy): domain Bacteria; phylum Pseudomonadota; class Alphaproteobacteria; order ATCC43930; family CGMCC-115725; genus DATARH01. The sequence goes on along the minus strand of DASZLY010000283.1, from coordinate 1,184 downwards.
CCGAGAAGGCGGTCAAGCTGATGAGCCAGCCGCGCTGGGACGACAGCCTGCTGCAGGAATTGTCGCGGGTGATGGGCGACGCGTCGATCTGCGGCCTGGGACAGGCGGCGATGAACCCGGTGAAGATGGTGATGAAGCACTTCCCCGAGGACCTGGCGGGGCCGGCGTGATGACAAGCGGCGACGTCATGCAAATTCCCGCCGACGCGGCGCTGGCCGAGGAATTGGCGACCGAAGAAGTGGTCGAGATAGCCAACCTGACAAGCGCGCAAACCGGAATAGCCGGCACGATCTTCATCTCGACCGCAATGGGCCAATACGGGCCGAGGGTGAAGTATTTCATCCAGCCGGGGCGCACCCAGCCAAGCTTTTCGGTCTCCGTCGCCGATGCGCCGGCGGTCGCCGCGAACAGCCTGCCGCTCCGCACCGTTCGCCAGATGGCGCCGCGCGTGATCGACTGGGTGCTGCGCAACAAGGATGCGCTGTTGGACTTCTGGAGCAACGGCGACAGCTGGACCCAGCCGCAGGTGAATGATTTCATTCAACGCCTGCGGCGGGTTTGAGAAGGTCTGAGATGAGCGATCCGATCAAATTCCTCCTCGACGGCAACGAGGTCGAGGCGCAGCCGGGCGAGACGATCTGGCAGGCGGCGAACCGGCTCGGCACCGAGATTCCGCATCTTTGCTGGCTGCCAAAGCCGGGCTACCGCGCCGACGGCAATTGCCGTGCCTGCATGGTCGAGGTCGAGGGCGAGCGGGTGCTCGCCGCGTCGTGCATCAGAAAGCCGAGCGCCGGGATGAAGGTGCACTCGGCGAGCGAGCGCGCCAAGTTCTCGCGCAAGATGGTGTTCGAGCTCTTGGTCGGCGACCAGCCCGAGCGCGCCGTCGCGCACGACCCCAATTCGTCGCTATGGCAATGGGCCGACCGGCTCGAGGTCAGCGACAGCCGCTTCCCCGGCCGCGCCGCGCCGGCCCCCGACTGCAGCCATGTGGCGATGGCGGTGCAGCTCGACGCCTGCATCCAGTGCAATCTCTGCGTCCGCGCCTGCCGCGAGGTGCAGGTCAACGACGTCATCGGCATGGCGGCGCGCGGCCATAACGAGAAGATCGTCTTCGATTTCGACGACCCGATGGGCAATTCGACCTGCGTCGCCTGCGGCGAATGCGTGCAGGCCTGCCCGACCGG
>DASZLY010000282.1:0-17453 GCA_035552135.1 Allostellaceae bacterium | reverse complement strand
GTGCGCGACAGCGACGAGGTCGCGATCTTCCCGCCGGTGACTGGAGGGTGAGGCGATGATCAAGGTGCAGCGCGAGGATTTCGATATCGGGGCCGAGCTGGACGCGCTGACCCGGGGCAATCCGCGCATCGGCGGCGTCGCCAGCTTTATCGGGCTGGTGCGCGATATGGGCGGCGGGGACCAGGTCTCCGCGCTGACTCTGGAACATTATCCCGGGATGACCGAGAAGAAGCTCGCCGAGATCGAGACCGAGGCGAACAGACGCTGGCCGCTCGACGCCAGCCTCGTCATCCATCGTTATGGCCGGCTCGAGCCGGGCGACCGCATCGTGCTCGTCGCCACCGCCTCGCCGCACCGCGAGGCGGCGCTCGCCGCTTGCCATTTCCTCATCGACTGGCTGAAGACCGACGCCCCGTTCTGGAAGAGCGAGGAGACGCCGCAGGGCGAGCGTTGGGTCGCCGCGCGCAGCGAGGACGACGAGGCGACGCGGCGCTGGAAAGAAGGGTGACAACATAAACCCCTCTCCCGCTTGCGGGAGAGGGAGGGGCCCATCGCGCCAGCGATGGGAGGGTGAGAGACTTGCGGCAAGTACCCTCACCCGTCTCGCGCCTCGCGGCGCGAGCCACCCTCTCCCGCAAGCGGGAGAGGGGTTTACTGACGGAGCCCTACTCCGCCGCCTTGGCGTCGGCGGTCTTGCCGGTGATGCGGTCGTAATCCTCGATCATCAGCTGGCAGAGCGTGCCGGGGGTGAAGCGGTAATGGCCGATCGCGCCGTCGATCTCGCCGACCGGGGTGATCTCGGCAGCCGACCCGGTGAGGAACATCTCCGTCGCGTTCGCCAGCTCGTGCGGCATGATCGCGCGCTCGACCACGGTGATCCCGCGCGCCTTGGCGAGCTTGATGACGGTCTGGCGGGTGATGCCGTTGAGGAAGCAATCCGGCGTCGGGGTGTGGAGCTCGCCGTTGATGTTGAGGAAGAGGTTGGCCCCCGTCCCTTCGGCGAGCTGGCCGCGCCAATCGAGCATCAGCGCGTCGTCATAGCCGGCGGCATTGGCCTCGTGCTTGGCCATGGTGCAGATCATGTAGAGGCCCGAAGCCTTGGAATGCACCGGCGCGGTGTGCGGTGCCGGGCGCGCCCATTGCGACTGCATCATGCGGATGCCCTTGGCGCGCGCCTCCGGCGAGAAATAGGACGGCCAGCCCCAGGTGGCGATCGCCAGGTGGATTTTGCTGAGCTCGGCGGACACGCCCATCTGCTCGGCGCCGCGCCAAGCGATCGGCCGGACATAGCCGTCGACGGTCTTGTTGGCGGCGATCAGCTCCTTGGTTGCCTTGGCGAGATCGTCCATGCTGGCGGGGATCTCGAAGCCGAGGATCTTGCCGGAATTGATCAGCCGCGCATTGTGCTCGTCGAGGTGAAACGCCTTGCCGTTATAGACACGCTCGCCTTCGAACACGCAACTCGCATAATGGAGCCCGTGGGTCAGCACGTGCAGCTTGGCGTCGCGCCAGGGGATAAGGCGGCCGTCATACCAGATAAAGCCGTCGCGATCGTCGAAGGGGAGCAGATCACCAGCCATGGCCATTTCCTCGCGCCGGGTTTTGAGCAACTTTATAACGCTGCGAACGCTGCGTTGTATCGATCCTTGCAAAATAAGTCAATATGACTGACATAAAACCTTCCGCGGCGCCGCTGAGCGAGCCCGCCGCCGAGGCGCCCTTCCTCACCGACGAGGAGGTGCGGCAGGGCATCGAGCTGCTGTTCTTCGCCTATCGCGATTTCACTGCGGAGCCCGACGAAATTCTGACGCGCTACGATTTCGGCCGGGCGCATCACCGGGTCGTGCATTTTGTCGGCCGCCGGCCGCAGATGACGGTCGGCGACCTGCTGACCATCCTCAAGATCACCAAGCAGAGCCTCAACCGGGTGCTGGGTCAGCTGGTGCGGCAGGGCTTTATCGTCCAGCATCGCGGCGCGCAGGACCGCCGGCAGCGGCTCTTGGAGCTGACCGAGAAGGGCCGCGAATTGGAGCGCCAGCTTTCGGCGCCGCAGCGCGCCCGGGTCGCCGCCGCCTATCGCAAGGCCGGGGCCGGTGCGGTCGAGGGCTTTCGCAAGGTGCTGCTCGGCGTCATCGCCAGCCCCGACGACCGGCGCCGCTTCGACCGCGCGAGGCCAAGTCGGCGCTAAGGTGGCCGGCGTTGAGCGACGATTTCGCGTATGATGGCGCGATGAGCGAGGACGAACCCCATCTGCTCGTTGTCGACGACGATGCCCGGCTGCGCGATTTGTTGCGCCGCTACCTGTCGGATAGCGGGTTCCGGGTGACCGGCGCGGCCGACGCCCAGGAGGCGCGCGCCCAGCTCGCCAGCTTTGCCTTCGACCTCATCGTCCTCGACGTGATGATGCCCGGCGAAAGCGGCCTCGACCTCACCCGCTCGCTGCGCCGCGACTCGAAGTTTCCCGGGCCAGTGCCGGTGCTGCTGCTGACCGCAATGGCGGAGCCGGAGGACCGCGTCAACGGGCTCGAGCAGGGCGCCGACGATTTCCTCGCCAAGCCGTTCGAGCCGCGCGAACTGGTGCTGCGCATCCGCAACATCCTGCAGCGCCGCCCGGCGGCGGCCGAACCGCCCGCCCCGTCCGCCGATCTGCATTTCGCGGGGTTCCGCTTCGATCCGGCGCGCGGCGAATTGTTTCGCGATGAGGATTTGGTGCGCCTGACCGCGGGCGAGAGCGCGCTGCTGTCGAGTCTCGCGCAGCGCGCGCCGCAGGCCGTATCGCGCGAGGAGCTGTCGCAATCGGCGCAGTTCAGCGGCAATGTGCGCAATGTCGATGTGCAGATGACCCGGCTGCGGCGCAAGGTCGAGCCCGACCCGCGCAACCCGCGCTATCTGCAGACCGTGCGCGGCACCGGCTATGCGCTGCGCCCGGACTGAGCCGGAGGCGCGGCGATGAGCGATCTCCCGGTCACCCTGCCCGACCGGCGGGACGATCTCGACATCCGCCAGCGCAGCTGGATCAAGCGCCTGCTGCCGACGACGATGTTCGGCCGCTCGCTGCTGCTCATCGTCATACCGCTGATCCTCGTCCAGGTAATCTCCGCGTGGGTATTCTATGCGCGGCATTGGGAGACCGTGGCGCACCGCTTCGCGGCCGATGTCGCCTCGGAAATCACCATGGTCGGCGAGAGCGTGACGCTCGCCGACAGCGCGCCGGAGCGGGACGAGATCATGACGCGTGCGCACCAGCGCACCGAAATCGTCTTCGACTACCGGCCCGGCGCGACGCTGCCGGCCCCGATTGCGTCCGGCGGCAGCCAAACCGAGGAGCATTTGCGCACCGCGCTCGCCGAGCGGCTGCGCATCCCCTACCGCGTCGATTCGGTGAGCGATCCGAATAACCTCGTGGTCATGGTGCAGCTCGCAGGCGGCGTGCTCGACGCGACGATGTCCTACAAGCGACTCAACACCTCTACGACCTATATCTTCATCTTGTGGATGATCGGCTCGTCGCTGGTGCTGTTCATCGTCGCGGCGATGTTCCTGCGCAACCAGGTGAAGTCGCTGCGCCGCCTCGCGGTCGCCGCCGACAGTTTCGGCAAGGGCCGGCCGATCGCCTTCTCGAAGGTCGAGGGCGCGCTCGAAGTGCGCCAGGCGGCGGTCGCCTTCATCCAGATGCGCGACCGCATCCAGCGGCAGATCCGCCAGCGCACCGAGATGCTCGCCGGCGTCTCGCACGATTTGCGCACGCCGCTGACGCGGATGAAGCTGGCGCTGGAAATGATGGGCGACAACCCGACAGTCGCCGAGCTCAAGTCGGACGTGGTCGAGATGGAGCATTTGGTGCAGGTCTATCTCGATTTCGCCCGCGGCGAAGGCACCGAGACGCCGGTCGCCACCGATATCGGCGCGCTGCTGCACGACATCGCCGCCACCGCCGCGCGCGAGGGAACCGCGCTGTCGCTCGACGAGACGCTCGGGCTCGTGGTGCCGATCCGGCCCAACGCGCTGCGCCGCTGCCTCGGCAACCTCGTCGCCAACGGCGCGCGCTACGGCAGCCGGGTCTGGCTCACCGGCCACCCGGTCAAGGACGGGGTCGACATCCTCGTCGACGACGACGGCCCCGGCATCCCGGCGGCCGAGCGCGAGCACGTATTCCAACCATTCATCCGGCTCGATGCGTCGCGCAACCCCTCGACCGGCGGCATCGGGCTGGGGCTGACGATCGCGCGCGACGTGGCCCGCAGCCATGGCGGCGACGTACGGCTCGAAACCTCGCCGCATGGCGGGCTGCGCGCGCGGGTGCACCTGCCGAAATAGCGGAGCGAAGGCGGCCCCTAAAACAGCCGGCCGCCATTCGCCACGGGCTTGTCCGGGCGGATGAGAACCACGGCGCCGTCGGGGTCGGGGAAGCCGAGCACCAGCACCTCCGACATGAACGGGCCGATCTGGCGCGGCGCGAAATTCACGACCGCCGCGACCTGGCGCCCCAGCAGCTCGGTTGCGTCGTAATGCACGGTAAGCTGGGCCGAGGAGGGTTTGACGCCGATTTCGGGGCCGAAATCGATGGTCAGCCGGTAGGCCGGCTTGCGCGCCTGGGGAAACGGCTCGGCGGTAAGGATCGTGCCGACGCGGATATCAACCTGCGCGAAGACATCATAGGGGATCGTCATCGCGCGATCATATCAGGCGACGGCCGGATGGTAAGATGGCCGGGACAAAGCCCGGCCATCTCAGACCGCACGCGAAAGGTGTTCAGACGGCCGATTTGCAGGTGAAGGCGCGCATCTCGTCGAGGCCTTCGGTCGTGCGCTTCTGCAGCACCTCGGCCGCCTCGCTGCCGGTCTTGGTCGCCAGCGCGGCGACCTCGCGGCCGTGGCTGAGACCCTTATCGATCATCTTCTTGGTGAATTCGGTCTGCTTGGCGATGCGGTCCTCGGTCGAGGCCGGCTGAGTCATCCCACGCACGAGCGTCGAGAACTCCTCGAGCGCCGACTGGGTCACCTCGATCTGGCGCTTGGCGAGCGCCTGGCAGCCTTCGACCGCGAGCTGGTTGGCCTGGCTCAGCGCATCGAGATTGCGGCGCTGCGCCGCCCAGACCGCCTCGAAATCGAACGGACGGAAGCGGAAATCGGCGAACATCTTGGTCATGTCGAAATCAAAAAACGGGGTGCGGGCATCAGACATGGCAGGGCTTTCGTGTGGCGGGAAATTATTGTGCAGCGCACAATCGGCTATATGGATGGACGCTCGATCATAGTCAAGGCTTATTATTTTGCACCGCACAATCAGCGGGCAAAGTTCAAGAGACCGCCTAAGCTTTTGCGTTCTCGCGCCCGCGAAAGGCCGATGCGGCGGGGACCAGCCAGCGCTCGATCCCGCGCAGCCGGCGGTCGAGCATCGCCATGGTCGGCGCGAGGTCGGGCGACTCGTCGCGGGACCAGCCATGCGCCGCGGCGAGATAGGCGGCCGCGGTGAGCTTGACCGTGATCACACCGCCAATGCCGTGGCTGGTAATGCCGGCCGCTTCGAGCATCAGCCGCATCGAGCACAGGAGCGCGCCGCCGAGTGCCAGCGCGGCGAGCGGGTCGGCCGGCAGATCGCGGCGCAGCGCCTCGAGTGCCGCGCGATGCGGTTGCAGCGCGTCGAATCGCCGCATCAAGAGATCGAACACGCGGTCGCGGGGCTTTTCCTCCGGATTGCCGTCGAGCGGCTCGGCGAGCGCCGCCTCGTCGACCCGGCGCAACAGCCCGCAGAGGATGGCGGTCTTTGACGGGAACAGCCGGTAGACCTGGAGGATCGGCAGCCCCGCTGCCTCCGCCACCGCGGCAAGCGACACGCGGCGCCAGCCTTGCGCGGCGATGAGCATCATCGCGGCATCGATGATGCGGTCCGGATCGGCGGCTTGCGCCCCGGCGGCACCACGCGCGCCGCGCCGTCCGCGGCCCTGCGCCATGCCCCCTAGCTCGCCAGCTCGCGCGAGCGGCGGGTCGCCGCCGCGACGGCGCGGTCCATCAATTCGGCGAGTCCCCCGGGGCCCATCAGCACGTCGAGCGCGGCGCGGGTGGTGCCGCCGGGGCTGGTGACGTTCTCGCGCAATTTGCCGGGCGGTTCCGCCGCGACAGTCGCCAACTCGCCGGCGCCGGCCACCGTGGCCTTCGCGAGGCGCAGCGCAAGCTCTGCCGGGAGGCCGGACTTCACCCCGGCGGCAGCCAGCGTCTCGATCAGCAGGAAGACATAGGCGGGGCCGCTGCCCGACACCGCGGTCACCGGGTCGAGCAATGCCTCGTCCTCGACCCAGGCGCTCTCGCCGATCGAGGCGAGCAGCGCATCGCACAGCTGGCGCTGCGCGGCGGTGACGCGCGGATTGGCACAGGCGACGCTGATCGCGCGGCCGATCGCGGCTGGCGTGTTGGGCATGACGCGGACGATCGCCGCGGCGCCGAGATGCCGCGCGAGATTGGCGATCGTCGTGCCGGCGGCGATCGACATGAACACCGTGCCGGGCCGCGCGAAACGGGCATAGGCCGGGACGATGTCGCCGATTACCTGCGGCTTTACCGCGAAGACCACCGCGTCGGGCGCCAGCGCGTCAGCGAGCTCGGTGGCGTTGCTGAGTGCGTCGACATTGGGAGATGCCAGGAGAGCGTCGGAAATTCCCGCCGGCTCGACGACGACGTAGCGCGCTGCCGAACCCGCCTTGAGCCAGCCGCGCAGCATGGCCGAGCCCATCTGGCCGCAGCCGACAAGAAGGACCGTGCCCGCGCTCATGGGGAATCCTCGGCTCGGGTGAGGTCAGGCTTCGCCGATCGGGTCGATCATCGCCGCGGCCATCGCCTCGTCGGGCGGCTTGCCGCCCCATACGACGAGCTGGAACGCGGGATAGAAGCGCTCGCACTCGGAGACCGCGATGTCGACCAGATCCTCGATCTGCTCGCTGTTGACGCCCGACAGCCCGCGCATCAGGACCGCGTAGCGGAAGGAGGGCGAGTTGTCGCCGGCGGCCAGGTCGAAATGGCCGAGCCACAGCCGCTCATTGGCGAGGGCGAGCAACTCGTACAGCACGCCGCGCCGGCGCTTCGGCACCTTCATGTCGAAGCCGCAGGAGAAATGCAGCGCGGTCAGCTCTTCCTGCCACAGGAAATAAAGCCGGTAGTCACACCAGCGGCCGGGAATCTCGACGACCAGCTCGTCCTCGCCGGCGCGATCGTGCGCCCAGTCATTGGCAATGACGATCTCCTCGACCAGATCGATCGGGTTGCCGGCATGAGGCCGGCTCTCTTCATCAAAGGAAAGAGACGTCATCCTGCGCTCCTCGGGAGCCAAGCGGCCGCAGCCACCCCTCCTTTTTAACAACTTTGCGGGCAAAGCAACCCAAAAATTGAGGGCGGCTCACCCGCGAGCCGGGCTGGTGAGATTTACGCTGCCAAACGAGAATGACAGTTGCAAGACAAGATATAGCGGCCGAAACGCCGACCGGCGCGAAACCTGGACTTATTTGCCTTTCGCGCGTGGCGCCCGCGCCGGCGGCGTGGTTTTGCCGCCGAGCCTTGATTCGAGCTCGGCGATGCGCGCGAGCAACACTTCCTGCTCGTCGCGCGCCTTTGCCGCCATCGCTTTCACCGCCTCGAACTCCTCGCGGCTGACGAGGTCCATCCCCGCGAGCACGCGCTCGAGCTGATCGCGGAACCGCGCCTCGATATCGGCGCGCACGCCCGACAAGGCGCCGACCGCGCCGTTGGCGACGCGCGCGAGATCGTCGAAAAAGCGGTTCTGGCTCTGCATTGCGTCCCTGCCCTATTCGGCTGCCTCTTTCTTCTCCTGCCCGGCGTGGCGGTCGATCGCCTTCTGGATCGCCGCGGCGGCCTGGCCGGTAAAATCGACATGGTGCGCGGTCGCGTAGTCGTAGCTCTCGACGAGCAGCTCGCGGCTCTGCTGGAACTTGGGGTGGACAAAGCGCGCCATCAGCTCGTAATGCCGCTTGGTCGCTTCCCAATCGGCCCAGTTCTGCGCCAGCTCGCACAGCACGCCGAAGCCGCCCGAGCCCTTCATCAGCCGGTCGACATAGGCGACCGCGTCGTCGGGCGTGCCGATGCAGGCCGTGCCGGTCTCGATCATCCACTGCACCGGGTCGCCAACCTCAGGCGGGATGATCGGGAATGTCGCCACATCGCGGAAATAGTTGGCAAAAGCCTGCATGCCGAACTGCACGTTCTTGCGCGCCTGCTCGCGGGTCTCGGCGATGTGGAAGAAGCCGACAACGCGCCAATCCTTGCGGTTGGGCGTGTAGCCGTTGCCGCGCGCGGTCTCCTCGTAGAGGTTCCAATTGGCGGTATGGCGCTCCATCTGCGCCGGCGCGGTGCCGCCGATCGACAAGAGGCCGACGCCGTATTTCCCAGCCAGCACGCCGCCCGAGGGCGAGCGCGCCGCGGCAACCGCGAGCTCCATCGTCGGCTGCGTATAGGGGCGCAGCTGCAGCTTGGCGTCGGTGATGTTGAACCAGTCGGTCTTTTTGGTGACGACCTCGCCCTTCATCAGCCGGACGATGACGTCGAACGACGCTTCCATCATCTCGCGCTGGTCGGAAGGATCGATGCCGATCTTCAGCGCGTCGTGCACCAGCGCGCCCGGCCCGACGCCGAACATCGCGCGGCCGCGCGTCATGTGGTCGAGCTGCACCATCCGGTCGGCCAGCATGAACGGGTTGTGGTAGGGCAGCGACACGACCCCGGTGCCGAGGCGGATGTGCCGCGTGCGCTGCGCCGCGGCGGCGATGAACATCTCCGGGCAGGCAATGATCTCGAAGCCGCCCGAATGATGTTCGCCGATCCATGCCTCGTGGTAGTTGAGCCGGTCGAGATGCTCCAGCAGCTCGAGGTCGCGTTCCATCGACAGCGTCGGGTTTTCGTCGTGATTATGGAACGGCGCCATAAAGATGCCGCTGCGCAGATAAGGCTCGGTCATACCGCGATCCTTCGAGAAGCCGTTTGGGCAATCGTCGACCATCGCGCCCGGTTCCGGCAAGCGAATTCCCGCCGGGAGCGGTATGCGCGGCGGTGCCGCGGCTGTCGTCTGCCTGCTCAGCCCGAGGCGGCCATCTGATCCTTTTTTTCCGCCGGGCTCGGGCCCGAGCCCTTGAGCCGCACGATCTGCTGCAGCGCGTCGAACCAGAACGGTGCGCCGAACAGCGTCGCGAAGGCGGTGATGACCCAGCCGACGACATGAAGGAAGAGCCACCACACCCACTGACCGCCGGTCGCACCGGCGGCCGGCACGAGCTGCGCGTTCCAGCCGAGCGGCATCGCGTTCAGCTGGTCGACGGTCTTTACATAGTTGGGTAGTTGCGCCTGATCGGTGATGCCGACGATGGCTTTGGTGTCGATCGGCTGCTTCCACAACGAGGTCGCCACATCGATCGTGCTGATGTTCAGCACCACCGCAATCAACAGCGCGAACAGGAAAGACCAGAGCTGCGCCCACCTTTTGTAGACGCCGCTCACCCGATCCATCGCGTTGTCGAACCAAGTCGATAGCTCGGCGCGGATGCGGACTTCGTCGCCCTCGGCACGCTCGACGACGCCGTAGAGCATCTTGCGCAGCTGGCCGTTGGCGTCGCCCGGCGCGTTGGCGATTTTGGCGTGGAGCAAGGCAACCGCCGGCGGCGACGGAACCGCCGCATCGGCGCCGGGGGGCGGCGCCGGCGAGCCGTCGGGCGGCGGCGTGCTCGGCAGCTGCTTGATGATCTCGACCAAGGCCGTAGCGAACTGCTTGGAATCGATATAGGCCGGATCGGTGGCCTTGTTCGGTTCGACGTCGGAACCGTTGCCGCGCGGGCTGATCAGGCCATGCTGGTAGAGCTGCAGCGCGAGCCCGGTGAAATTTGCATCGTTGAGCAAGTCCTTGACGCCTTGCAGCAGCGTGCTGGAGCGCGTCTTGAAGAACGAGGCAAAGGCCTCGGTCGCCGCCCCGGCGGCCAGGCTCACCGCCAGAAAGGTAAAGACCAGACCGATCGCGAAGTCGAGAATTCCGCTGCCTAACATGCGCTTCCTCCCCAAGCTGGTTAAGTCGCTACGTGGTCCTTCGGCTGGGCGGCGCGAGCCCCTGGCGATAGCTGAGCGCCTCGGCGACATGGCGGCGCGCGACGATCGCGGCGCCATCGAGATCGGCGAGCGTGCGGGCGACGCGCAGCACGCGGTGATAGCCGCGCGCCGAGAGACGCAGCCGCTCGGCGGCGCGGGTGAGGAGCGTGCGGCCGGCCTCCTCGGGCGCGGCGACCTCGTCGAGCAGCGTGCCATCGACCTCGGCGTTGCTGCGCACGCGGCGGTCGGGCGGCAGCTTGGCATAGCGGGCGGACTGGCGGGCGCGGGCGGCGGCGACGCGGCCGGCGATGTCGGCGCTCGACTCGGCCGGCGGCGGCAGCGACAAATCCGTCGCAGCGACCGGCGGCACATCGATATGCAGGTCGATGCGGTCGAGCAGCGGGCCCGACAGCTTGGACTGGTATTCCTCGCCACAGCGCGGCGCGCGGCCGCAGGCGCGGCCCGGCTCGGCGAGAAAGCCGCAGCGGCACGGGTTCATCGCCGCGATTAGCTGGATGCGCGCCGGAAAGGTCACATGGCCGTTGGCGCGGGCGATGCTGACCCGCCCCGTCTCCAGCGGCTGGCGCAGCGCCTCGAGCGCCGGCCGGCTGAACTCCGGGAGCTCGTCGAGAAACAGCACCCCCTGATGCGCCAGGCTGATCTCGCCCGGGCGCGGCCGGATGCCGCCGCCGACCAGCGCCGGCAGCGAGGCGGAATGGTGCGGGTCGCGAAACGGCCGCTCGCGCAGCAGCGTGCCGCCGCGCAAACCGCCGGCGGCTGACAGGATCATGCCGAGCTCCAAGGCCTCGGCCGGCTCCAGCGGCGGCAGGATGCCCGGCAGCCGCGCCGCCAGCATCGACTTGCCGCTGCCGGGCGGGCCGACCATCAACATGTTGTGGCCGCCCGACGCGGCGATCTCCAGCGCGCGCTTGGCGCTTTCCTGGCCCTTGACGTCACGGAAATCGAGCCCGGCGCTGCGCGGCGGCGCCACGCGGGCGACCGGCGGGGGCAAAAGCTGCGTGCCCTTGAAGTGGTTGACCACCGCAAGCAGGGTCGGCGCGGCGACGATCTCGACCTCGCCGGCCCAAGCCGCCTCGCCGCCGCACGCGGCCGGGCAGATGATGCCGATCTGCCGGCCGGCGGCGGACAGCGCCGCGAGCAGCACCCCGGCGACCGGGGTCAACGAGCCGTCGAGCGCGAGCTCGCCGACCGCGAGATAGCCGCCGATCTCGTCCTGCGGCAGCACCTCCATCGCCGCCAGCAGACCGAGTGCGATCGGCAGGTCGAAATGGCTGCCTTCCTTCAAGACGTCGGCCGGCGCGAGGTTGACCGTGATATGGCGCGACGGCAGCGCCAGCCCGAGCGCCGCCAGCGCGCCGCGCACCCGCTCGCGCGATTCGGCGACCGCCTTGTCCGGCAGGCCGACCACGGCGAAGGCCGGCAAGCCCGCGGTCAGCGTTACCTGCGCCTCGACATCGACCACGTCGACGCCATGAAACGCCACCGTCCGGACACGCGCGACCATCTCACCTCTCCCGCTACCGGGAGTTTAGGGGGGCAGGCGGGCGGCGTCAGCGACTTTTCCCGTCGGCGCGGAGCCGGGCCGGAATGCGGCCGCCGATGCCGGCCGGTTTTCCGCCGCGTAAAACTATTCTAGTGTGCGCGCCCCATGGATGGGTGGCCGAGCGGTCGAAGGCGCACGCCTGGAAAGTGTGTATACGGGAAACCGTATCGTGGGTTCGAATCCCACCCCATCCGCCATAAATATATAGTCGATACGTATTACAAGGCATAATAACAATTGATCCATCAACAAATATGCCAATGGGTTCCCGATGAAAGTCGGCAGATGACCGCGCGCATGAGAAACCTGCCAGTTGGTCCACGGGTTCGGTAAGCAGACCGTGGCCGGGGCGCTCGGCAACCGGTCCGATGCGCCGATTGCAGCCATTCCTGCCAATAGGCGCGTCATCCTGCCGGGCCTCCTAGCGTGCCAATCGACTCGCCCCGCGGCTGAGGCGGCCATGTTGGCGACAGTCCCACATTGATTGTCGGGCGATCCGGATTAGTTGCAATATTTCGGAACGTGGAGGAGAGACCGCGCTCATGCTCAAATTGTACTACGCGCCTGGTACTTGTGCGTTGGCAACGCACATCGCTCTTGAGGATGCGGGACCGCCTTACGAGGCAGTGCGAATAGATTTCACTTCGCACGCCCAGCGGAGCCCCGAATTCCTCGCGGTTAATCCGAAAGGCCGCGTTCCTGCGCTGGTGACCGAGCACGGGACCATCACTGAGACACCGGCACTGCTGCTCTTTGTGGCGCAGCGTTTTCCGGCGGCGAAGCTGGCTCCGCTCTCGGATCCGTTCGCGCTGGCGCGAATGCAGGAGTTCAACAGCTATTTGTGCTCGACCGTGCACGTCGCGCACGCCCATGGCAGACGTGGCTCGCGGTGGGCGGAGGAACCGGCGGCGATCGAGGCGATGAAACGCAAAGTTCCGGCTACGGTGACGGAATGCGCTGAGTTGATTGAGCACAAATTCCTGAAGGGTCCGTGGGTCATGGGCGAGCGGTACACGGTTTGCGACCCGTATCTGTTCACGATCGGCACCTGGTTCGAAGGCGATGGCGTGGATACGACCAAGCTGCCGCGCATTCTCGATCATCGACGCCGCATGTTGGCGCGCACTGCCGTGCAGAAAGCCGTATCCGCCGAAGGCACCCAGATTCCCTAAACCGACGATTGAGGAGACCCAGCATGGCCGGTTATCCCCGCGACCTTGTCGGCTACGGCGAGACCCCGCCGCACGCGCAATGGCCCAACGCTGCGCGGATCGCGGTGCAGTTTGTGATGAATTACGAAGAGGGCGGCGAGAACGCGATCTTCCACGGCGACGTCGCGGCCGAAGCTTTCCTCAACGAGCTGGTCGGCGCACAGCCGGTGCCGGGATTGAGAAACCCGGTCATCGAGTCAGTCTTCGAATACGGCAGCCGCGCCGGGTTCTGGCGGCTCTATCGCACTTTCACCTCGCGGCAGGTGCCGATCACGGTCTACGGCGTGGCGATGGCGATGGAACGCAACCCCGCAGCGGTTGAGGCGATGATGACGGCCGGCTGGGAGATCGCGACGCACGGCTATCGTTGGATCGATTACCAATACGTCTCGGAAGTTGTCGAGCGCGAGCACATTGCCAAGGCGGTCGAAATCCAGACCCGGATAACTGGCGAGCGGCCGCTCGGCTGGTATCAGGGCCGCTGCAGCCCGAACACCTTGCGGCTAGTCGTCGAGGAAGGCGGCTTCGTCTACGCCTCCGACTGCTACGCCGACGACCTGCCATACTGGGACAACCACTTTGGCCGGCCGCAGCTCATCGTCCCCTACGCGTTCGACAGCAACGACATGCGCTTCGCGTCGCCGCAAGGGTTCAACTCGGGCGACCAATTCTTCACCTACCTCAAGGACTCGTTCGACGTGCTCTATCGCGAGGGTGAAGAGCGGCCGCGCATGATGTCGATCGGCATGCATTGCCGGCTACTCGGCCGTCCCGGACGCATCGCCGCGCTCGAACGCTTCATCGACTACGTTGCGGGGTACGACAAGGTGTGGTTCGCCAGGCGCATCGACATCGCCCGCCATTGGATCGCGACGCACCCGTTTCAGGGCTGATCGGTTATTGCCCGCCGATGCGCTCGCTTCCGTCAGGCCTGTTAGCGGGACACGGGATTAGCGCTGGAAGCCCGGCTGAAGGGCATCCATGAGCCGGTGTATTGCTGCCGGAATTGGCGCGATGATCGGTGCCGCGAATCGCGGCGTCAGCGCGATTGCTGCCTGGCCGAGCGGGCCGCCCCCGATTGCCACCGCTTCAGCGCCGTCGCACTCGATCGATTGCCGCACGGCCTCGGCCAGCGCCGCTACGAGTAACGGCAGCTCGGCGACGAGGGTCAGCGGGTCCTGCGGCGTCAGGCGGATGCCGACATAGAGATCGGCCACGCCCACGTCCCGAGCGCGCGCCGCGATCGGTCCGGCGAGATTAGGCGTCACCGTGGCGACGCCGAAGCGGCGGCGGCCCGCGCTGGCCTCTAGCATCGCGGCCTCGGCGATGCCGACCACCGGCACATCCACCAGCTGGCGAAGCTCGGCCAGCCCGGGGTCGCCGAAGGCGCTGATAATGATCCCGGCCACTTCGCCTGCCTTGGCAATGCCGATCTCGACGACGCCGGGCCCGGCGGCGCTCAGCTCTTCGGCTTTGAGGATCATCGGCGGGCCGCATCGCGCGGTGGTACCGACAACCTCCACCCCGGCAGGCGCCGACGCCTGAGCGATCGCCACCATCTGCGCGGTGGTCGCCGCAGAGGTGTTCGGGTTGATTAGCAGGACGCGCAATCAGGCGGCCACCAATTCGCCCGCCGCGCCGTCCGCGCCGGCCGGCTGATTGACGTCTTCGAGCGAGCGGCCGAACGTCTCCGGCATCAGCTGGATGCAGAGCGCAAAGATCACATACATCACCGCGATCATCGCGAAGATCGCGCCCATGCCATACGCGTCGAAGAGCCGTCCGGAGACGAGCGGCATCAGCGAGCCGGAAGCCGGCCCGACCGCCATGATGAAGGCGGTGCCGAAGGCGCGGATGCGCGTCGGGAAAAGTTCGGGCGCATACATGAAGATCGTCGTGTTGAGCATCAGCACGAAGAACTGAAAGACCATTCCGAAAAACAGCACCAGCACGACGTTGGCATGAATGAAACCGAACGCCAGACCAGAGAGGCAAGCGAGGATCGCCCCGTAGGTCAGCACCGGCTTGCGCGGCAGATGATAGCCGAAAAACGAGGCCGCCGATGTCCCGACCAGGCTGCCGGCCTGCATGACCATCGTGAACAGCAGGCTTTTGGTGATCGTGTAGCCCTGCGCGACGAGGATGGTCGGCATCAGGGTCAGCACCGAGATTTGCGAACCGTAGGTCATCCAGATCGCCACCGAGAGCGGCAGGGTACGGCGCGCGAAGGGGCCGCGGAAAATCTCGGTGAGCGAGGCTTGCGGCGCCACTGCGTCGCGTTGCGCACTCTCGGGGATGAAGGTCTCGATCTTGACCTCGGGCGCGGTCAGCCGGCCGGAGGCCAGCCGCGACAACACCCGGTTGGCGCCGGCGACATCGCCACGCGACAAGAGGAAACGCGGTGTTTCGGGTACGAAGCGGCGATAGAAGACGACAAGGATCGCCGGCAGGACGAGAGCCGCGAACACATAACGCCAGCGATCCGGCCCGGCGAAGATTGCGAAGATCAACAGGCCGAAGCCCGGTGCAAGGAAATTGCCGATGCCGCCGGCACCGACATTGACGAGACCCGCAGCGGTGCCGCGAAACCGCGCCGAGCAGAATTCGGCAAGCATCGTCACGGCAATCGAAACTTCGCCGCCGAGGCCGAAACCGACGACAGCGCGACCGGCCGCGAGCACGCCCATGTTTTGGGCAAGCGCACAGATGATCGCCCCAAGTGTGAACAGCAGCAGGTCGATTACCAGCATCGTCCTGCGGCCGTAACGGTCGCCGAGATAGCCGGTCAGCAGTCGGCCGATGGCACCCGAGGCGAAGGTGATGGTATTGAGCAGGCCGATCTGGGTCGCCGAAATTCCCCAGCTTTCACGCAACACCGGGCCGATGATGCCGATCGTGTTCTGCTCAAAGCTGTCAAACACGGCGCCGGCGACGATAATCGCGAGAATCGTGCGATGCGCTCCGGTGACGCCGATGCGGTTGAGCGCCCGTTCGAGCGCCTGAAGCCGGGTCGTCTGCGCGGTGGAAGCAACGGCCATCGCGGCACCTCCTTGATGCGGGCCCGACGCGGTGCCGTGCCTCTCAAACAAGGAAAAGCATATTTCATACCAAGGTTAGACGAAAATCATTTTTCAATCTCGTCGAAGGTGTCGTGCGCCATCTCAATGGCGGTTAGCCGCCGGCGGCCCGAGCGGCCTGCGAGTTGCAGCACGCGCGTCGCGATGAGATCGCAGAGTGCCATCACTGCCGAATGATCGTAGAGCGGGCCAGGGCCCGTCGTCTCGCAGCGGATGAGCCATTCAGGCGGGTTAGCCGGCGGACGCGGCTGGTCGGTGATGTATATGACCCGCGCCCCGCCGGCGATTACCACGTCGAGGATCGCCGCGAGCCCGGCGACCCGGCGGTTCAGCCCGAAGACGATGACGCAATCCCCGCGCGCGATCGTCGGCAGGTACTCGCCGAGCGTCTCACCAGCGCCGGGGACGATATGAATTTGTGCTGCGACCTGGATGATCTGCCAGCGCAGATAGGTGGCGAAGGAACGGCTGCTGCGGTATCCCAACATCCACACTTGCGGCGCGGCGACGATCGCATTTGCCAGATCGTCGACGATCGTGTTCGAGAGGCGGCCGAATGTCGCCTCGATATTGAGCTGGCTTTGCCGGCGATGCGCGTCGAGCGCGTTGCCGGCAACGCCCTCGTCCGGCGTGGCGAGGAACAGGGCCGCGCCGCCGGTTTTTTCGGTGCGCACATGGCGCCGCGCGACATCGTAGCTCGCATAGCCGAGCCGCTTGATGAAGCGGGTCACGGTCGCGTTCGAGACATTGGCCAACCGCGCCAGCTCGGAAGCGGTGTAGCTCGCCACCTCGCCGGGGAAATCGAGGAGAAATTCGCCGAGCCGCCGCTCGGTCGGCGGCAGGTCGCCAAGCTGCTCGCGGATGCGGCGGATGAGCGAGTTTGAAGTACCGACTGGCATCAGGCCCGCTTGAACAGCGAGACCTCGGGCCGCACCGCGTTAAGAAAAAGCCGAATCGCGCGAAAGCTCATTGACGGGGAGATCTTGGTTACTGTGATCGACGGAGAGCGGATCAATGACGGCCAGTGCAACCATGTCAAGCACCCCATGCCGTGATGCCCGATGACGATGTTTCGACATCTGTGAGCTGTCGTTTCGCCGACAACTCCCCGGTATGCGACAGTCAGCTATGGGGCAGGTCCGGCGGACAACACGGGATGAGTCGGAGGTCTGCTTTCTTCAGTTGGAGCCGTCTACGGTAAATTATCACGTCGCGGGTCGCGGATGACCCTGCGCTGCGGAGGGGGTGGGCAGGATCAAGGAGGCGACCATGCGCACCTCGATCCCATCGCTCGTCGGCTTTGCCAAAACGTCTTGGAACAGGGGCCGTCTCACTGGTCAGAAACGTCCGCTGAGGCCGAGGGAGGTTTGGGCGATCCGCGTCCGGCTCCAGCTTGAACAGCGCAGAGGCGACCGCGCTCTGTTCAATCTCGCCATCGACAGCAAGCTCAGGGGCTGCGACCTCGTGCGGCTTCGGGTGAGCGACGTGTGCGTCGGAGGCCGGGTGCAGGCCGCGCCACGATAAT
>DASZLY010000281.1:0-1695 GCA_035552135.1 Allostellaceae bacterium | reverse complement strand
CGGGGGCGTTCGACTTCTACGGCAATCTGGCGATCGCCAAGCAGAAGGCGAAAGGGATCGACTCGGCGCAGTTCAATTTCAGCCCGGACGACCTGATTTCCGCCGGCAGCAGGCTGGTCAACACCGATCACAGCCAGCTTTACACGGCGTCGGGCGGCGTCGCCTATACCTGGCTCGGGACGCGGTTCGCGCTCGACATGATCGCGGGTTCCGGCCTGCGCACCGTCAACCCCGGCGACACGACGTTCAACGGCGGCACCGTCCCCTCTTACGAGCAGGTCAACCTGACCGTCTCGCACCGGTTCGCGCAGGCGCCGGGCGGGCCGATCACGCTGCGGCTCAGCGTCGTCAACCTGCTCGACGAAATCTACCTGCTGCGCAGCCAGACCGGCGTGGGCGTCTTCGCCAACCAGTACGGCCCGCGCCGTTCGGTCTTCGCAAGCCTCACCAAGGAGTTCTGAGCGCCGCGCGCCAGCCGGTGGACAGCGCCGGAGAGGCCGCCCATCTTTGCCGCATGGCGGACGATGCCGAGCTTCTGATCGCGGGCGGCGGGCTCAACGGGATGCTGCTCGGCATCGCCTGCGCCGATGCCGGGCTTTCGGTGGCGATCGTCGATCGTCAGGACCCCGCGGCGATGACCGGCGAGCGGTTCGACGGGCGCAGCACGGCGATCGCCTATGGCTCGAAGCTGGTGCTGGAGGGGGTCGGGCTGTGGCCGCTGGTGGCCGACGACGCCGAGCCGATCCGCGAAATCCGCGTCGCCGACGACGATTCGCCGCTGTTCCTGCACTACGACCACAAGGAGCTCGGCGCAGAGGACTCAAGCGACACGCCGCTCGGCTACATTGTCGAGAACCGGGTGCTGCGCCGCGCGCTGTTCGAGCGGGCGCGGGCGCTGCCGAGCCTCACGCTGCTGGCGCCGCGCACGCTGGGGCCGGTGACCGCCGACGACAGCGGCGCGGTGGCGACGCTGGCCGACGGCACGCGCCTTCACTGCCGGCTGATCGCCGCCGCCGACGGCAAGGATTCGCCGCTGCGCCAGGGCGCCGGGATCAAGACGGTCGAGTGGCGCTACAAGCAGGTCGGCATCGTCACCACGGTCGCGCATGAGCGGCCGCATGCCGGGATCGCGGTCGAGCATTTCCTGCCCGCGGGGCCGTTCGCGATCCTGCCGATGACGGGGAACAGGTCGTCGATCGTGTGGACCGAGGACGCCGCGCTGGCGCCGCATCTGATGAGACTGCCCGAGGCGGAATTCGCGCAGGAGCTGGCGGCGCGGTTCGGCGATTTCCTCGGGGCGGTCGAGCCGGTCGGGCCGCGCTGGGCCTATCCGCTGTCGCTGATGCAGGCCGAGCGGTACACCGCGCGGCGGCTGGCGCTGGTCGGCGAGGCGGCGCATGTCATCCACCCGATCGCCGGCCAGGGGCTCAATGTCGGCATCCGCGACTGCGCGGCGCTGGCCGAGGCGATCGTCGACGCGCGCCGGCTCGGGCTCGATATCGGCGACGATCATGTGCTCGAACGCTACCAGCGCTGGCGGCGGCTCGACGCGGTGCTGCTGGCGGCGGTGACCGACGGGCTCAACCGGCTGTTCTCGAATTCGATCGCGCCCATAAAGCTGGTGCGCGGTCTCGGCCTCGCCGCGGTCAACCGCGTGCCGCCGCTGAAGCGCCTGTTGATGATGCACGCGATGGG
>DASZLY010000280.1:0-2416 GCA_035552135.1 Allostellaceae bacterium | reverse complement strand
ATCGGCGCGCTCGGCGAAATGCTCGCGCAGCGTCTGCAGGATCGCGTTCGAGAACGAGCCGGCGCGCAGGCTGCCCGACATGCCGATGAGATTGACCTTGGCCATGTTGTTCGTCGTCCCCAAAGAACTGGCGCCCGTCATAACGAATGCCCCTCGCCAATGGCAACCATCTCAAGCAGATTGCGCGGATGACGTTGAAGGCTTCGCGCCGCGGCTTGGTCCCGCCCTTTATCGCGATGGACGTGCTGCGCGCCGCCAACGCCCGCGAGGCGGCCGGCGAGCGCGTCATCCACCTCGAGGTCGGGCAGCCTGGCACCCAAGCGCCCGGCCCGGTGCGCGAGGCGGCGCGGCGGGCGCTCGCACAAGACAAGATCGGCTACACCGACGCCGAGGGCATTGCGTCATTGCGCGCGGCGATCGCCGCGCATTACCGCGCGCAATACGGCGTCGCCGTCCACCCGGCGGAAGTGTTCGTCGCGACGGGCTCGTCGGCGGCGTTCCAGCTCGCCTTTCTCGCCGCGTTCGAGCCGGGCGACCGGGTCGCGCTCGCCGCGCCGGGCTACCCCGCCTATCGCAACATCCTCGCGGCGCTCGGGCTTGAGACGGTGCTGATCGAGGTCGGCGAGAACGCGCACTACCAGCCGAACCCCGAGCTTCTCGCCGGCCATCCCGATCTCGCCGGCCTCATCGTCGCCAGCCCGGCCAACCCGACCGGCACGATGATCTCGCCGCCGGAATTGCGCCGGCTCGCGGATTACTGCCGCGAGCGCGGCATCCGCCTCATCTCGGACGAGATCTATCACGGCATCACCTATGAGGGCGACGCCCGGACCGCGCGCGCCTTCGGGCATGAGGCGATCGTCGTCAACTCGTTCTCGAAATATTACAGCATGACCGGCTGGCGGCTCGGCTGGATGCTGGTGCCGCCTGATTTGGCACGCTCGGTCGAATGCCTGGCGCAGAATTTCTACATCTCGCCGCCGGCGCTGTCGCAGTTCGCGGCGGTCGCGGCGTTCGACTGCCGCGCCGAGCTCGACGGCCATGTCGCGCGCTATCGCGCCAATCGCGACCGGCTGATCGCGACGCTGCGGCAGGCGGGGTTCAGCCGCTTCGCCCCCGCCGACGGCGCGTTCTACCTCTATGTCGACGTCTCGGCGCTGACCCGCGACAGCGAAGCCTTCTGCCGCAGGATGCTCGGCGAGATCGGGGTGGCGACGACGCCGGGGCTCGATTTCGACCCGATCCACGGCGGCGGCTGGCTGCGTCTCAGCTTCGCCGGCTCGGCCGAAGACATCGAAGAGGCCGCGGACCGCCTGGCCCAATGGCTGCCCAGACAGGGCTAAGGCACGCTGCGGCTTAAAATTTCACAATGAGGCGGTGAGGCGATGAGATCGTCGTCGCGCGGTGCCTCACGGCCTCACCGTCTCATTGTGGATTAATCTTGCGGCTTCGCCGCGATTTTACCGCGCCGCGGTGGCGCGCTTTTCCGGCCAGTTTTCCGGGTCTTCGAGGAAGCTCTGGACTTTTTCGTACTGGCCCGGCTCGAAGCGGCCCATCTTTTCCGCCACCTCCGCGACGTCCCACCAGGTGGCGAGCGCCAGCAGCGTGATGCCCTCGGCGGCGAGGCTCGATTCGGTGTGCGGGAAGATGCCGTAATTGAAGATCACGAAGGTATGACTGATCTCGCCGCCCGCCTGGCGGATGGCGCGCACGAAATTGAGCTTCGAGGTGCCTTCGCTGGCGAGGTCCTCGACTAGGAGCACGCGCGCGTCGTCCTTCAGCTCGCCCTCGATCTGCGCGTTGCGGCCAAAGCCTTTGGCCTGCTTGCGCACATAGAGCATCGGCAGCGACAGGCGGTCGGCGATCCACGCGGCGAACGGGATGCCGGCGGTCTCGCCGCCGGCGATCGCATCCAGCGATTCGCAGCCGACCCGGCGCTCGATCAGATCGGCGCCCATATCCATCAGCTTGCGCCGCGCGCGCGGGAACGAGATCAGCCGCCGGCAATCGACATAAACCGGCGACAGCCGCCCCGAGGTGAAGGTGAATGGGTTATCGGGCTGAAACAGCACGGCCTGGGTTTCGAGCAGGATGCGGGCGGTGGTTTCCGCGGCATCGCGCTCGCTGGCGGTGCGATTGGGGTTCTGAGTCTGGGTCATGCCCCTATCTTAAAGGCAAAAGAAGCGGGGTTGACAATCGAAGATAATTAGAACAAATAGGGAACATTAAACAACTGCCCCTGCAGCCCCCTTTGCCGATGCCCCCCGCCCCCCAGCTTGCCGACCTGCAAGAGCGCATCCGCCGGATCGAGCGGCCCGGCGCGGCGCGTCATGGGGTGCTGCCGTTCGGCCTCGCGGCGATCGACCGCGCGCTGCCGGGCGGCGGGCTGGCGCTTGGCGCGCTGCACGAGATTCTC
>DASZLY010000279.1:0-7104 GCA_035552135.1 Allostellaceae bacterium | reverse complement strand
TCGTCCGCCCGGCCGAAGCGGAACGGGATGCCGGCGCCGTAATGGTCGTCGTCGATCGTCCGGCCTTCGGCGGCCGCGGCTGCCTTGATCGCCGCGACGACGTCCTTGGCCTGCGCCGGCGTTTCCGGCCCGGCCTGCCAGCCGGTGCCGTATCTGGCGGTGCGCCGGATCGCCGCCTCCGACGAGCCGCCGATCCACATCGGCAGATCGGGCTGCACCGGCTTCGGCAGGCATTGCGCGCCCGAGAGGTGATAGTGCACGCCCTCGAAATCGACCTTGTCTTCGCTCCACAGGCGCCGGATCACTTCGAGCCCCTCGTCGGTCTTGCGGCCGCGCACCTTGGTGTCGAGGTTGAGGGTCGTCCATTCCGGACCGAGCGGGCTGCCGATGCCGAAGGCCGGCAGCAGGCGGCCTTCCGACAGAAAGTCGATCGTCGCGCATTGCCGGGCGACCAGCACCGCGTCGCGCATCGCCAGCGACAGCACGTTGACGCCGAATTTGAGCCGCCGCGTGCGGCCGGCCAGCGCCGCCATCACGCTCATGCATTCGAGAAACGGCGTCGGGCTGACCAGCCGGTCGGTCTGCCACAGCGAATCGATGCCGCCCGCCTCCAGCGTGTCGACCCAGCGCCAATAGGCGGCGGCCCCGGAAAACGGGAACTCCATGATCCCCATCCCCACCGCGACCTTGTTCGGCATGTCCGCCTCCGTTTCGCCCGCTGCACTATGGCGCGAACCGGTGCGAACGCCAATCGCGGGCTCAGCGCCGCTCGTAGGTGCCGATCAGCATGCCTTTGGCGAGCGCATGGCGGCGCAGGCAATCGACCAGCCGCGAGCGCCCCGGTGTCGCATCGAAACGCGGCCGGCGGTCGAGCGCGAAGATCTGCACCGCATAGCGATGGGTGCCGTGGCCGGGCGGCGGGTCGGGCGGCAGGTAGCCGGCGCGCAGGTACGAGTTGCGGCCCATCGTCGGCAGGCCGTCCTCGCCGCCCGAGCGCGGCAGCACGCCTTCGCGCAACGCACCGCCGGAGCCGTCGAGGTCCCAGACGATCGCGTGTACCAGCGGGTGCCGGGTCGGGCTGTCGGCATCCTCGATCAAGAGCACCACCGCGGCGGCATCCTCCGGCACGCCCGACCATTCGAGCGGCGGCGAGACGCCCTCGCCGTCGGCGGTGAAGCGCACCGGCAACTCGTCGCCGTCGAGAAAGGCGGCGCTGCTGACGACGATGCCTTCGTCGATATCGGCGAGGGCCGGGTCGCCGATCACGAGCTCATCAAGACCCGGGCGCTTGTGCCGCAACGCGCGGCCGAGGCTGGCAGGCAGTTTTTCGAGCATTCGAGGGCCTGCGCAAGGCGGTTACTCCTCAACGCAAAACACCTGGGAGGCGGCGGGCGATCCGCTTTCGCCTTGATTGCGCCGCCCGCGTGTGGCCGGATCACGCTGCCGTTGACGGGAGGGACTGATGCGGGTTTTCACCACCGTGCCGCAGGGCAACCTCCGCGAAGTGCCGGCGGCGGCGCGCGCCGCCGAGGCCGAAGGCCATGACGGCATCGTCACGATGGAGAACCAGCACGAGCCGTTCCTCGCGCTCGCCGTTGCCGGCGCGGCGACCGAGACGATCGAGCTGCATACCTCGGTGGCGATCGCCTTTGCGCGCACGCCAATGGCGGTGGCGGAGGTCGGCTGGGACCTCGCCGGCTCGACCGGCGGACGCTTTGTCGTCGGGCTCGGCTCGCAGGTGCGGGCGCATAACGAGCGGCGTTTCTCGGCGGCATGGTCGCCGCCGGCGCCGCGCATGCGCGAATACGTCCAGGTGCTGCGCGCGATCTGGCGCTGCTGGGGGACCGGCGAGAAGCCGGGCTATGAGGGCCAGCACTATCGCTTCACGCTGATGACGCCGAACTTCACCCCGCCGAAAATCGCCTGCCCGCCGCCGGCGATCACCATCGCCGCGGTCGGCCCGGCCATGCTCAAGGTTGCCGCCGAGGAATGCGACGGGGTCAAGCTGCACGGCTTCTGCACGAAGAAATACCTGACCGACGAGATCATGCCGCGGGTCGCGGCCGGGCTCGCCAAGGCCGGGCGCACGCGCGCGCAATACGAGATTTCCGGCGGCGGCTTTCTCGCCACCGGGCCCGACGATGCCGCGGTCGCCGAGCGCTTCGAATGGGTGCGCCAGCGCGTCGCGTTCTACGGCTCGACCCCGGCCTACTACCCGGTCTTGGCGGTGCACGGCCTCGAAGACCTCGGCCTCAAGCTCAATCGCATGGTGCGCGAAGGCAAATGGGGCGAGATGGCGAAAGAGGTGCCCGACGATGTCGCGCTGCTCTTCGCCGCGGTCGGCCGCCATGACCAGATCGTCGGCGCGATCACCGAGCGCTTCGGCGGGCTCGCCGACGCGCTGACCCTGCGCGCCGACGGCGTGGGCGGGATGCCGCCCGACCTCGTCCAGGACATCCGCCGCATCCCGCACCACTACGCCGGCCTGCCGCGCTGACGGAACTGCGCGCCCCGGCATCGGTTTTCGGGTCATGGCGGAACCCTTCGGCGAAGCGCTCGGCGCCAAGGCGAGCCTCTACACGCTGGAGGCCGGCGGACTGCGCGCACGCATCACCGACTATGCCGGTGCGCTGGTCTCGCTCGAAGCGCCCGACCGCAGCGGCCGGCGCGATCACATCGTGCTGGGCTTCGACGATGTCGCCGACTACATCGCCGCGGGCGGCTCGTTCGGCGCGCTGCTCGGCCGCAACGCCAATCGCATCGCCGGCGGCCGTCTGGCGATCGACGGCACGACCTATCGGCTGTCGCAGAACGAAAACGGCAACACGCTGCATGGCGGCGCAAGGGGCTTCAACAAGCGGTACTGGACGGTCGCCGAGGCCGGGAAGTCGCAAATTCGCCTGACGCTCGACAGCCCCGACGGCGATCAGGGCTTTCCCGGCGATGTCCACGCCGAGGCGCTATGGCGGCTCGACGAGAAGGCGCTGTCGCTAAGCCTGACCGCAACGACGACAAGGCCGACCGCGCTCTCGTTGAGCGCACATCCCTATTTCAATCTCGACGGCCCGAGTTCGGCGCATTGCCTCGACCACGAGATCGCGATCGATGCCGGGCAATTCCTCGAAACCGACGCGCAGCAGATCCCGACCGGCGTGCTGCTGCCGGTTGCCGACACGCCGTTCGATTTCCGCACGGCGCGACCGATCCGCCAACGCATCCGCGAGCCGCACGCGCAGCTGCGCTACGGCAAGGGCTACGACCATTACTTCGTGCTCGCCGAGCGAACCGATGCGCTTCGCCAGGCGATTTTCGTCCGCGCCCAGTCGACCGGCAGAACCTTGGAAATCCTGACGACCCAGCCGGGTGTGCAGTTCTACACCGGCAACAATCTCAATGGCTCGGTCGCCGGCCGCGGCGGCCTCTACCGGCAATCGGCCGGGTTTGCCATCGAGCCGCAGGGCTTCCCCGACGCGCCGAACCACCCGGGTTTCCCGTCGGTCATCCTGCGACCCGGCCAGGCGTATCGCCAGGAAATCGTCTATCGCCTTGGGGTCGAAACCTAGCCGGCGGGAAGCTGTCGATCGGAGCGCCAGCGTGCCGCGAAATCTGTATGCTGGGATGAGACACCGTCGCGGCAACGAGGCCGAGAACCGATGCCCTATCCCACGCATTTGATTCCGACCACCGTCGTCGGCTCCTATCCGCAACCGGACTGGCTGATCGACCGCGGCGCGCTGGAAAAGCACGGCGTGCCGCGCGTCCATGCGCATGAAATCTGGCGCATTCCGCCGGAGCGGCTCAAGGGGGCGCAGGACGACGCGACGATCCTCGCGATCAGCGAGATGGAGCGCCTCGGCATCGATATCGTCTCCGATGGCGAGATGCGGCGCGAGAGCTATTCGAACTACTTTTCGCTGGCGCTCGACGGCGTCGACGCCGAAGCGGTCGGCTCGGTGGTCGGCGCCAACCGGCGGGCGACGCCGGTGGCGCGGGTGGTCGGCAAGATCCGCCGCAAGGGGCCGGTCGAGATCGACGACGCGGCGTTTCTCGTGCGCCATGCGACGCGCGCCACCAAGATCACCCTGCCGGGCCCGTTCACGATGTCGCAGCAGGTGCAGAACGAGTACTACAAGGACGAGGCCGAGCTGGCGATGGACTACGCCGACGCGGTCAACGCCGAGCTGAGGGAGCTCAAGGCGACCGGGGTCGATGTCGTCCAGCTCGACGAACCCTGGGTGCGCGCCGCGCCCGACAAGGCGGCGCGCTATGGCGTCGCCGCGATCAACCGCGCGCTCGCCGGCATCGAGGGTCCAAGCGTCGTGCATATCTGCCTCGGCTACGGCCACCTCGTGCACAACAAGCCGAGCGGCTACGCCTTCCTGCCGCAGCTCGCCGACTCGCTGGCGAGCCAGGTGTCATTGGAGGCGGCGCAGCCGCAGCTCGACCTCGGCGTGATGCGCGACCTCTCGAACAAGACGATCCTTCTCGGCGTGCTCGATCTCGGCACCCCCGAAGTCGAAACGGCCGCCGTCGTCGCGGAGCGGCTGCGCGCCGGACTCAAGCACATCGCCGCCGAGCGCCTCGTCGCGGCGCCCGATTGCGGCATGAAATACCTGCCGCGCACGCGTGCCGCGGCGAAGCTCAAGGCGATGGTCGACGGCGCGGCGATCGTCCGCCGGGAGCTCGCGGGATGAAGCCCGCCGCGCTCGCCGCCGGCGCGCTGGCGGCGCTCGCCGCGGCCGTGCCGGCGCGCGCCGACAACGCGGTCGACATCTTGCTGGTGCTCGCTGCCGACGTGTCGCGCAGCATCGACGAGGACGAATTCAACCTGCAACGCAAGGGCTACGCCGCCGCGCTGTCCGAGGCGCGCGTGCTGAAGGCGATCACCGACGGGCCGCATCGCGCGATCGCGGTGACGTTTATCGAATGGTCCGACACGCTCGACCAGGACGTCGTGGTCGACTGGACGACGATCGGCAATGGCGAGGATGCCGCCGCGGTGGCGGCCGCGATCCTCAAGGCGCCGCGATCCTTCGCGAGCCGGACCTCGATCAGCGGCGCCATCTATTACGCGATGGGCCAGCTTTCCGCCGCCAAGGTCACCGCCGACAAGCGGATCATCGACATCTCCGGCGACGGCACCAACAATTCAGGGCCGGCCGTCACCGATGCGCGCGACGAAGCGGTCGGCGCCGGCATCACGATCAACGGGCTCGCCATCATCAACACCAAGGCCGGGCCGGGCTTTACACTGCATACCCAGCCGCCCGGCGGGCTGCCGGAATATTACCGCCAGAACGTCATCGGCGGCCCGGGCGCCTTCCTTCTGCAAGTCGATAATTTCGACACCTTCGCCGACGCAATCACCCGCAAGCTGGTGAGCGAAATCGCCGGTGTTCCGGGCGGCGGCCGCAGCGCGGCGCTCGGCCGCTAGGCCGCGTCAGTCGCCGGCGGACCAGCCGTTGGCGGCTTCGAGGCGCGCGGCTTCGGCTTCGAGATCCTCGGCGGTACGGATGCGCGCATCCCAGATCGCCGGATTTCCCGTGCGCTCGGCATATTCGCGGTACCACGACGCCAGTTCCCGCAATCGTTCGGTTTGATGCCCCAAGACCCCCTCCGCCGCGATGGCAGCAGTGTGGGAAGCTTCGATGAAACTGGTTAATTTCGCGTGAACCGTGGCGGCGCCTGCTGGAGGCGCGGTCAGATCAGCCGCCCGTTCATGTCGAAAGTCACCGAGATCGCGATGATCTTGTCGACCGTGCGGCCGTCCGCCGCCAGCGGCAGCAACAGGCTCTCGGTGATCTTGAACTCGGGCTGGCGCGCCCAGCGCGGCTGGCCGCGCCGCCAGGTCGGGCGCGCCAGCTCGACGGCGATGCGGAAACGGTCGCGCGAACTCGGGTCGCTGACGCTCGCCGGATGCACCTCGTCGAGCCATTTTCCGGTCACTTCCTCGCCGATCGAGCGCACCATGTCGCTGCCCGCGAGCCGGCAGCGAAAACGCAGCGGGTTGCGGTAGACGTCGAGCAGCCAGAGCCGCGACAGAAACGGCGCCATCCGCTCCGGCGCAACGTCCTGGCGGCCGGGCAGCACCCCGGGCGGCGCGATCGCCAGCCAATAGTCGTAAAATTGCCGAGTCAGGTGATGCCAGAAGCTGCGGTCACCGGGAATGCGGTGGCCGCTCCATTCGCCGTAATCGCCGTCCGCGGCGACTGCCTCGGTGGTCACATCGTTAAATTGTATATCGATCGCCGAATACGCCATGATGTTGCAAGTCTGCGCCCCAGATTATTGGCAAAACGTTACCGATCGCCGGCATGCTTGGCATTGGCAGCGCGCCCGTGCACCCTGTCCGCCGACAGGAGAAAACCATGCCCGACGACATCGCCATCGCCGCCACGCACGACATTGAAACCCGCGACCTGGAATACCGCCGGACCGCCGACGGCCCGCTCCTCGCACGGCTCTATAAACCCAAGGGAAACGGCCCGTTTCCGGCGCTCGTCGAGGTGCATGGCGGGGCCTGGGCATCGGGCGACCGGCTCAACAACGCGCCGCTCGACATCGCCCTCGCCCGCAGCGGCATTGCCGTGCTGGCGATCGATTTCAGCATGCCGCCGCGTCACCGCTATCCCGCCTCGATCGCCGACATCCATTACGCGACGCGCTGGCTCAAGGCGCACGCGCAGGAGTTCGGCAGCCGTGCCGATCTGGTCGCCGGGCTCGGCACGTCGAGCGGCGCGCATCAACTTTTGTTGAGCGCACTGAAGCCGGCCGATCCGCAGTATGCCGCGCTGCCGCTAGACGGCGCCGCGGGCATCGACGCGAGCCTGCCCTATTTCGTGCTGTGCTGGCCGATCTCCGACCCGCTGGCGCGCTACCGCATGGTCAAGGAAAAGGGCAATACGCGGATCGTCGAGTCGCACGATGCCTATTGGGCGTCCGAAGCCGAGATGAGCCAGGGCAGCCCGCAGCGCATCGTCGAGGCCGGCGAGGCGGCGAGCCTGCCGCCGGCGATCGTGCTGCAAGGCACCGCCGACGACAACGTCACCCCCGACATGGCCGACCGCTTCGCCGCCGCGTGGCGCGCCAAAGGCGGCAGCATCG
>DASZLY010000278.1:0-2470 GCA_035552135.1 Allostellaceae bacterium | reverse complement strand
CGAGCGCCGCGACGATCCGCGCGCCGGCCGTCGCGATCCGGGCGATGGCCGGCAGGTCGACCGCGTGCGGCCAGCGGTCTTGCGGCAGGTGGAACAGGCCGTTGCTGCCGACCAGCGTCAGATAGCGGCCGCCCGCCTTGTGGATGTCGCGCGTCTCGCCGCTCGGCGGCGCGCTCGGCCAGGGGATGTCGTCGGGCGGCTGGCCGGCGCCGGCGAGAGCGGCAAGGCCGAGCGTACGCAATTCGGCGTCATTCGCGACCAGCGACAGGATGCTGCCATAGGCGCCGATATTGGCGCCGTAATGCATCCAGATCGCGCCGTCCGGCCGCTCCCAGCCCGGGCGGCGGGCGATGAAATCGTCGAGCCCGAGATGGCCGAGCTCGTGGCCCGTATTGGCGGTGAAGATCACGTCGCGGCCGCGCGGTGCGGCGAGCGCCGCGCGCAGGCTTTCAAGCCAGCAGACGAGGCCGCCGCCGCGCTCGGCGGTCGATTGCCACCACGAACTGCGCGGCGTCATCACCACCAGCGGCGGCGCCTGGCGGTCGCTTCCGGGCAGGGTCGCGACGATGTTGACCGCGGTCGACCCGACGATCCGGCTGTGGCTGACGAGCCGCGCGGCGGCGCCGTCGCGCGCCGCAGCGAGCACCCGATCGCGCGCCTCGCTCGACACGTGGATCGCCGGCTTGCCGTAGGGCGCCTTGAACTGCTCGGCGTTGATGAGGGCCGGCCCCGGCGCCTCGCCGCGACAGATCACGACAAGCGCGCGATGCCCCGCCATACGCCGCACCTGTTCGAACGCGCCGCTATAGACCGCGCGCGGTCCCAGCTCGACGACCGCGATCTCGCCGCCCTCGCCGAACGGGCCGAGCCGTCCCGCGATCCCGCTCGCGTCGGTCGGCGGCGCGTCGAACACCGGCACGGCGGGAATGCGCTCGCCGGCGATATCGAGATGCGCCGCGACCGGGTCGAGCCGCTCGAAGGCGAATTCCTCGACCACGACATCGGCGCCGAGCGCGCGTGCCGCGCCGGCCAGCCAGGCCGCGCCGGCGGCATCGCCCGCCGTGCCGGTGCGGTGCGTGCCCTGCGCGTCCCAGGCCTGGAGCCAGGCGGCGGCGCCGGTTTCTGCCTCTATCATCGTCTCTCGCGCTGGTGGATGATGGCGCTCGGCTATCAGGAAGGAGCCTGACGATGATCTGCGATGTCCACGCGCATTACATCCCGCAAAAATTCGGCGACTTCATGGGCGATCGCTGGGGGCCGCGCGTCGGGCCGAAGGTGCAGGTCAAGGAGGGCATCGCCAAACACCCAGTCTCGGACTCGATCGCCGATATTTCCGGCCGGCTCGAATTGATGGATGCCGCCGGCGTCGGGCGCCAGGTGCTGTCGCCGCACCGGCCGCCGTACCTGCCCGACGAGAAGGAATGCGTCGAGGCGCTGCACCTGCTCAACGACGGGTACGCCGAACTGGCGCACCGGCATCCCGACCGCATCTCGTCATACGTGATGCTGCCGCTGCCGCATATCGACGCCAGCCTCAAGGAGATGGAGCGCGGGCTCGACCAGCTCGGCTGCGTCGGCGTCAACATGCACATCTCCTGCTTCAACCGCTCGGTCGCCGAGACCGAGTTCGAGCCGATCTATGCCGAGCTCAACCGGCGCGGTGCGATCCTTTTCGTCCATCCGTCGACCAACGGCGCCTGCTCGCCCTTTATCAACGACTACCAGTTCACCGCCCCGGTCGGCACCTCGATCGAGGATGCGTGCTTTGTGCTGCACATGATCGCCAAGCAGATTCCGCACCGCTATCCCAACATCAAATTCATCGTGCCGCATCTCGGCGGGCCGATCCCGATGCTGTTGCAGCGGCTCGACGCGCAGGGGCAGAGCCCGCGGCATCACCCCAACCTCGCCGAGGCGCCCTCGGTGACGGCGAAGAAATTCTATTACGACACGGTGTGCTACGGCTCGAAGGCGGCGTTCTGCTGCGCGCTCGAAGCCTTCGGCGAGGACCATCTCGTCACCGGCAGCGACTATCCGGTGCTGCAGGATTTCGAGAGCTACACCGAGACCTTTGCCTATATCGAGCGGCTCGGCCTGCCGAAATCGGTGACGGACAAGGTGCTGCACCACAACGCGCAGAAGCTCTTCGGGTTCGGGCACTGACCGTCATTGCGAGCGCCGCGAAGCAATCTCCTTCCGCCATAGACTCCGCGGCGGGAGATTGCCGCGTCGCGCTACGCGCTCCTCGCAATGACCACTACCCCACCACCGCGATCCCCTGCACCTCGACCAGCATTTCCGGACGCGCCAGCGCGCGGATCGTGATCAGCGCGCTCGCCGGGAAGTCGCCGCCGAAAATCTCCTTGCGCAGCTCGCAGAAGCGGTCGCCGTAGCGGTTGTCGGTGATGAACACGGTCATCGTCACCATGTTCTTGAGCGTGCCGCCGGCCTCCTTCAGCGTCTCGCCGAT
>DASZLY010000277.1:0-4863 GCA_035552135.1 Allostellaceae bacterium | reverse complement strand
GGCGTGCCGCCGGACATCGCCTCGCTGACCCCGTCCGGCCCGTTCAACCTCGGCAATTTCGCCGAGGCATGGAAAAGCGGCAGCTTCCCACTGTGGTATTTAAATACCTTCCTGATGTGCGGCGGCATCCTCGTCGTGCAGCTGGTGACGATCAGCATGGCCGGCTATGCCTTCGCCCGGCTCGATTTCCCCGGCCGTGACTTGATCTTCTCGCTGTTCCTCTTGCAACTGCTGCTGATCCCGCCGCTGCTGATCGTGCCCAACCTGGCGACCTTGGTCAGCCTGCGCCTCTACGACACGCTGCCCGGCGTGATGGCGCCGTATTTCGCTTCGGCCTTTGGCGTCTTCCTGATGCGCCAGACATTCCGCGCGATCCCCAAGGATTTCGAGGAGGCGGCGATGCTCGACGGCGCCGGGGTCGCGGTGCTGATCCGGCGAGTGCTGCTGCCGCTGGCGCGGCCCGGCCTCGTCGCCTTCGCGATCGTCTCGGTGACGGCGCATTGGAACGAGTTCCTGTGGCCGCTGATGGCGCTGTCGTCGCCGCGCAACCAGGTGCTGACCGTGGGCCTCGCCACCTTCACTTCGGGCGCCGAGGCGGGCTCGGCCTGGGGCGTCGTCGCCGCCGGCACGTTTCTCGTCGCGGCTCCGCTATTGGTCTTGTTCCTCGTCTTCCAGCGGCGCTTCGTCTCGTCCTTCATCACCTCCGGCATCAAATAGCAACAAGGGGAAGCACATGACCGACATCACCCGGCGCACCGCCCTCAAGGCCACGGCGGGCGGCGCGCTCGCCGTTACCGCCGCGGCGGCGCTGGCCAAGACCGCGCTCGCCGCCGACCCGGTCGAGATCGACCTGTTCTTTCCGGTGCCGGTGCAGGGGATGCTGGCGAACAAGATGAAGGAGCTGATCGACCGCTTCAACGGCCAGCAAAGCGCGGTCAGGGCGACCGCGGTCTATACCGGCAGCTACGACGACACCAACCTCAAGACCCGCGCCGCGATCAAGGCGGGGAAGCCGCCCGGCGCGGTCATCATGTCGGCCAATTTCGTCCGCGAATATGTCATCAACGGCGATGTCGACCCGTTCGACCCGATCATCGAGAAGGACGGCAAGTCCGCGGCCGAGTTCTTCGACAATTTCTGGCCGGCGCTGAAGCCCAACGCGGTCATCGACGGCAAGGTCTACGGCATCCCCTACCAGAACTCGACGCCGCTGATGTACTACAGCGTCGACGCGTTTAAGGATGCCGGGCTCGCCCCCGACAAGCCGCCGACGACCTGGGCCGAATGGGTCGACGCCGCGAAAAAGCTCACCAAGCCCAATGGCGAGCGCTGGGGCATCAACTTCCCCGGAACCTACGATTATTGCGGCTGGATCACCAGCGCGCTGGTGATGCAGAACGGCGGCCAGTACTACAACCACGATTACGGCGGCGAGGTTTACTACAACGCGCCATCGAGCCTCGGCGCGCTCACCCTCATCGACACGCTGGTCAACAAGGCCAAGGTGATGCCGCCCGGGGTGAGCGACGCCAATGCCTGCACCAGCGCGTTCTTCGCCGGGCGGCTCGGCATGATGCTGCTGTCGACGGGCAGTTTGAGCTTTGTCCGCGACAACATGAAGTCGCCCTACAAGGTGGCGTTCCTGCCGAAGAGCGTGCGCAATGCCGCGCCGATCGGCGGCGCCTCGCTGATCCTGCCGAAAGGCAACACGCCCGAGCGCCAAGCCGCGGCGTGGACGCTGATCTCGTGGCTTATCAGCCCGGAGACCGCCGGCGAATGGAGCCGCTTCACCGGCTATTTCGCGCCGCGCAAGGCCGCCTACGACCTGCCCGAGATGCAGAAATTCCTCGCCGACCACCCCGATGCCAAGATCGCGCTCGACCAGCTCAAATTCGCCGTACCCTGGTTCGACACGTTCAACACCGTCGCGGTCAGGAAGGCGATGGAAGACCAGGTGCAGGCGATCTTGTCGGCCAAGACCACCCCCGCCGATGGCGTCGCCGCGGCGCAAAAGGCCGCCGACGAGCTGCTGCGCCCTTATGTCGAGCAGACCGCGCTGAAGGCGGTCGGGTAGCCGAACGGCTATCCGACCGTCCCGGCGCAGGCCGGGACCGATCGCTCCGACGCACGAGCACTCGAAGACCGTTACCGACCACCCCGGCGCGGGCCGGGGCCCATTGATCCGGTGCACGAGCGCTTGAAGAATGGGCCGCGGCCTGCGCCGGGGTGGTGCCTGGTTTCTATGGAGATACGCGATGGGCGAAGTTACGACCGCCAATGTCGCGGCTGCAATCGCGGCGGGGAGTAACGGATGATTGAGACGTTTGCCGCACGGTAGCGCATCGCGTTTCCGTCTCCTGGATCCCGCCAGCGTGGCTCTCACTGTCAGAACAATCAGCTTTTGCCTGCTCGGATTTTGCGTGCCGTGGCCGGCAGCGGCGTCGCCGGCGCCGGTGCAGCCCGTGCCCGTGCCCCCGACGGCAACAGCAACGGTCGAGCAATCCGTCTGCCCGCTGGTCGAGAGTGCGGCGCGGGCCAACAACATCTCGATCGCCCTCCTGACCCGGCTCATCTGGACCGAGAGCCGGTTCCGCGCCAACGTGGTCAGCCCAAAAGGTGCGCAGGGCATCGCCCAGTTCATGCCGGACACCGCGACCGAGCGCGGCCTCGCCGATCCGTTCGATCCGGAGCAGGCGATTCCCAAGGCGGCGCGGCTGATCGCCGAGTTGACCCGGCGTTTCGGCAATGCCGGCCTCGCGGCCGCCGCCTACAATGCCGGGCCGAACCACGTCGCCGGCTGGCTCGCCGGTACGGCCAGCCTGCCGCCCGAAACCCAGGCCTATGTGGTCTCGCTCACCGGGCTCGCGGCGGAAGATTGGGCGCACAGCCCGCAGCAAGCGAAGGCGACGCAATCACCGGACGACGGCCAGTCTTGCGCCGCGGTCACCGCCGCGCTGCGCACCGAAGGCGCGATGGCGCAGGTTCCGTTGGCGCCGTGGGGCGTGCAGCTTGCCGGCAATTTCTCGAAGCCGATCGCACTCGCCTCATTCGCGCGCGCCGAGCAGCGCTACCACGGCATCATCGGCGAGTTGCGCCCGATGGTGCTCGGCGGCGTCCTGCGGAGCCGCGGCTGGCGCCCGTTCTATCGCGTCCTCGTGCCGGAAGCCTCGCGCGCCGACGCCGACCGCGCCTGCGCGGCGATCCTCAAGACCGGCGGCGCCTGCGTACCCGTGCGAAGCTGAGCCGTAGACAAATTCTGTTCTATCTGTTCCCATGAATCATGGAACAGAAAGAACAGTCCGGCGACTTCGCCGATCTGTGCCGGCGCGCTTTCGCGTCGGAGCACGGCCGCCGCTGGAAGAGCGCTGCGGCCGCGGCCTTGGCGATCGGCCGCACCACCCTCTACCGCTATCTCGCCGGCGAGGCGCCGGTGCCGGGCGACATCCGCGCCCGGCTGGCGGCGCTGACCCACCAGCCGATAAATCCCTATGGGCGTCCTTACGCCGGCACCCTTCCCGGAGCAGACCGCATGACCCCCGAGCAGCACATCGCCGGCGGCACCCGCCCGTTCACCGGCGCCGAGTACATCGCCAGCCTCAAGGACGGCCGCGAGGTCTACATCAACGGCGAGCGCGTCAAGGACGTAACGACGCATCCGGCGTTCCGCAACGCGGTGCGCTCGCTCGCCCGGCTCTACGACGCGCTGCACGACCCGGCGAAAAAGGACGTGCTGACCTGCCCGACCGATACGGGCTCCGGCGGCTTCACCCACAAATATTTCCGCGTCGCGCGCTCGCCGGAGGAGCTGAAGGGCCAGCAGCAGGCGATCGCCGACTGGGCGCGCCTTACCTATGGCTGGATGGGCCGCACGCCAGACTACAAGGCGGCGCTGATGAACACGCTCGGCGCCAACGCCGAGTATTACGGCCAGTTCGCCGGCAATGCGCGAGCCTGGTACCAGCGGGCGCAGGACAACGTGCTCTTCATGAACCACGCGATCGTCAACCCGCCGGTCGATCGCGGGCGCCCGACCAACGAGGTCAAGGACGTCTATGTCTCGATCGAGAAGGAGACCGATGCCGGGGTCATCGTCTCGGGCGCCAAGGTCGTCGCCACCGCGGCGGCGCTGACGCATTACAATTTCCTCGGCCAGAACGCAGCGACCGCGACCAGCGACCCGGACATGGCGATCATGTTCATCCTACCGATGGACGCGCCTGGGGTGAAGCTGATCTGCCGCAATTCCTACGAGGAGATCGCCACCCGGCTCGGCACCCCCTACGACTACCCGCTATCGTCGCGCTTCGATGAGAACGACGCGATCTTCGTGCTCGATAAGGTGCTGATCCCCTGGGAGAACATCCTCGTCCACCGCGACACCGAGAAGATCCTGTCATTCTACCCGCGCTCGGGGTTCTTGAACGGGTTCTGCTTCCAGGGCTGCACACGCTACGCGGTGAAACTCGATTTCATCTGCGGCCTTGTCGCCAAGGCGCTGCACGCGACCGGCGGCGACGAGTTCCGCGGCAACCAGGCGATGCTCGGCGAGATTTGCGCCTGGCGCGAATTGTTCTGGAGCCTCAGTAACGCGATGGCGGCGAATCCGCAGCCCTGGGTCGGCGACGCGCTCCTGCCCAATCTGCAGCCGGCGATGGCCTATCGCGTCTTCGCGCCCGACGCCTACTCGAAGATCAAGGAGATCATCGAAAAGATCGTCGCCTCGGCGCTCATCTTCCTGCCGTCTTCGTCGCGCGACTTCGCCAACCCGGAGATCGATCCGCTGTTGAAGCAATATGTCCGCGGCTCGAACGGCATCGACTACAAGGAGCGCATCAAGATCATGAAGCTCCTGTGGGACGCGAT
>DASZLY010000276.1:0-11303 GCA_035552135.1 Allostellaceae bacterium | reverse complement strand
GGCCATTGCGACATCGTCGTCGCCCGCCGCCCAGGAATCCTCGATGTGATCGGCGGCAATGTCGACAACACGGTGGCGCTGAAACATGTGCCGATCGCGCCCGATGGCCGCATGGCCGATGCCGCCGGCCAGCCGGTCGATCGCGATTATCCCTGGTTTGTCGTGCTGCGCGTCGCCTACCAGCGCTGAGCGAGCTCGATCTCGCGGCCCCGCCCGTTCTCGACGATGAATCGGGCGAAATAAGGATCGGCGGTGATGACGCGGCGGTATTGCGCGGCGACCGCCGGGACGATCTCGCCGCGCCGGTCGAGCCGCGCTTCGCCGAGTTCGAGCAGCAGCAGGTTAGGCCACGCGCGCGGGCGCAGCCGGGCGATCTCGGCAAAGATGTCGTCGGCCGGCCGGGCCGGGTCTTCCTGCGCCAGCAGCAGCGCTGCCGCCGCGGTCGAACGCGAGACGCCGGCATGGCAGTGAATGAGCAGATGTGCCGCCTCGCCCGCTACCATCACGTCGTCGCCAAACGCCAACAGCCGGGCGACATGCTCTTCGCTCGGCAGGACGGCCTCGGGGTGCGGGGCGATGACGTCGTGAAAGCGCAGCGCCTCGCGGCGATGTGGCGGGAAATCGGCAAAGGCCTCGGGGTCGGGCCAGGCCGGGTCGAGGATCGACAGCACATGCGTCACCCCGGCGGCGCAATGCTGGCCGAGCTCGGCGATGCCGCAGATCGTGATCTTCATGGCCCGGTCCTCATGGCGCATCCTCGCGCCACGCCACCATCCCGCCGCGCAGCACCGCGACGTCGCCGGCGCCGGCCGCCGCCAGGGCTGCGGTCGAGGAGCGCTTGTCGGTGAGGCAGACGAACACTACCGGCCGTCCCGCGCCGACGATTTCCGCGAGGCGCCGATCGAGTTCGGGCAGCGGGATATTGAGCGCGCCGTCGATATGGCCGAACGGCCCGACGAATTCGTCCGCGCCGCGCACATCGACGACGAGCGGCGCCGCGCTGCCTGCCAGTTGCGCGCGCAAGCCCGCCACGTCGAGCCAGCGCGGCTCAGGCCGCGGCTGCTTGAACCAGCGGGCGATCATGCCAAACATTGTCCTCAACTGACGTCGAGCGCGAACTTCTTCAAGGTGTCGAGCGGCACGATGTCGAGCGTCGCCTCGTGCGTCGCCTGCAGCTTGATGCGCGGCGCGTGCCCGGCGTCGAACGCCTCCTTCCAGCGCGCCGCGCACAGACACCAGCAATCGCCTGCCTTCAGGCCGTCAAAGCCGAATTGCGGCATCGGGGTCGACAAATCGTTGCCGGCGGCCTTGGAGAAGGCGAGGAACTCGGCCGACATCTGCGCGCACACCGTGTGCACGCCGGCATCCTCGGGACCGGTGTTGCACGCGCCGTCGCGGTAGAAGCCGGTCAGCGGCTTCGCACAGCACTCGTCGAGCCGCTCGCCAAAGACATTCTTGGGCGGCAACGGCCGCCGCCCGCGCTCATAGCCACCTGCATCGGGCATCGCCTGTTCTCCTCTACGCCGGCCGCCGCTCGGCGCGCGCGGCGACCTTCGCCTCGATCGCGTCCCAGATCTTGGCGGCGAGATTGTCGTTGTTGAGCCGGCCGATCTCCTGGATGCCGGTCGGCGAGGTGACGTTGATCTCGGTGATGTAGTCGCCGATCACGTCGATCCCGACAAACAAGAGCCCCTGCTCCTTGAGGGTCGGGCCGATCGCGGCGCAGATTTCCTGTTCGCGCGGCGTGAGCTCGGTCTTTACCGCGCGGCCGCCGACATGGAGGTTGGCGCGCGACTCGCCTGCCGCCGGCACGCGCAGCACCCCGCCCGCCGCCTCGCCGTCGATCAGCACGATGCGCTTGTCGCCCTGGCGCACTTCCGGGATGTAGCGCTGCACCATGATAGGCTCGCGGTACATCTGCTGGTACATCTCGACCAATGAGTTGAGATTGTCGTCGCCCGGCCGCAAATGGACGATCCCCGCGCCGCCATTGCCGAACAGCGGCTTCAGGATGATCTCGCCGTGCTCGTCCCAGAACGCCTTGATCTCGTCGCGGTCGAGCGTCAACAGCGTCGGCGGCATCAGCTCCTTGAAGCGCAGCACGAACAGCTTCTCGGGCGCGTTGCGCACGCTGGCCGGGTCGTTGACGACGAGCGGCCCCGTGGCCGGCAGCAGCTCCAAGAGATGCGTCGCCGTGATGTAGGCCATGTCGAAGGGCGGGTCCTGCCGCATCAGGATGACGTCGAGCCTTTCGAGGTCGAGCTCCTCGTCGTCCCCGAATTTGTGATGCGCGCCGTATTGCCGGAACACTTCGAGGCTGCGCCCCTTGGCGAACAGCCGCCCGCCACGCAGGGTCAGCGCCGTCGCCAGATAGTGGTAGAGGGCATGCCCGCGCGCCTGCGCCTCCAGCGCCAGCGCAAAGGTCGAATCGGCGTCGATATTGATGGTGTGGATCGGATCCATCTGGATCGCCACCGCCAGACCCATTGTCGTCCTCCTCGCCGCCAAAATCGCCCCCCGGGCAAGCTCGGCCAAGGGGATTAATCTCGGATCGTTATCGTGCTGCCGGGCCCGAGCAAGCTCAACAACGAAATCAGCGCCTCTCGCGCGATCGCAATGCAGCCCTCGGTGCCGGCGAAATTGGGCGCGGCGCAATGCAGGAAGATCGCGCTGCCGCGTCCGGGGACGGCCGGCGCGGTGTTGTAGCCGATGACGACGATGAGATCGTAGAGTCCGTCGGCGCGCCACAATTCCTCGTGGCTCGCCGGATAGGGCAGGGTGACAGCCTCATTGTAGCGCGGGTCTGCTGGGTCGTCGCACCAGCCGTCATGCGGATCGAGTGCGGCGAGCGGCAGCGCCGTGTGCGGCGCGGCGAGCCGGTCCGGGCGATAGAACGCCCGCAGCAGCGGAAATCTGCCGGCCGGGCTCGCATGGTCGCCTTCGCGCTTGGCTGTGCTGATGCCGCCTGTGCCGCACGCCGCGCGCGTCGATCCACCCGGCCAGGACAGCACGCCCTCCTGGTAGACGAGGTCGGCAAAGCGCATGGCCATCGCTTGCATCGGCAACAGGGCGGCAGCGGCAAAGATCGTCCGGCGGAGGATCACCCGCGCATCTTAGCGGGAATGGCGGGTTGCGTCTTTCGAGGCTTCACTGCGCGAAGCCCCTCGGGATGAGGGAGTTTCTTTATGCCATCCTCAAACTTCCCGCATTCTTCAGCAGCGCCCCGCAGAGCCGCGTCTAAGAACCGTATGGCGGAACTGTCGCTAATGCGTCTGGGCAGCGAGGGCCTGGAGCTTGGCGCGGGCGATCGCTTGCTGGTGCTCGAGACCGCGCAGCTCGGCGGCGAGCCGGTCGCGTTCGGTGCCGGAGGCGCGCGCGACCTGGTCGCGCAAGCTCGGTAGGTTGCCCTCGACCGTCTGCAGCTCGGCTTCGGTCGCGGCGCGGTCGAGCGTCGCCGGGTCCATCGCCTCCTCGGCGAGTACGGTGCAGCGCTCGGGCGTCACCTCGGCGATGCCGCTGACCACGAACACGCGCTCGCTCACCGCGGCGCGGGTCTCGTAGATCTCGATCATCCCCGGGCGGATCGTCGAGATCAGCGGCGAATGGCCGGGCAGCACGCCGAAATTGCCCTCGGTGCCGGGCACGACGACCATCTCGACCATCGTCGAGAGCACCAGCCGCTCCGGCGTCACCAGTTCGAATTGCACGCGGTCGGCCATCTGGGCTACGCCGCCTCGCCGGCCATCTTGCGAGCCTTTTCGACCGCTTCCTCGATCGTCCCGACCATGTAGAACGACGCCTCAGGCATCTCGTCATATTCGCCGGCGACGATGCCCTTGAAGCCCTTGATCGTGTCGTCGAGGTTGACGAACACGCCCGGGCTGCCGGTGAACACCTCGGCGACATGGAAAGGCTGCGACAGGAAGCGCTGGATCTTGCGGGCGCGGGCGACAGTCTGTCGGTCCTCTTCCGACAATTCGTCCATGCCGAGGATGGCGATGATGTCCTGCAGCGACTTGTAAGTCTGCAGCACGCGCTGCACGTCGCGCGCGACTTGGTAGTGGTCGTCGCCGACGACGCGCGGGTCGAGCATGCGCGAGGTCGAATCGAGCGGGTCGACCGCCGGGTAGATGCCGAGCTCGGCGATCTGCCGCGACAGCACGGTCGTCGCGTCGAGATGGGCGAAGGACGTCGCCGGCGCTGGGTCGGTCAAATCGTCGGCCGGCACGTAGATCGCCTGCACCGAGGTGATCGAGCCCTTCTTGGTGGTGGTAATCCGCTCCTGCAGCGCGCCCATGTCGGTGGCGAGGGTCGGCTGATAGCCGACCGCGGAGGGAATGCGGCCCAACAGCGCCGATACTTCCGAGCCCGCCTGGGTAAACCGGAAGATGTTGTCGACGAAGAACAGCACGTCCTGGCCTTCCTCGTCGCGGAAGTACTCGGCGAGCGTGAGGCCCGACAGGCCGACGCGGGCGCGCGCGCCCGGCGGCTCGTTCATCTGGCCGTAGACCAGCGCCGCCTTCGAGCCGGGACCGTCTTCGGTGATGACCCCGGATTCCTTCATCTCGTGATAGAGGTCGTTGCCCTCGCGGGTGCGCTCGCCGACGCCGGCGAACACCGAGTAGCCGCCATGCGCCTTCGCGATGTTGTTGATCAGCTCCATGATGATGACGGTCTTGCCGACCCCGGCGCCGCCGAAGAGGCCAACCTTGCCGCCCTTGGCGTAAGGCGCCAGCAGGTCGACGACCTTGATCCCGGTGATCAGGATCTCCGCCTCGGTCGACTGCTCGATGAACTCGGGCGCGGGCCGGTGGATCGGCGAGCGCATCTTGGTGTTGACCGGCCCCTTCTCGTCGACCGGCTCGCCGATCACATTGAGGATGCGGCCCAAGGTTTCGGGGCCGACCGGCATCATGATCGGGCTGCCGGTATCGACCACCTGCGCGCCGCGCACGAGCCCGTCGGTCGTGTCCATCGCGATCGTGCGCACCGTGTTCTCGCCGAGATGCTGCGCCACTTCGAGCACCAGCCGGTTGCCGCCATTGTCGACATGCAGCGCCGACAGGATCGAAGGGAGCTCGCCCTCGAAGCGCACATCGACGACCGCGCCGATGACCTGGGTGATGGAACCGACGATATTGCTGGCCATGTTCACTCGATCCCTAGGTTAAAGCGCCTCGGCGCCGGAGATGATCTCGATCAGCTCCTTGGTGATGGCGGCCTGGCGTGAGCGGTTATAGACGGTGTTGAGCCGGTTGATCATATCGCCGGCATTGCGGGTCGCGCTGTCCATCGCGGTCATCCGCGCGCCCTGCTCGCTCGCAGCGTTTTCCAAGAGCGCGGTGTAGATCTGCACCGCGAGATTGCGCGGTAAGAGCTCGGCGAGGATTTCCTCCTCGTCGGGCTCGAACTCGTAGATCGCGCCGCCTTCGCTTGCCGGCGCCAGGGCGGCGTTTGGCGCTGCGAACGGGATCAGCTGCTGCGCGGTGACGATCTGGGTCATTGCCGACTGGAAGCGGTTGAAGACGATCGTGCAGACATCGAACTCGCCAGCCTCGAACATCGCCAGAACGCGCTGGGAAACTTCACGCGCTTCCTCGAACGAGAGCCGCCGCCGGCCGATATCGGTCAGGCTGCCGACGATCAGCCGCGCATGGTCGCGGCGCAGCCCGTCACGTCCCTTGCGGCCGATGGTGAAAATTTTCACCTCCTTGCCGGCGGCAAGCAAGGTGCGGATCTGGCGGCGCGCCTCACGCAGGATCGTGGCGTTGAAGCCGCCGGCAAGGCCGCGATCCGAGGTCGCGACCACCAGCAGATGCACCTGGTCCCGGCCGGTGCCGGCGAGCAGCCTGGGCCCGCCGGAGAGACCGGACATGCGCGCCGCCAGCGACCCCAGCACCCGCTCCATGCGTTCGGCATAGGGGCGCGCGGCCTCGGCCTGCTCCTGCGCGCGGCGCAGGCGCGAGGCGGCGACCATCTTCATCGCCGAGGTGATCTTCTGGGTCGACCTGACGCTGCGGATGCGGTTGCGCAGGTCCTTGAGACTGGGCATCAGCGCCTACGCGAAGGTCTTGGCGAAATTGCCGAGAAATTCGTTGAGCGCCTTTTCCGAAGTCTCGGAAATCGCGCCCTCGGTGCGGATCGCGCCGAGCAGCTCGGGCTTCGACGAGCGCAGTTCGCCGAGCATCGACGATTCGAAGCGCCCGACATCGTTGATCCCGACGCCGTCGAGAAAGCCGCGCGTGCCGGCAAAGATCGCCACCACCTGCTCTTCGACCGGAACCGGCGAGAATTGCGGTTGCTTCAAGAGCTCGGTGAGGCGCGAGCCGCGCGCCAGCAGGCGCTGGGTCGACGCGTCGAGGTCGGAGGCGAATTGCGAGAACGCCGCCATCTCGCGGTATTGCGCCAGCTCCAGCTTGATGCGGCCGGCGACCTGCTTCATCGCGCGGATCTGCGCCGCCGAGCCGACGCGGCTCACCGACAGGCCGACGTTAATCGCCGGGCGGATGCCGCGATAGAACAGCTCGGTTTCGAGGAAGATCTGGCCGTCGGTGATCGAGATGACGTTGGTTGGAATGTAGGCGGACACGTCGCCGGCCTGGGTCTCGATCACCGGCAGCGCGGTCAGCGAGCCGGCACCGTGCGCGTCGCTCATCTTGGCGGCGCGTTCGAGCAGCCGCGAATGCAGGTAGAACACATCGCCCGGATAGGCTTCGCGGCCCGGCGGGCGGCGCAGCAGCAGCGACATCTGGCGATAGGCCACTGCCTGCTTCGACAGATCGTCGTAGATGATGAGCGCGTGCATCCCGTTGTCGCGGAAGAACTCGCCCATCGTGCAGCCGGTATAGGGGGCGAGGAATTGCAGCGGCGCCGGCTCCGATGCGGTCGCGGCGACGACGATCGAATACTCCATCGCGCCGTAATCCTGCAGCGTCTTGACGATTTGGGCGACAGTGGAACGCTTTTGCCCCACGGCGACGTAAACGCAATAAAGCTTCTTCGATTCGTCGTCGCCGGCGTTCACTTCCTTCTGGTTGAGGATCGTGTCGATCGCCACGGCGGTCTTGCCGGTCTGCCGGTCGCCGATGATCAGCTCGCGCTGGCCGCGGCCGACCGGCACCAGCGAATCGATCGCCTTCAATCCGGTCTGAACCGGCTCATGCACCGATTTGCGCGGGATGATGCCGGGGGCCTTGACCTCGACGCGGCTGCGTGTGACGTCGGTGAGCGGCCCCTTGCCGTCGATCGGGTTGCCGAGCCCGTCGACCACCCGGCCGAGCAGCCCGCGGCCAATCGGCACGTCGACGATCGCGCCGGTGCGC
This sequence comes from Allostellaceae bacterium, assembly GCA_035552135.1. GTDB lineage: Bacteria > Pseudomonadota > Alphaproteobacteria > ATCC43930 > CGMCC-115725 > DATARH01. The sequence continues at coordinate 3,981 of DASZLY010000276.1, read as the reverse complement.
TTGACCGTGTCGCCCTCGCCGATGCCGCTGTCGTCGCCGAAGATCACGACTCCGACATTGTCGGTTTCGAGGTTGAGCGCCATGCCGCGCGTCCCGTTCGGGAACTCGACCATCTCGCCGGCCTGCACCTTGTCGAGGCCATAGACGCGGGCGATGCCGTCGCCGACCGACAGCACCTGGCCGACCTCGGCGACATCGGCCTCGCTGCCGAAACTCGCGATCTGCTGCTTGAGGATGGCGGAGATTTCCGCCGCGCGGATTTCCATGGTGGTCCCCTTACCCAATGCCCTTCATGCTCAGCTGCAGGCGCTGCAGCTGGCCTTTCAACGATCCGTCGACGAGGCGCGAGCCGATCTTGACCACCAGGCCGCCGAGAAGGCTCGGGTCGATCGTGACGTCGATCGCCACCCGGCTGCCGACGACGCGGCGAAGCTGGTCGATCAGTGAATTCTGCTGTGCCTCGCTCAAGGCTTGCGCCGCGGTGATCTCGGCGGTGACCTCGCCGCGCCGCTCGGCGAGCTTGGCGAGATAGGCCTCGATCATCGCCGGCACCGCGAAGAGCCGGCGATTGCCCGCGACAACCCCGACGAAATCGGCGGTCAGCTTCGACAGCTTCGCGTCCTGGGCGATCGCCGCCATCGCTTTGCCCTGTTCGGCGCGGGTCAAGACGGGGCTGCGTACCAGCCGGGTCAGGTCGGCGCTCCCGGTCAGCATCGCGCGCAGCTCGCGCAAATCGCCGGCGACTTCGTCGAGCGCGTGACGTTCGTCCGCAAGCTCAAACAGCGCCGCCGCATAACGTTCTGCCAGGCCGGAAATGCCTGTCGATTCAGCAGCCAAAGGGAGACGATCCTCGATCTGCGCGCCGGGGAGCGGTGGGTCGCGACATTGCCCGTATGGACCTCGGCTCAAAACGACCTGGAGGCCGAGCCACATGGCTCCGCCCCGCGAGATCCGCGCGGTTGGTAACATGTTTCGCAACCTCGCGCAACCGCACGAGTTTTCATTAATTCAAGGGCTTAGGTGTTCGCACACGTGACATGCATCAGAGAAAGCTGTAGGGGTCGATATCGACCTGAACGCGGGTCGACCCGGCGACTCGCACCTTGACCAGCCACTCGCGCAGCACCGCCTGGAGATTGACCCGGCGCTCGGCCTGCACAAGAAGGCGGCGGCGGTGCCTCCCGCGCAGCACGGCGAGCGGCGCCGGCGCCGGGCCGAGTACCGTGACGCCGGGCATATGCGGCGCCGCGCGAGCGAGCGCGCGGGCGGCGAAATCGGCGGCGTCGGCGTCGGGCGCGCTGACGATCAGCGCCGCCATGCGCCCGAACGGCGGCAGGTTTGCGGCGCGGCGCTGCTCGGCCTCGGCGGCGAGAAAGCGATCGCGGTCGTTGGCGGCGAGCGCCCGCATCACCGGCTGCTCGGGCATGTAGGTCTGGATCAGCACCCGGCCCGGCCGCTCGGCGCGGCCGGCGCGACCGCCGACCTGGTGCAGCAGCTGATAGGTGCGCTCGGCGGCGCGCAGATCGCCGCCGCCGAGGCCAAGATCGGCGTCGACCACGCCAACGAATGTCAGCATCGGGAAATGATGTCCCTTGGCGACTATCTGGGTGCCGATCAGCACGTCGTAGCGTTGCGCCGCCATTGCGTCGGCGAGCTCGGCGGCGGCGCGCGGCCCGGGCAGCAGGTCGCTTACCATCAGCGCGACACGCGCCTGCGGAAAGCGCTGGGCGACCTCTTCCTTGAGGCGCTCGACCCCCGGCCCGCACGGCACCAGCGACCCGGCCGCGAGGCATTCCGGGCAGAAGCGCGGCACCGCGGTCGAATAGCCGCAATGATGGCATTGCAGCCGGCCGATAAAGCGGTGCTCGACCAGCCAGGCGGTGCAGCTCGGGCACTGGAAGCGATGGCCACAGGCGCGGCACAAGGTCAACGGCGCATAGCCGCGACGGTTGAGGAACAGCAGCGCCTGCTCGCCCTCGGCCAGCGTCTCGTCCAGCGCCGCGACCAGCGGCGGCGACAGGAAGCGGCCGGCCGGCAACGGCTCGCGGCGCATGTCGACGAGCGACACGGCGGGCAGCGATGCGTCGGCATGGCGCTCGGGCAGGTGCACCCGCTCGTAGCGGCCGCGCGACACGTTGACCACGGTTTCGAGCGACGGCGTGGCCGACACCAGGACGATCGGGATCTGCGTCAGGGACGCGCGCAGCACCGCCATATCGCGCGCCTGGTAACAGACCCCGTCTTCCTGCTTGAACGATGGGTCGTGCTCCTCGTCGACGACGATGAGCCCCAATTCCGGCAGCGGCAGGAACAGCGCCGAGCGCGCGCCGACGACGACGCGCGCCCGCCCGTCGGCGACCGCGCGCCAGGCGTCGCGCCGCTGCGTCTGGCCGATATCGGAGTGCCACTCGACCGGCGCGGTGCCGAAGCGGCGGCGGAAGCGCTCGAGCCATTGCGCCGACAGCGCGATCTCAGGCAGCAGCACCAGCACCTGGCGGCCCAGCGCCAGCGCGGCGGCGATGGCGGCGAAATAGGTCTCGGTCTTGCCCGAGCCGGTGACGCCGTCGAGCACGCTGACCTGAAACCCGCCGCCCTCGACGCGCTCGACCAGGCGCTGCGCGGCGCGCGCCTGCGCCGGCGACAGGTTGGGGCCGGGCGAACGCCAATCGGGCTCCTCGATGCGCGGCGGCGCCGGCCGCGCGAGATGCTCGGCGGCGAGCCCGGCGGCGACGAGCCCGCGCACCACCGCGGCGCCGGCCCCGGCCTGCCGGGCGATCTCTGCCGCCGTCTCGGCGGGCAGGTCGCGCAGCGTCTCCAGCACGCGCCGTCGCGCCGGAGTGAGGGTTTTCGCCGGCGGCGCGGCGAGCGCGGCGATCCCGGCCGCGGTGATCGCGCAGACCCGGCGTGCGGCCGGCAGCAGCAGCGCCGCCTCGATGCTCATCGCCATGCGCAGCACCGCGCCCGGGGGCGCCAGATTGTATTGCGCGACGCGGTCGATGAAGTGGCGCAGCGCGTCGGGCAGTTTCGGCGTCGGCAGCGTTTCGGTGATGGGGCGCAGGCGCGCCTCGGGCACGTTGCCGTCCTCGCCCTCGCCGTCCCAGACAACGCCGACCAGCTTGCGCGGGCCGAGATCGACCCGAACGAATCGTCCGGGTTCCGGCACCGCTTCGCCCTCGGGCGCGCGATAATCGAGGGCCGCCGGCAGCGGCACCGGCAGCAGCACGCGCAGCCGTCTGCCGCCCGCTTTCGGGTCAGCCGGGGCGGCAAGGCTGGCAGGGGCATCGGCCATCGGCTACACTCCGCACTGCGCCGGCCGGCCGCTTGCCGTGGCGCAATGGAGGGACCGGAACACCGAATGGCCGACCATCCGCGCGACCAGACAGGGCAGGCCCGCGCCGCCGCGGCGCGCGCCGAAGCCGCGCGCGAGCTGGATGCGCGCGAAGTCGTCGGCTATCTGCGCCGGCACCCGGATTTCCTCGACGAGCATCCCGAGGCGCTGCGCCTGTTGCGCCCGCCCAGCCGCGAGATCGGTGAAGGGGTGGTCGATTTTCAGCATTTCCTCTACGAGCGGCAGCGCCGCGAGCTCAATCGGGTCAATCTCGAATACCGCAATCTGATCGCGGTCAGCCGCGGCAATCTGGCGAGCCAGGGCCGAGTGCACAAGGCGGCGCTGACGGTGCTTGCCGCGCCCAGTTTTGGTCAACTTCTACAAATCGTCACCACCGATCTCGCCGTCCTGCTCGATGTCGATGTCGTGACGATCGCGGTCGAGAACATCGCGGGCATCGCGCCGCGACTCAACGTCCAGGGCATCCACCTGCTGCCGGCAGGCACGGTCGAGGCGCTGTTCGGCGAGGACAAGGCCGTCGTCTACGAGTCGGACGTGACCGGCGACCCGGCGCTGTTCGGGGGCGCGGCGGGGCTGGTGCGCTCGCAGGCGCTGTTGCGGCTGCGCTTCGGGCGCGAGACGCCGACCGGGCT
>DASZLY010000275.1:0-4757 GCA_035552135.1 Allostellaceae bacterium | reverse complement strand
GCCGGGTTGGTCGATCGCGGCGATGCTGATGAAACGCTCGCGGTCCTCCCGGCGGCACAAAGGCCGCTTGCCGTCGACAAAAGTCGGCACCGAGAAGAGCGCCTTCTCGGCCCGCGGCGCCGTCACCGTCACCCCGCCCATCGCGATATCGAAGCGATCGGCGAGGAAATCGTCGAGCAGCCCGACCCATACCGTGTGCACGAATTCGATGCCGACGCCGAGCCGCACGGCGAGGTCGTGCGCCATGTCGATATCGGCACCACCCGCCATCGGGCCGCAGCAGGCTGAACGGCGTGTAGTCGCCGGTCGTCCCGACGCGCAGCGTACCGGCGGCACGAATGCGGCGCAGCGTCGGCGACTCGTCCGGGTTCATGTCCCTTCCGGGCGCGCGTAGCAGACCCGCCCGTCGCGCAGCGTCATCTGTGCGAGCAGCCGGCGCTTGGCGGCGATCTTGTCGCCTTCGCTGTCGATCAGCTCGAAATTGCCGTCGCGCAGCTCGAAGACGCTGATATCGGCGTTGGCGCCGGGCTTGAGCGTGCCGACCGTGCCCTCATAGCCGAGGATCTTGGCCGGCCGCGCCGTCGCGCGCAGCACGATGTCGTCGAGCGACATGCCGAAATGCAAGAGCTTCGACATCGTCGTCGGCATGTCCCACACCGGGCCGCGCGTCGCGGTCGTCATCGTCAGGTCGGTGGAGATCGTGTCGGGCAGGAAGCCCTGGTCGAGCGCCTTCTCGATCATCCGGAAGCTGAAATGGTTCCGGCCATGCGCGCAGTCGAAGATGATGCCGTGGCGCTGCGCCTCGACCACCTCCTTGAGCACGAACTGCTTTTCCTGGCCCATGATGCCGTTGGCGCGGCCGTGATAGCAGTGGGTGACGATGTCGCCCGGCTTCATCGGCTCGATGAGGTCGGGGAGCGGAATCGGCGAATCGGTGATGTGCATCATCATCGGCACGCCGCCCGCCATGTCGGCGGTCTTGCGCGCCAGCTTGACCGGCTCGTTCGAGTATTCCCACACCAGCCCCGGGCCGAAGCGCAGCTTGACGCCGATCGCCAGATCGGGGTTCTCGACGATCGTGCGGGCGCAGCCTTCCGGGTCGGCATAGGGGAAATGCGCCAGCTCGCCGGTGCCGCGCGCGCCGCCGATAATGCCGATCGCCGACAGGTTGACGAAGGCCCGCACCCTGGTCCGCACTTGGTGGTCGAGCAGCTGGCGCAGCCCGGCGAACCCGGCCGAGCCGGCGCTTCCCGCGTCGCACAGCGTGGTGACGCCGCTATGCCGGCAGAAATGGTCGGTGCGCCCGCCCATGTCGTGCGCGTTGACAAAGACATGGGCGTGGATGTCGACGAGGCCGGGCATGACGTAATTGTCCTTGGCCGAGAGCGTCGCCCGCGCCTCGTTGCGCGGCAGGCTCGGCCCGACCGCGACGATCTTGCCGCCGGCGATGCCGACATCCATCCGGCCCTTGAGCCCGGCGCCCGGGTCGAGCACCTCGCCGTCGGTCAGCAGCAGATCGTAGAGCATCGCCGTCCCCTCTCCCCGTCGTCATTGCGAGCGTAGCGAAGCAATCTCGATCCGTCTTGACCCTTGTGGGCGGAGATTGCCGCGTCGCCCTTCGGGCTCCTCGCAATGACGGAAGGGACGCAAACCAGCTTCCCGTATCGCTCGATTGTCGCACCTGCGCGCGCGCCATACTCTGCGCGTCCTGCCCAAAACCGAGGCAGGCGGGGAGAAGCGTTTGGACCAGACCGTCGCCGAGCAGCGGCCGGCCGTCATCGTGCCGCATCGCGGGCTGGTCCTGATCGCCGCCTTGATCGCGACCTTTATCCCTGCGGTCGAAAGCAGCATCGTCGCGACCGCGCTGCCGACGATCATCGGCAGCCTCGGCGGGTTCGAGCTGTTCAGCTGGGTGTTCGCCGCGCCGCTGTTGACGATGGCGGTGACGATCCCGCTCTACGGCCGGCTCGCCGACATATACGGCCGCAAGCGCGTATTCTTTTTCGGCACGACGCTGTTCCTCTGCGGCACGACGCTGTGCGGCTTTGCCCGTTCGGCCGAGATGCTGATCTGCTTCCGGGCGATCCAGGGGCTCGGCTCAGGCGCGATCCAGCCGATTTCGATGACGATCATCGGCGACATCTACACCCCCGCCGAGCGCGCCCGGGTGCAGGGCTGGACGTCGGCTGTCTTCGGCCTCGCCGCGGTCGTCGGTCCGGCGCTCGGCGCGTATCTCGTGCAGCATGTGCACTGGTCGGTGGTGTTCTGGGTCAATCTCCCGATCGGCGTGCTGGCGATGGCGATGTACGCGCTGTTCCTGCCCGAGCGGATCGAACGGCGCGAGCACAGCATCGATTATCTCGGCGGCGCATTGCTGGTGTTGGGTGTCGGCGCTCTGATGCTGGCGCTGGTGCAAGGGCGCGGGCTCGAGCACATCCAGGTCGCGGGGCTGATCGCCGCCGGACTCGTCGCGCTCGTGCTGCTTTACTGGCACGAGCGCCGCACCGCGGAGCCGATGCTGCCGATCGGGTTGTGGCGTCGCCGCGTCGTCGCCCTGTGCAATCTCGGCGGGTTCGGCGGCTCGGCGACATCGATGGCGGTCTCGGCGCTGCTGCCGACCTATGTCCAGGGCGTCATGGGCAAGAGCCCGGGAGTCGCCGGCATCGTCATCGCCGCGCAGTCGGTTAGCTGGATGTTTGCCGCCTTTGCCGCCGGGCGGCTGATGATCCGTACCTCCTACCGCCTGACCGCCTCGATCGGCGGGTTGTCGCTGCTTATCGCGGCGGCGATGCTCGCGATGCTGCAACCGGGCAGCTTCTGGCTGTGGCCGGCGACCGCGGCCTTCATCTCCGGCATCGGCATGGGCTTCGGCAACACGACCTATCTCGTCGCCATCCAGGCCAATGTCGGGTTTCACGAGCGCGGCATCGGCACCGGCTCGCAGATGTTCATGCGCATGCTCGGCATGTCGGTGGGCGCGGCCTCCTATGGCGCGATCCTCAATTACGGCGTCGACCGGCTGCTGCCCGGCTCGGGCGAGCTCGTCAACCGCATGCTCGACCCGGCAACGCGCGAGACGCTCGGCGCCGAGAAGCTGACGCAGCTCGCCGACGCGGTCGGCGTCGCCGCGCACCATGCCTATCTGCTCGCCGTGGTGATCGCCGCGCTGACCCTGGTGGCGACGATCGCGCTGCCGGCGCGGCTCAGCCCGATCAGAACGCCGGCCTAGTTTCCCGCGAGCGCCGCCTTGTAGGCCCGCACCGCCGCCTGCCAGCCCATCTTGAGCGCGTCGGCGGTAAGCTCGTGACCGATCGAGGCCTCCGCCAGGCTCGGCAGCGCCGCGACCAGCGCCGGCAGGTTGTCGAGGTTGAGGTCGTGCCCGGCATTGACCACCAGCCGGCGTTCTGCCGCGCGGGCCGCGGTGCGCACGCAGGAATCGAGCATCGCGGCGTCGTCGCCGCGGCGGAACGCGTCCGCATAGCCGCCGGTGTAGATCTCGATCCCATCTGCGCCCGAGCCCGGCACCCGGTCGACGATATCGGGGTCGGGGTCGACAAAGAGGATCACCCGCGCACCTATCGCCTGCAGCCGCGCGACCGACGCGCGGACGAGCGGCGTGTCCTTGTTGTCGAGCTTCCAGCCCTCTTCCGAGGTCAGGACGCCCGGCCCGTCCGGCACCAGCGTGCATTGCTCGGGCCGCACCGCGTCGCAGATCGCGAAGAGGCGGTCGTCGGGGTAGCCCTCGATGTTGAGTTCGCAGTGCGGCCGCCAATCGCGCATGAGCTCGGCGAGCGCCGGCACGTCGCTGCCGCGGATATGCCGCTCGTCGGGCCGCGGGTGCACGGTGATGCCTTCGGCGCCGGCTTCGTAGGCGAGCCGCGCGAACTCCAAGACATCGGGCACGCCGGTGCGCCGGGAATTGCGCAGCAGCGCGATCTTGTTGAGGTTGACGCTGAGCCTGGCCATCGCCCTATCCTACGAAAACCTTGCGGAGGAGCAAACGCCATGGCGGTCGTATTGGGCACGGACGGCTATCGCTACGAGGTACAGGACAACTGGGCGAAACTGCCGCCCGGCATGGAGTTCAACGCCGACGTCGCCGCGGTCGGCGTCGATGCGAACGACAATGTTTATGCCTTCAACCGCGGCCAGCACCCGATGTGCGTCTTCGACCGCGACGGCAACCTGCTGCGCACCTGGGGCGAGGGCATGTTTCCCCGCGCGCACGGCGTCTTCATGGCGCCCGACGGGACGATCTGGCTGACCGACGACGGCGATCACACGGTTCGCCAGTGCACGCTCGACGGCAAGGTGCTGCTGACCATCGGCGTTCCCGGCAAGGCGGCGCCCTATATGTCCGGCGAGCCGTTCCACCGCTGCACCCACACGGCGATGTCGCCCGACGGCGACAGCATTTTCGTCTCGGACGGCTACGGCAATTCGCGCGTCCATAAATTCACCCTCGACGGCAAATTGCGCATGTCATGGGGCGAACCCGGCACCGACCCCGGCCAGTTCAACATCGCGCACAATGTGTGCTGCGACCATGACGGGTTCGTCTTTGTCGCCGACCGTGAGAACCATCGCGTCCAGGTGTTCGACGGCAACGGCAAGTACGAGGGCCAGTGGAACAACATGCACCGCCCCTCCGGCCTCTATCTCGAGCCGGGCAAGGAGGGCCGCATGTATATCGGCGAGATCGGCCCCGACATGGCGGTCAATATCGATATCCCCGGCTGCGGCCCGCGGGTCAGCAT
>DASZLY010000274.1:0-1835 GCA_035552135.1 Allostellaceae bacterium | reverse complement strand
TCCAGCGGACGCAGCGAGCGCAGGTTGATCACCTCGGCCTCGATCCCTTCCGCCGCCAGCACCTCGGCCGCCTTCATCGCCACGCCGACCATGATGGAGAACGCAACGATGGTGACGCGGTCACCGGCGCGTTCGATCTTCGCTTTCCCGATCGGGAGAATAAACTCATCGTCGGTCGGACAGTCGAAGGTCTGGCCGTAGAGGATTTCGTTCTCGAGGAAAATGACCGGGTTCGGATCGCGGATCGCCGCGCGGAGCAATCCCTTCGCGTCGGCTGACGACCACGGCGACACGACCTTCAGTCCCGGCACATGCGCATACCAACTCGCATAGCATTGCGAGTGCTGCGCCGCGACGCGGGCGGCCGCGCCATTTGGGCCGCGGAACACGATCGGGCAGCCCATCTGGCCGCCCGACATGTACAACGTCTTGGCCGCCGAGTTGATGATCTGATCCATCGCCTGCATGGCGAAGTTGAACGTCATGAACTCGACGATCGGCCGCAGCCCGTTCAGCGCCGCGCCCACCGACATGCCGGTAAAACCATGTTCGGTGATCGGCGTGTCGATGATGCGCTTGGGACCGAACTCCTCCAGCAGGCCCTGGCTGATCTTGTAGGCGCCCTGGTATTGCGCGACTTCCTCGCCGATCAGGAACACGCTGTTGTCGCGCCGCAATTCCAGCGCCATCGCGTCGCGCAGTGCCTCGCGCACGGTGATCGGTTTGCTCGGCCCCCAATCTTTCTCGGGCGTCGGCGCCGCTTCCACCGCCGGCTTGCGCTGCCCCTGCGCGCCCTGTTCCGCGATCGCGGCAGGTTCCTCGGCATCGGCCCGCCGGGTCGGCGCCGCTTCTTGCTTCGGCGCACTTTGCGGCTTGGGGGCAGGCCTGGCCTGGCTGGTGTCCTCGCCATTCGCCGACAGCACCGCGATCGGTGTGTTGACGGCGACACCCTCGGTGCCTTCGTCGACCAGGATCTGTGCCAGCTTGCCCTCGTCCACCGCCTCGACTTCCATCGTCGCCTTGTCGGTCTCGATTTCGGCGATGACGTCGCCGGCATGCACCTCGTCGCCGACGTTCTTCAGCCATTTGGCGAGCTTGCCCTCCGTCATGGTGGGCGACAGCGCCGGCATCAGGATTTGCGTGGACATCGCTCAGCCCTCCAGCAGCACATCCGTATATAGCTCGGACGGATCCGGCTCCGGACTCTCCTGGGCGAATGCGGCTGCCTCCTGCACGATGGACCTCACGTCATCCTCGATCTGTTTCAGCGCAGCCTCCTCGACGCCGAGCGCCTCCAGCTTGTGGCGCGCATTCTCGATGCAATCATGCTGGGTGCGCATCTCCTGCACTTCCTCGCGCGTGCGATAGCGCGCCGGGTCGGACATCGAGTGGCCGCGATAGCGATAGGTTTTCACTTCGAGCAAATAGGGACCGTTGCCGGCGCGGCAATGCGCCACCGCCTGCACGCCGGCCTGCTTCACCGCCAGCACGTCCATGCCGTCCACCTGAATGCCGGGGATGCCCCAGGGCGCGCCGTTCTTCGACAGGTCCTTCGACGCCGAGGCGCGATCGATCGAGGTGCCCATGCCGTAGCGGTTGTTCTCGATCACGTACACGACCGGCAGCTTCATCAGCGCGGCGAGGTTGAAACTTTCAAAGACCTGTCCCTGGTTGGACGCGCCCTCGCCGAAATATGTCACGCTCACCCGGTCGTTGCCGCGATACCAGTTGCTGAACGCCAGCCCGGTGCCAATGCTCACCTGCGCACCCACGATGCCGTGCCCGCCGAAGAAGTTCTTCTCCTTGCTGAACATGTGCATCGAGCCGCCCTTGCC
>DASZLY010000273.1:0-6467 GCA_035552135.1 Allostellaceae bacterium | reverse complement strand
AGGTCGAAGGCCGAGCGGCCGAGATCGAGGAAGTTGAAGTCGCCGTCGGGGCCGTAGGCCATCACCGCATAGGCTTCGTCGCCGCCCTTGCCGCGCAGCAGCCCGCCGGCAAAGCGGGCGATGCCGTCGGGCCCGGTCGCCGCGTTGGCGAGCTCGCCGTTATTGTGCGCGTAAAGCTTGAGCGTGACGCCCGTGACCGGCTTGGCGTCGGCGAGCGAGCGCACCGCGACCGCCAGCCCGTCCGAGCCGCGATAGGCGGTGAGCCCGAGATTGGAGACAAGGATCCAGTTGGTCTGGATGTCGGTGTCTTCGCCCTCCCGGACGTCGGCCCGCTCCACCGCCGCGAGATAGACCCCGGGACCCTTGTCCTTGAGAATGTCCTTCAAGGGGATCGCGGTCGACACCGCCTTGTTGCGCTCGCCCTTGATCGCCATCTCGCCCCGCCAGACGAGGCTCCCCGAGCTGTTGGCGAGGCTGTCGACATCGTCGTCGCCGGTGGTCGAGGTCAGCTTTTCGCTGTCGAGGCTCGGCACCAGGTTGCGCTCGTTGACCTTGAGGATGCGCACCTTGACCCGGTCGAGGTTGAGCGTCGTCACCGGCAGCCCGGCGCTGCCCTCGCGCGGCAGCACATAGCCGGTACCGGAAAAGCTGATCGACGGCTTGCGGTCGGGGATCACCGCATTGCTCTGGAAATCCTTGAGCGTTTTTTCGCCGCTTTCCGCCGGGAAGCCGGCGAGCAGCTGCAGCTGGTAGGTCTGGCCGTGCTTCAGCCCTTCGAGGCAGATCGTGTCGCCGTGCCCGGTGACGATACCGTCGAGATTGGGCGTGGTGCGCACATAGGCGCCGTAGGACACGCCGCCCTTGGTGGCGATCGGCTCGTTGAAGCGCAAACAGGCGCGCGCGGTCTCGGCTTCCGATTCGACGTCGACCTTGATGACGCGAAACGCCACCAGCTCCTTCAGCTGGTCGACCCGCGTAGCGGTCGCCGGCGACGCGGTAAAGCCGAGCCCCGCCGCGAACGCGGCAAGCGCTTCCTTGTATTTGTCGTGCCGGTCGAAATCCTGGCCGATGATGAAGAGGGCGTTGCCGCGCTCCACCGGGTCGACCGATTTGCGATAGGCGTTGTAGGCGCTCGCCATCGCGTGGTCTTCGCCCGAGTTGGCGATTTGCGCCTGCGCCAGGCGCAGCCAGACGAGCCCGTCATCGGCGCCATTGGCGATCGCGCTTTCGAGATCGCTGACCGCCCGATCGTAGCGCTTTGCCCGGTATTCGTCGGCGGCGTCCTTGCGCAGCCGCACGATGAGGCCGGGCTGGCGCTTGTTGGCGGGGATACGGTCGAGCAGATCCTGCCGGTACTCGATCCCGGCGTCGGAGAGGTCTTTCGACTCGTATTCGGCGGCGCCGGCGGCGGCCGTCGTCAAACCGGCGAACACCAGAACGAGGACAAGCGACAAGGCGCGGACCATGCAACCCTCCAAGCACCGCCAGTTCGGCAACAGACGCCACTATGTACCGCCGCGCGCACATAGCGCGCTAGCATTCGCCAATACGGGTTTCCCCGGCCGCCGGTTGCAGCGATGCGTCGCGCGGCTTGAGCCGCCGCCGCCCCTGTAGCACTGTGCGGGCAACAGCATCCCGCGCAGCGAAGAGGCATGTCATGAAGGTCGGCTTTATCGGTCTGGGGATCATGGGGCATCCGATGGCCCTCAACCTCATCAAGGGCGGGCACCACCTCTATGTCTACGGCAAGCGCACCTGCCCGGCCCCGGTGAAGGAAGCGGGCGCCACGGTCTGCGACACGCTGAAGTCGATCGCCGAGCAGTCGGAGATCGTCATCGTCATGGTGCCCGACACGCCCGACGTCGCCGACGTGCTGTTTGGCGAAAACGGCGTCGTCAGCGGGCTTTCGGCCGGCAAGATCGTCGTCGACATGAGCTCGATCTCGCCGATCGAGACCAAGGAATTCGCCAAGAAAGTCGCCGAGAAGGGCTGCGGTTATGTCGACGCGCCGGTATCGGGCGGCGAGGTCGGCGCCCGGGCGGCCAGCCTCACCATCATGTGCGGCGGCTCGGACGGCGATTTCGCCAAGGTGAACCCGCTGTTCGAGCTGATGGGCAAGAACATCACCCTGGTCGGCGAGGTCGGCGCCGGGCAGACCACCAAGGTCGCCAACCAGATCATCGTCGCGCTCAACATCGAGGCGGTCGCCGAGGCGCTGCTCTTCGCCTCCAAGGCCGGCGCCGACCCGGCCAAGGTGCGCCAGGCGCTGATGGGCGGCTTCGCCGCCTCGCGCATCCTCGAAGTGCACGGCGAGCGCATGATCAAGCGCACCTTCGCGCCCGGCTTCCGCATCGAGCTGCACCAGAAGGACCTGAACCTGGCGCTCCAAGGCGCCCGCGTGATGGGTGTATCCCTCCCCAACACCGCGACGACGCAGGAGCTGTTCAACGCCGCGACGCCGCTCGGCGGCAAGGGCTGGGACCATTCCGGCCTCGTCCAGGTGCTGGAGCATCTCGCCGGCCACAAGGTGGCGGAGGGCTGATCCCGCCGTTTTTGAGCGATCTCCGCGCAAGCGGAGGTCGCCGCCGGTAACCGGCGCATCACTCATCCCCAGCGCGAACGCATATCTGGCAGCCTAAAAATATACGATAGCGTTGCGTTTCTTTGGAATGGTCTTCCCTTGCCGCCGTTCTCCTATTAGCAACGCGGCATCGATCCTGCCGGATCGGCGCCCGCGGGAAGTGGAGAAGGGATATGACGTTCCAACTGAAGAAAACCGGCCGTGCCCTGGCGCTGACCAGCGCCGTTGTTGCCGCGGTCGCCCTTAGCGCCGTCCCCACCAGCGCCTATGCGCGCGGCGGCTGGCACGGCGGTGGCGGCGGCTGGCACGGTGGCGGCGGCCGGTTTCATGGCGGCGGCTTCGGTGGTCTCGGCTTTGGCCTGGCCGCCGGCGCGCTAGCCGGCGCGGCGATCGCCTCCAGCCCGTATTATTACGGGTACGGCTACCCGTATTACGGCTATCCGTACGGCGGTTATTACGGCTACGGCTACTAGGACCGCCTGGTCCTAGCCAGAACGCGGGCGGCGGCAACGCCGCCCGCGTTTGCGTTTACCACCCTAATTCCAGGCGTAGCCCCCGCCGCTAGCGCCCCAGCGCGCGGTCGAGCGTCTTGATCGCGTTGTCGGTGCCGGGCGCGTCTTCCGCCTCGGCGGCGGCGAGGAACTCGTAGAGCCGGGCGATGCCGCGATACATCTCGGCGCTGGGCGCGTTCGCCTCGAGGAAATCGCTGATTTCCTGCATCTCGCCGACCCAGCGATAGGCCTTATCGTACATGCCGGGAATGCCGCGCTGGATGCGCTTGAGCATCTCCGGCTGCGAGGATGACAGCTCGGCGATCAGCGCCTCGGCGCAGCCGAAGCGCGCCGCGCCCAACAGCATCGCGGCGGCGATCGCTGTGGTGCCCTTGGTGATCCCGGCATAGGACATCTTGAGTCCGGACGCTGCCCCCACCGGCCCGTCGATGATGCGCCAGTCGATGCCGTAATCGCCGATCTCCTTGCTGCGCTCGGCATCTGGCCCCGCGGCGTAGATCGCCGGGCTGTAGCCCTCGCGCGGCGGCCCGCCGATGATCCCGCCGTCGACAAAGGCGGCGCCCGTCGGCTCGAGGATCGCCGCGACGCGCCCGGCGGTTTGCGGGCTGACCGCGTTGCAATCGACATAGACCGGCTTCTTGGCCAGCGATTGCAGCGCCGGCGCGAGCCGCGCCGCCAGCCCCTCGGCCTGGTCGGGCGGCAGGATCGAGAGGAAATAGTCGGCGCCCGACAACAGGTCGCGCTCGTCGGCGGCGGGCTGCATCCCGGCCGCCTTGGCGCGCCCGGCGCTCGCCTCGCTGCGGCCCGAGAGCAGCGTCTTAACGCGCGCGCCGCGCTCGTGGAGCCGCTTGCCGACCCCGGCGCCCATCGTGCCCTGCGCCATGATCGCGACGGTAATGCCCATCTTCTATCTCCGCTTGCCGCCGGCGCCGAGCATACAGCACACCGGCCATGCGCGCGACGCCCGCTCGGCACCGGTTGCAAACCTACACAAAACGCCAAGTATCGTTACAATAACTTACGATAATCAAAATGGGATCAAAATTATCATAGGTGTGTTTGTGAATATAAAATGGTCCGCCCCGGTCGCCGCAAATAGCGGCCCGGGCGTTTGAAAAGGAGTTGAGCAATGAAGAACATAAAGATTGTGAGCGCCGTTGCCCTTGCCGCCGGCTTGGCAGTGAGCGTCCCGGCTTTCGCGCAGACCCCCGACCCGGCGGCCAATGCCGTCGCCGGCGGCACCAGCGGCGCCGCGACGGGCGCGGTCATCGGCTGCATCGTGACGATCCCGATCGGCTGCGCCCCGGGCGCGGCGGTCGGCGCCGCGGTCGGCGGCGGTGTCGGCGCGACCGCCGGCGTGGCCAGCACCCCGGCCTATGCCCCGCCGCCCCCGCCTCCGGGCTATTACCGCTAACAGCGGCTAGCGAACGACAGAGCCGGCCCGGTTTCGATCGGGCCGGCTCTTTTATGGACCGCAGGCGTCTCGCCTGCGTGCGGGCGGGATGCCCGCGGTCCGTTAATCCGCCGCGGCGCGCGGCTCGGCGCGGGTCGCCAGCAACACCTCGCGCAGCCGGGCGACGCCGGCGCGATGGCAGAAATCGCCGAACCCCTCATCCGGCCGGCGCGACGCGGCATAGAGCGCAAAGAGCGGGTCGAGCACATCGGCGACCTCGCCCAGCCGGATACGCTCGGCGACCACCTCGTTGAGCCGCGTCCCCTCGAAATCGCCGCCGACATAAATCGAATAGAAACCGGGAATCCGCCCGACAATGCCGATATCGCCACTATACGGCCGGGCGCAGCCATTGGGGCAGCCGGTGATGCGGATCGACAGCCGCTCGCCCTCGACGCCCCAGCGCGCCATGCGCTCGACGATCTCGGCGACCAGCATCTCGCTGACCCGCTCGGCCTCGGTCAGGGCCAGGCCGCAGGTCGGCAGCGCCGGGCAGGCGAGCGCCCAGCGCTCCGCCGGCGCCAACTCGTCGCCAAACCGCACACCATAGGCACGCAGCTTCTTCTCGATCGCGGCGCGGTCGGCCGGCGCGATCTCCGACAGCAGGATGTCCTGGCTCGGCATCAGGATCGGGTCGGCGCCGTAGTCGGCGACGATCTCGCGCAGCACGGTGCGCAGCTTCGCCCGGTCGCCGTCGGCGATCCGCCCGTTCGTCACCGGCAGGCCGAGAAACAGCCTGCCGTCGCCCTGCTCGTGCCAGCCGAGATAGTCCGGCACCTGGAACCGCGCCATCGGCCGCGCCGGCTCCAGTTCCTTGCCCAGATCCTCCGACAGCCGGGCGCGCGCCCACTCTTCGCCGCGCTCGGCGATGACGTATTTCAGCCGCGCATGGCGGCGATTGACCCGGTCGCCGCAATCGCGATGCAGCCGCACCACCGCTTTCGCCGCCTCGACCAGATCGCCCGGCTCGACAAAGCACACCGCGCTCGCCATGCGCGGGAAGGTCTCGGGCTTGTTATGCGTTGCGCCGTGACCGCCGCCAAGGAAGAAATTGTAGCCGGCCAGGCGCTCTTCTCCCGCCGCGCCATCCCACAGCGCGACAATGCCGAGATCGTTGGTCAGCACGTCGATCGTGTTGTCCTCGGGCACCGCGACGCCGATCTTGAACTTGCGCGGCAGATAGCGCTCGCCGTAGAGCGGATCGGGCGCCTCGTCCTTGCCCTGCTCCGCGCTCCACGGCGTGCCGTCGACCCAGATTTCCTGGTAGGCGCCGCTCGTCGGCAGCAGCGCCGTGCCGAGCAGCCGCGCATCGGCCTCGAGCCGGTCATGCACCCGGCTGCGGAGCGGCGCGGGCGAGGTCGTCACCGTGCGGACGACGTCGCCGCACGCCGCCAGCGTTGTCAGCAGCCCGGCATTGATCTCGCCCATCGTCGCCTTGAGCCCGGATTTGACGACACCGTGAAACTGGATGCTGGACCGCGTCGTCACCCGCAGCGAGCCGTCGGCGTAGTCGCCGGCGATCTTGTCGAGCGCGAGGTATTGCGCCGCCTTGAGCCGTCCGCCCGGAATGCGCACGCGCACCATGAGCTGATAGTGCTTGGACGCGCCGGCCTGCTTCAGCTCGGTCGCGCTGTCGCGATCATACCCCTGGTAAATTCCGTGGAATTTGAGCAGCGAATAGCCTTCGCCGTCGAACGGCGTCGCGGTGTCGGCGAGGTCGCGCGCGAGATGGCCGCGCAACTGGCGGCTTTGCTGCTTGACGGTCTCGGCCTTCGACAGCTTGCCGCCGGTAAAATTCTCGACCACCTGAGCCACGTCGCCGCCCTCCGGGCAGGCGCAAAACACCGCCTGCTGACGTGATTCAGATAGTCTAACAAGTTTGCTTCGTCAATTACCCCTTATTATACATTTTCATATCGCT
>DASZLY010000272.1:0-5888 GCA_035552135.1 Allostellaceae bacterium | reverse complement strand
GGGTTGGCGGCTGCGCCGGCGAGCGGCTCGTCGGCCGGCAGATGAACGATGCCGGTGCGGATCGTGGAGATTTTCATCGGATGAACCTTCGGACCAGGGGGAAATCGGAAAGTCGGATGCTAAGCGGCGATTGCGCTCAGCTTGCGGATTTGTTCGAGAGCGGCGGCGATATGCTCGGGATGCACCGAGGCGTGCTCAATCTCCCACAGCCAAGGCTCTCCGTCGGCGGCATAGTGAATGACGAGGTCTTCGTCCGAGTCCTCGCCGCCGGCATTGACCGGGTTGCCCGCCGCGCCCGGCCACGGGCGGAGCTCGATCGCCATCGTGTCGGTATCCGGGAAGTACGGATGAGACGCGGCATGATCGTAGCCCTTGCTTTAGTCGTCATTCCGGGGCGCGGCATTGCCGCGAACCCGGAACCTATGAACATGGACGGCCACTGATTGGGGCACAAACATCTTCGTACCTTCTACCCTGCGGTCCGCGTTCATGGATTCCGGGCTCATCGCTGCGCGATGCCCCGGAATGACGACAAAGCGCTCACCACCCAGCTCATAGATCGGCGAGCCTGATCCAGACGCCGATACCGCCGGCGATGACGGCGCCGAGCACGATCGTTGCGATGTTGCCGGTGCCGAACAGCAGCAGCCACAGCACAAAAATCACGACCGCCGAGAAGATGCCGCCGATCAGCGACGGCATCGAGCGTTTGAGATGCGCCTGCGGCAGGTTGATCGCCATTCAGGCCGCCTTTTGCGCCGTCTGGCCGAGCCGGGAATCGGCGGCTGTCGCGCGCGCCTTCTTCAGGTTCCGCTTTACGAATCTTGTATCATAGCCATTGAAAACATGGCCGATGAGGCCGCGGTCGAGATCGCTGGTGCCGAACAGCCAGTCCGCGACCGGATAGGTCAGATTCATATTGGTGCCCATCATGATCGACTGGTTGTGATGGGCGATGTGATGCCGGCGGATCGTGTTCATGAACGGGATGTGGCGGACGATGCGGTCGTCCTTCACATGGCAGCCCCAGTGGAAGAACTCGTAGTTGAGGTAGACGGCCGCCGTGGTGCAGACGAGCAGCCAGCCGGCATTGGCCGACCAGAGCAGGCTCAGCACCGCGCCGCCCGCCGCCGACATGCAGATGAACGTCGTGAAGGCGTAGGGCGGGAAGAAGGTGATGCGGAAATCGCGGGCGTCGTCGATCGTCGCCTCGTGGTCGGTGAAGAACTGGTGATGCGCCAGCGTGTGCCGCTTGTAGATGCCCATAAAGCCGGGCACCGGGCGGTGCAGCAGAAAGCGGTGCAGCGCCCACTCGAAGATGTTGCAGCCGAGGAAGACCACCGGCACGACGAGCCATTCGACCCCTGTCGGGTTGTGCACGTGGATCGCGGCGTACCAGATCGTCAGGATACCGATAAAGGCGATCAGCACGACATGCACGAGCCCCGAATACCACGGCGAGATGCGGGCACGGTAATCGGCGCGGAAGGCTTCCTGGCGCGGCGTCATCATCGGGGCGAACTCCTCCGGGCACGGCGGTTCTGCAGAATATAATCCCGGCCGCGCCGCGCGGAAACCCGCGGCGACGCATGCCGGAACCCTGCCCCAACGCCCGCGTTGACCCTGCACGCCAATTCGGAGGACTGCGCGATGAGCATGATCGACAGGCTGAAAAAGACCATGTCCGGCACCGAGCCGGACGATGCCGACGCCGATATCCTCGACACGCTGAAACAGGACCACAATGACGTGGCCGAGTTGCTCGGACGGCTGGTCGAGAGCGACAGCGCCGCCGAGCGCAAGAAGCTGCTCACCGCGATCAAGGCAGCGCTGGTGCCGCATCTGCGCGCCGAAGAGAAGATCGTCTACGATGCGGTCGGCGCGCTGCGCGGCAAGGAGCAGAAGACGCATACCGAGGAGGGCTACCTGGAACATGGCCTCGGCGACAAGACACTCGCCTCGCTCGGCAAGATAAAGGAAGCGATGTCGCCGGAATTCTCGGCCGCCGCCAAAGTGCTCAAGGAGCTCGTCGAGCATCACGTCGAGGAAGAGGAAAAGAACATCTGGGCCGACGTCGAAGACAATTTCACCGACGAGCAGCGGATCGAGATGAACCGCAAGTTCCTCGCCGCCAAGAAGCGGGTGAAGGTGCCGGCTTAAAGCGCGGCGAGCGCGGCATCGATATCGGCGGAGGTCAGCTCCCAGGAATTGTCGAGATCGGCGACCACCGCGCGCATGAAGCTGTCGTAGAGCGCCAGTGCCCGGACATCGTCGCCCATATGGTCGGCGAGCAGCGCCAGGGCAAGCTGCGCCGGGCCATTGCCTTCATAGGTCCACTCGAAGCCGGCCGGCGACAGGCGCTTCAGATCGTAGCGCGGGTCGAGCGGCCGGCCATCGACCGTGACCTGGGCGCCGGCCAGGCTGCGGCCTCCCACATAGCGCTTCATCGGGTCAGCTCCGTTGCCGACCGACGTTTTAATCCGCCGGTGCGCAGCACGAAAGGCTCACGCGAACGGCGTGAGCCTTCCATTTTGCTTCGCGTCATTCGGCGGCAAAGCGGTCTGTCGTCGCGAATACCCGCATCAGCGCCGCGCCAAACGTCGCGCTGACGATCAGCAAGGCCGCCCCGACGACGATGAAGCCGACCAGCAGCAGTGTCGCCGTGTGGGCTGCGGTCAGCGTCAGCGACAGGATGCCGAGAACCACCGCCGTCACGCCCAGCAGCAACTCGACACTCCCGGTTGCCGCCGAGCCGGGCGCGGCGATCGCCTGCGCCGCCCCCGGCGCGGGCACCGCGAGCCGCGACCGCGTGGCGAGCGCGCCACTCAGCAGCAGAGCACCGCCGAAGACTATCAGCGCCGCCGACAGCAGCGGGCCCGAGCCGAGCCCGATCAGCGCGAGCACGCCGAGCACGATGCCGGCCCCGCCGCCCAGGCATTCGACCATGACCTCGCCGCCGAACTCGGCAACGCCGCCGGCCAGCGGCAGCCGCATGTTTTCGGCCGCGGTGTTGAAACCCTGGACCATCAGGCCGACGCCGATCACGATCGTCGCGACCGCGGCCAAGGCCACGGATGAAACACCGGCAAGCGCAATAATCGAAAGCACAATCGCCGCAATACCCGCGGCTCCTTCAGTAAACAAACCGACCGGTTCGGTGTCGGTTGCCATTGCGGCAGTTTCCATATAAGTAGCCATTTCACTTCTCCCGTACTTGCGGCATTGCGCTAAAGCACCGGCAACTGGCGGCCGCCGCATTTTGCGCATCGCCAATAAAAGCGGAACGGGTACTAATCGGGCACGTTCCATTACCGATATCTTGTCGCAGCCCAGCAGATTATTAAGACTCAAGACTTGAAACCGCTGCGGCAGCAATAATGCGTTTAATTATTCAACCCTCTGAAGCTAAATGCATTATATCATAGCCGTCGCGAGGGACTGCCTTCGCGAAGTCCTCAAATCACCGCGCTAGCCGCGCGCCGCGCGCGGGTCGTTGAAATTATCGACCCCGGTGCCGCGATAGAGGATTTGCGCGGCGCGCTCGGTGAGGCGGCGGTGCAGCGCCAGCATGTCGTCCTGCATGTCGCGCTCCGGGCGCGGCTCGAGCTCGAAATTTCCGTAGCGATCCTCGCCGCGGACCAAGGTCGCGCTGTCGCTGCCCTCGATCTGGCGGATCGCGGTCGGGATGTAGCGGATCGCGAAGCCGATGCGCCGATCGGGCGACGGGTTGGGCGGCGAGCCATGCACCAACCGCACGTGGTGCAGCGACATCTCGCCCGGCTCGAGCACCAGCGGCACCGCCTCGCGCGCGTCGACCTCGACCGCGACCTCCTGGCCGCGCGTCAGCAAATTGTGGCGGTCGAACGTGTCGCGATGCGGGATCTGGTCGATCGTGTGGGTCTTGGGGATCACCGCCATCGCGCCGTTGGCGAGGTTGCTCGGCGTCAGCGCGACCCAGGCGGTGCAGACATCGGGTGTGGACAGACCCCAATAGGTCGAATCCTGATGCCAGGAGACAAAGGACGGCGTCTCCGCCTCCTTGATGAAGAAATTGGTGTTCCAGCACAGGATGTCGGGGCCGAGCAGGTCCTCGACCGCGTCGAGAATCGCCGGGTGGCGAATGAGCTCGGCGAGGAACGGGAAGAGGAGATGCGCCTTGTGGCGAATATCGCCGCGCAGCGGGCCGCCCATCCCGGCCTCGATCGATTCGAGCGTGCCGCGCAGCGCGCGCGCCTCCGACGCTATCATCACCCGCAGCGGCGCGAGGTAGCCGTCGCGCTCATAGGCGGCGATCTGGGTCCGGCTCAGGGTTTTCGGCATACCGGCAACTCCCGCAACAAGTGCTCTTTATACCACGCCGCCGAATATCATGCCCTGGGCCGCAGCGTTGGCGTGCTGCGCGGTGATGAAATCCCACGTTGCATGTCGTAACATGCTTGCCGTATCGAAAGATGCGATGCTGGCGCGGCAGGATGGCGGGGGTGAGGCGATGAAGGCGGTCTCGAAGCTGATAGTGGCGATCGCGGCGATGCTGGCGGTGCAGCCGGCACTGGCGCAAACCCCGAGCTCGACGCTGCCGGCCGGCGCGCAGAACCCGGCGCTGCAGCAGCCGCAGCTGGTCGCCCCGCCGACCCCGGTGCTGGTGCAGCCGCCGCGCCCGGCGGCAGCGCAGCAGGGCGGCCCGCAGCCGCAGCAAACGGCCCAGCCGCAACTCGTGCCAGGACTGCAGCCGCAGCAGACGATGACCACGGCACCGGCTTCGACCGGCCAACCCGGCCCAACCCCGACCTCGCCGAGCGCGCTGATCATCCCCGGCGGCGCCGGCGGGCTGTGCGAGTGCCTCATCAACCACGACCCCGGCGTGCCGCCGCTCGACAAGACGCGCATGCACCAGACCTGCCTCGCCAGCGTCGACGCCTGCCAGTCGGCGTGCAACTCGGGGCACTTCTATTCGTTCGTGCCCCACGCCGCCTGGACCTGCCCCGGCCCGCCGAACGGGCAGCCGGGCGGGCATATCGCCCTCCTCTCGCGGCCGGCGCCGCGGCTCCTCGCGGCGCGCTGAGACCCTGCCTGAGCCGCTGGCGGCTCAGCCCGGCTCCAGCGGCGCGTGGAGGCGCGTGCCCTGGCAGATGATGCCGCCGCGGTCGCCGATGGTGACGCGGCCATAGGCCTCGGCGAAGATCGGCGGCAGCGGCCGCGCGTCGGGCGGGCACAGCCAGAGCCGCAGCAAATGGCGCTTGCGCGCGGGATCGGACCAGTCCTCGTAGCCCGTGCGGCCATGCAGGATCGTGTGGTTGTGCAGGAGCTGGATGTCGCCGGGCTGGAAATCCATGTCGAGGCGCAATTCCGGGTCGCCGGCCAGCGCGATCAGCATGTCGAGCGCTTCGTAATCCTCCGGGGTCAGGCGGCGCGCCTCGGGGAAGCGCTGCGCCGAGCCGATATGCAGGCGCGAATAGAGCACCGAGACCGATTGCCGGCCGTCGGGGCCCGCAAACGGGTTGAACACCGGCGCCTCGTAGAACGGGCCTTTGCCCTCGGGGATCTCGCCGCGGCGGTCGATCGGCACCGGCGCGTAGAGCCGCGCCAGAAGGTCGGGCCGCCGCTTCGCCATCTCGTTGTGCACGGTCATCGAGCTGACGAGGGTCGAGAGCCCACCGGATTTCGCGCGCCTGAGGCAGAGCAAAGCGACGAGGTCGGCGCGGTCGATGTGGAAATTCTGCCGCTCGTTGGTGGCGTAGCTGCGCAGGTTGGGGTTGGTGGCGCTGAGCCCCTGCTCGAGGTCGTAGACATGACCGAGCAGATGCCCTTTGGCGTTCTGCGAGCGGGCGCTGCCGAAATAGCTGCCGACGCCCCAATAGGCGGTGGCGCTGTCGGCGACCGGCCCGCCG
>DASZLY010000271.1:0-8416 GCA_035552135.1 Allostellaceae bacterium | reverse complement strand
GCTTCACCGTCGTCATCGAGCAGGTGACGGTGACCGAGGAGACGGTCGTCTTCAACCTGCCGCGCGCGCTCAGCGCCTGACGTCGGCGGCCCGGCGCGCATGGCGGTCTATACCGACGTCCATGACGACGAGCTGCGGCAGTTCGTCGGCGAGTACGACATCGGCGAGGTCGTCTCGTGCAAGGGCATCGCCGAGGGCGTCGAGAACTCGAACTTCCTGCTGCGAACCGAGGCTGGCCAGTTCATCCTGACGCTCTATGAAAAGCGTGTCGCGCCGGCCGATTTGCCGTTCTTCATCTCGCTGATGGACCACCTCGCGCATCACGGCGTCGCCTGCCCGACGCCGGTGCGGACGAAAGACGGCGGTGCGCTGCGCGAGCTGTGCGGCCGGCCGGCGGCGCTGGTGACGTTTCTCAACGGCATGTGGCCGCGCCGCATCGAGCCGTTCCACTGCGCCGGGGTCGGCGCCGCGCTCGCCCGGCTGCACCGCGCCGGCGCGGCCTTTGCGATGACCCGGACCAACGATCTCGGGCCTGCCGGCTGGCACCGGCTTTACGTCGCCTGCGCCTCGCGTGCCGACGAGGTGCTGCCCGGGCTCAGCGCCGAGCTTGCCGAGGTGCTGACGGGCCTCGAAACGGTCTGGCCGCGCGGCCTGCCGAGCGGAGTTATCCACGCCGATCTCTTCCCCGACAACGTGTTCTTCCACGGCCGCGCACTGTCCGGCCTCATCGACTTCTATTTCGCCTGCACCGACGCCTTCGCCTACGATCTGGCGATCTGCATCAACGCCTGGTGCTTCGAGCCCGACGGCGACTTCAACGTCACCAAGGCGCGGCTGCTGGTCGGCCACTACCGCGCCGAGCGCCCGCTCTCCGCTGCCGAGATCGCCGCGCTGCCGCTCCTGGCGCAAGGCAGCGCGCTGCGCTTTCTGCTGACCCGGCTCTACGACTGGCTGAACCAGACCGCGGGCGCGCTGGTGCGGCCGAAGGACCCGCTCGAATATCTGCGCAAGCTGCGGTTTCACCGCGGCATTACCGACCCGGCCGGCTATGGCATCGATGTCTAAGGCGATGGCGCCCGAGTCTCCAATAGTTGGGCCGCGGACGGTCGACATCTTCACCGACGGCGCCTGCCGCGGCAACCCGGGCCCCGGCGGCTGGGGGGCGATCCTGCGCTACGGCGACACCGAGAAGGAGCTGTCGGGCGGCGATCCGGCGACCACCAACAACCGCATGGAAATGATGGCGGCGATCATGGCGCTCGAGGCGCTGAAGCGGCCGTGTCAGGTGCGCCTGCACACCGACAGCCAGTACCTGCGCGACGGGATCACGCAATGGCTGCCCGGCTGGAAGGCCCGCAACTGGCGCACCGCCGACAAAAAGCCGGTGAAGAATGTCGATCTGTGGCAGCGCCTCGACGCCGCCGCCGCGCCGCACCGGGTCGAGTGGCTCTGGGTGCGCGGTCATGCCGGCCACCCCGAGAACACCCGCGCCGACGCGCTCGCACGGGCGGCCGTCCCGATGCCTGGCGCGGCCTAACCCACCCGGCGGAAGCCGGCTCACACCAGCGTCATTCCGGGATGCCTCAAAGGGGCAGGCCTGGAACCCATGAACGCGGCCAGGCTGAGATCACACGGAGGCGACACTCTAATAAAGATGCGCTGTGTGCTGGGTTCCGGGCTCGCTGCTGCGCAGCGCCCCGGAATGACGGAATTGGCGCGATCAGGACCCGCCGCCCAAATAGCGCCAGGTCTTGCCGTCGCCATCGGCCTCGACCTCGTTGCGCGCGGCGAGCTGGCCGAGCGCGTGGCGGATCGAGGTGAAAGCCATCGCAATCCCCTTGTCGCGCTGCAGCGCCGCTCGGATTTCCGCGGGTCGCGCCGTGCCGGACGGCATCCCCTGCAGGATTTCGGCGATCAGCCGGGCGTTGCCGCCGCGCTGCAGCCGGCGCCGGGTCGCGACCTGCGCTCTCTGTTGACGTGGCGCCGGTTTCGCCGCTTGTGCCGCCGCGGGCGGGCGTCCGCGGCGCGCCGGCTGGTCGGCGGTGCTCGTTGCCGGCCGCCCGGCGAAGTCGCGCACTGCCTGCATCGCCGCGGCGTAGCCGGCCGCGTAGGCCTCGCGGCGCACCGCCTCGATCTGGTCCTGAAGCTGGGTAAGCGCGCTTTTCGCCATGGCGTGTCCCCGTTTTCGCGGCCTCGTCCGCGATGAGTAGCACGGCTTTGCCATGCTACCCAACCGTGCACGCCGGGATTCAACCTAAGTTAAGCCAGGCGCTCGCGCGGCGGCCGCGTCTCGCTGACGAGGTCGCGCAGCTGCCGCTTGGCCGGCAGCGGGTCGAGCACCATCGGCCGTCCGGCGACAAGGCGGGTCGTGCAGGCATAAACCACCCGGCCGTCGACCGCGATCGTGCATTCCTTGCAGACATTGGCATTGATGCAGCTGTAGCGGATCGCCAGCGACGGGTCGCGTTGCGCGCGGATCCAGATCAGCGCATCGAGCACCGTCGCGCCCTCCTCGAACGGCACTGCGAACTCGTCGTAGCGCGGTGCCTCGCCGGCGGCGCCGCGGCGGATGCGGAGCGTCGCGGTTTTCACGGCGCGAGGCTCGCGGCGATCGCGCCGTCGCGCATGACGACGCACTGGCTGCGCGCGAAGGCCGGATCGCTGGCGGGAAAATCGCCGCGCTGATGGGCGCCGCGGCTTTCGCGCCGGGCGAGCGCGGCACGGGTCACCGCCTCGGCGGCGCTAAGGCTCGCGCGCAGCTCGAACCAATCGGCGAGGCTGGCGTTGCTCTCGCGTCCGGGTACGATCGCCACATGGGGCAGCATTCCGCGCATCTCGCCGAGACGGGCAAGCGCGCGGGCAAGTCCGGCCGCATCGCGCAGCGGCCCGACCGCGTCCCACATCAGGGTCCGCAGCTCGTCGAGCAGCGCCGCCGCCGAAACATCGCCCGAACGGCCGTCGGCCTGTTCGCGCAGCCGAGTCACGGCCGCGACCGCCGCGCCGGCACGCCATCCCGCGGCGGGGGCCACGCTCGCGGCGAAACGCCCGGCGCGCTCGCCGAACACCAGCGCCTCGGGGATCGCGTTGCCCGAGAGGCGATTGGCGCCGTTGGCGCCGCCGACCGCCTCGCCGGCAGCGTAGAGCCCCGGCACCGCCGACGCCATGCGGGCGTCCACGACGATCCCGCCCATGTGGTAATGCGCGATCGGCGACACCTCGACCGGCGCCGTCGCCAGGTCGATGCCGTTTTTCGCCAGCCGCTCGATCACCGGGCCGAAGGCGGCGCGCAAGGCGGCCGGCGGAATGTGCTCGAACGACAGATACACCCCGCCATGCGGCGAGCCTCGCCCGGCGGCGACCTCGCGGGTGATCGCGTAGCTGGCGATGTCGCGCGGCGTCGTGTAGGCGTCGGTCTCGTCGCTGCCGTAGCGGGCGAGGAACTCGTTGCCTGCGCCGTCGAGCAGCCGGCCGCCGAGCTTGTAGCGGAACGGATCCCACATGATCGGGTCCATGCCGACCAGGCGCGGCGCGAGATGGCCGATCGGGAAGAACTGCACGAACTCCATGTCGACGAGCGGCGCCCCCGCCATCAGCGCCAGCGCGTAGCCGTCGCCGCCCATATTGGCCGAGGCGCTGTTGCGCCGGTAGATGCGGGTGAGGCCGCCGGTGGCGACGATTGTCGCGCCGGCGGCGATCGTCACCGCCTCGCCACTGGCGGTATCGAGCGCGACCGCGCCAGTCACCGCGCCGTCATCGACCACCAGATCGGTGACGGCAAGGTTGCTAACCCGGCGGATCGCTTCGATGCGGCTGATCTGACGGCGCAAGGTCGCGGCGACGGCCGGCCCAGTGTTGAGAAAGTCGACATAGCAGCAGCGCGGGCGCGAATGCCCGGGCGCGGTGACCTGGGCGATGCGGCCGCTGTCGCGCCGCGCCCAGCCGACCTGCCAGTCGCCCATCTCGCGGATGCGGATCGGCGCCTCCTCGCAGAGGATTGCCGCGAGTTCTTCGTCGCAAAGGCCGCGTCCGGCCGCGAGCGTGTCGGCGAGGTGCCAGCGCCAATCGTCGTCGCTTTCCTCGGCGAGCGCCGCGGCGACGGTCATCTGCGCCATGATCGTTGCCCCGCCGCGGCCGACGAGGCTCTTGTCGACGAGCAGCACCCGCTCCGCTCCCGCGCGCGCCGCGGCAATCGCCGCGTACATCCCGGCGCCGCCGGCGCCAATAATCAGCACGCCTGTCTCAAGATGCATGGCTGACCGGGTCATCGCCGCCCGCAGCCGAGGATCGCGGCGATCGGCAGGCAATAGCAGCCGTCACGGCGATGGCTGCCGGCGCGGCGGGCAATCTCCGCCTCGATCGCCAGCAGCGCCGCCGGACGCTGCGCGTCGATCAGCGCGGCGGTGCGCACCGTGCCTCGGCGCAATGCGGCAACAAGGTCGCCGGGCTGGGCCAGCCGCCATTCGCGGCGCACAAGTTCAGTCTCGGTCGCGACAAAGCCGCCCTCGGCCAGCAGCCGCAGCACTGTCTCGGCGCCGCCGAGCCCGCCGCCGGAAGGCGGCCCCTTTACGGCATCCGGGTCGCCGTGCAGCGCGATCGCGTCGAACAGCAGCTGCCAGGCGATATTCTCGGCCGGCGCCGCCCAGGTCGCAAAGGCGATGCGGCCGCCGGGCCGCAGCACGCGGTGCGCCTCGGCGAGGGCGCGCTCGGGCCGCGGCACATGATGCACGCCAAAGCCCGAGACGACCGCGTCGAAAGACCCATCGGGAAACGGCAGCGCCTCGCCGTCGGCTTCGACAAAACGGAGGACGGGATGCGCGGCCAGCGCCTCGGCCAGCATTGCCGGCGAGAAATCGAGCCCGGTGACGCTGGCGCCGCGCGCCGCCGCCGCGCCGGCGACAACCCCGGTGCCGCAGCACAGATCGAGCACCGCCATGCCCGGCCCCACCGCCCCGGCGTCGAGCAGGGCCGCGACGAACTCGCGCGTCGCGGCGGCAAAGGTCGCCGCGTATTGTGCTGCCGCCTTCTGCCAGCCGGCATGCTCGAAAGCGCGCACCGCCCCCGGGTCGAAGCTCATCGGTCGAAACTCATCGCTCGAACTTATCGCGCCGGGGTTTCCCACATGTCGACGAGCCTCGGCGATAAATCGCCCTGGCACAAGGATTGTAGGTGGAGTAAACGGCGCGCTCGGCGCGCGGTGACGCGAGCCGGCGCCCCGAGGAGGAGATGCGTGCACATTCGGATCGGATCATCGCCGGCGTCGTTTTCGACCTCGATGACCCCGACTGAGAGCGCGGCCCGGCGTGGATGACCTAGCCGACAACCGGCCAGCCGAGACGGCGGCGGCGCCGGAAGCTGCGATCACGAGCGAAGAGCATGCGCGCACCCGGCGCAGCCTGGCGATCGCCGCGCTCGGCGTCGTCTACGGCGATATCGGCACCTCGCCGCTCTATACGGTTAAGCAATGCTTCGACGGCGTCGCTTCGGTGACCGCGCCGCGGGTCTACGGCGTGCTGTCGCTGATTGCCTGGTCGCTGACCCTGGTGGTGACGATCAAATACGTCATCGTGCTGATGCGTGCCGACAATCGCGGCGAAGGCGGCATCCTCGCGCTGATGGTACTGGCGCTGCGCGCGACGATCCGCGGTCCCAATCGCTGGGTGCTGTGGGCCGGGCTGTTCGGCGCGGCGCTGTTCTACGGCGACGGCGTGCTGACCCCGGCGATCTCGGTGCTCAGCGCGGTCGAAGGGCTCGAGGTCAAGACGCCGGCGTTGCAGCCTTTCGTCATTCCGCTGACGCTCTTACTGCTGGTTGTGCTGTTCATCGCCCAGCGCCGGGGCACCGGCCGGGTCGGCGGGCTGTTCGGCCCGATCATCATCGTCTGGTTCACGGTGATCGGCATTCTGGGGCTGCGCGAAATCGCGCGGCACCCGGCGATCATGTGGGCGCTTAACCCGTGGTACGGGATCGACCTGATCCGCCAGGACCCGGTCGCCGGATTTGTGCTGCTCGGCGCCGTGGTGCTGGCGGTGACCGGCGCTGAGGCGCTTTATGCCGATATGGGGCATTTCGGCCGCGGCCCGATCCGCCGCGCCTGGCTGCGCTTTGTGTTTCCGGCGCTGCTGTTGAATTATTTCGGACAGGGCGCGCTGCTGCTCAGCCACCCCGACGCGATCCAGAACCCGTTCTACCTGCTGGCGCCGGAATGGGCGGTGCTGCCGCTCGTCATGCTCGCCTCGGTCGCGACGGTGATCGCCTCGCAGGCGGTGATCTCCGGCGCGTTCTCGCTGACCCACCAAGCGGTGCAACTTGGGTTCCTCCCACGCATGAACGTGCGGCATACCTCCGAGCGCGAGATGGGCCAGGTCTATGTCCCGGCGATCAATAATCTGCTGCTGGTCGCGGTCGCCGCGACGGTGCTCGGCTTCCGCTCGTCCGATGCGCTGGGCGCCGCTTACGGGATCGCGGTGACCGGGACGATGACCGTGACAACGATCCTCGCCTACACCCATTTGCGGCGCGGCGCGCATTGGCCGCTGTGGCGGCTCATTCCGCTCTTTGCGCTGTTTCTCGTGGTCGACCTGGCGTTCTTCAGCGCGAACCTATTGAAGCTGCTCGAAGGCGGCTGGTATCCGCTGGTGATCGCGCTGTCGCTCTACGCGATCATGATGACCTGGATCTGGGGGCGCGGGAAACTCGCCCGCCAGCGCGCCAGCGGCGGCATGCCGCTCGACATGCTGATCGCCAGCCTGCGCCCCGACCGGCCGGCACGGGTGCCCGGCACGGCGATCTACATGACCGCGCAGGTCAACAACGTGCCCGCGGCCCTCCTGCACAACATGAAGCACAACAAGGTGCTGCACGAGCGCACCGTGCTGATGACCGTGCAAACCGCCGATGTGCCGCGCATGCCCGAGGCCGACCGGCTGGAAATCCGCCATTTCGAGCAGAATTTCCATACCATACGCATCCGCTACGGCTTTGCCGAGGAACCCGATATCCCGCGCGCGCTGGCGCTGTGCCGGGTCGGCGGCTTCCGCTTCAACCTAATGGACACCTCGTTCTTTGTCGGTCACGAGAAAATCGTGCCGAACCGCCGCAGCCGCTGGCTGCTGCCGTTCAAGCGGCTCTTCGTGCTGCTGTCGGAGCTGGCGCTCGACGCGACCGAGTTCTTCCGTATCCCGGTCAACCGCGTCGTCGAGCTCGGCGGCCAGGTCGAGATATAAGGCTCATCGTCATTGCGAAGCGCCGTCAGGCGCCGCGGCAATCCCCATCCGCGAAGGGCCAGGACGGACGGAGATTGCTTCGCTGCGCTCGCAATGACGATGAGGTTCAGTGAATCTCCGACTGCTCGGCGAACGCCTTGCGCAGATCGGCGATCGAGAAGCCCGGCTGCTTCGACGCCTCGATCACGACCTTCTCGCGCCGGGTCAAAAGGTCGACCGCCGCGGGGATCTTCTCGACCGCGTCACGGGGCACGACCACCGCACCGTGGCGGTCGCAATGGATGATGTCGTTGGCCGATACCAGCATGCCGAAGACGCTGACCGTGCCGCCGTACTCGACGAGATGAACATGCGCGTGGCTCGGCATGATCGAGCCGGCGAGCACGATGAAGTTCGGCGCCATCGCGTCGATATCGCGCACCGAGCCGTCGGTGATGACGCCAGCGCAGCCGAGCCCGGCATGGACATGGGTCTGCACCTCGCCCCAGAACGCGCCAAACCCGGTGTCGGGTGCGTCGATATCCTGCAGCACCGCGAGCGACGGCATCGGCTGCTCGGCGATGTGCTCGTAATAGCCGATGCGCATCTTGGCGGCGCTCTCGCGGTCGCGCGCATTGGGCTCGCGCGAGCGGATCAGCGCGGTGCGGGCAAAGGCGACGACCGGCTTCATCTCGGGAAAGCAGGCGACCGCCGGCCGGCGCGTGAAGCCGAACGCGCGGCGGTCCGGGTTGGTCAGCTCGAGCGCGTTGCAGATCGTCGGCGTGTCCCACTGGGTCAGGGCTTTGAGGCTGGCGGCGCTCGGGAAGTCAGGCATCGGTATTCTCCGGCCGAGAGGAAACGGGCGCATCGCTTTATGGGCAAAGCGCGCGACGGGCAAGGGCTTTTCCCGCAGGCCCGATTCGCGCATCATTCGGGCAAATCCGCCGAAGGGACCAACCATGACCTACACCGTCAGCCATTTCGAAATCCGCGCGCACGACCAGAAAGCGATGGAGAAATTCTATACCGAGGTGATGGGCTTTATCGTCAGCGACCGCGGCGTGCTGACCGCCGGCCCGGCCAAAGGGCGCGAGCTCATCTTCCTCAGCCACAGCCCGGAGGAGCACCACCAGATCGTGCTGATCCCGAGCGAGGTTACCGACCAGGGCGGCGGCATCGGCCATGTCGCCTTCCGCGTCGACAGCCTCGACGAG
>DASZLY010000270.1:0-2687 GCA_035552135.1 Allostellaceae bacterium | reverse complement strand
ACGTGCTGCCGCAATTCGCGCCGATATTCGAGCAAGCCGGGGCGCAATTGCCGGTTGCGGCGCAAATCCTTCTCGCGCTGGGTAACGTGGTTGGCGCCGGCGCGCCGTGGGCGTTGATTACTGTCGCGGCAGTTGCTTTGGCTGCCCGACGCGCTATTGCCTATCCCGCCGTGCGGCGACGGATCGATCGTTGGCTGCTCCGGCTGCCGATCGTCGGCCCGCTGGTGCAAGAAACACTCGCGGCCCGATTGACCCGAACTTTGGGCACCCTCTTGCAAAACGGCGTTCCCCTGATCGCCGCACTCGCGCTCGTCAAGGATGTGCTGGGCAATGCCGTCGCCCAGGAGGCGGTGGAACGCGCTTCCCTTGAGGCAAAGGCCGGACGAGGGTTGGCGCGTCCGCTGCGCGAAGCGGGAGTTTTCCCGGCGCGGACGGCGCATCTCGTGCAGCTCGGCGAGGAAGCCGCGCAGCTCGCGGCGCTGTCTCTCAAAGCCGCCGACATCCACGAGGAGCGGGTGCGCCTCGCCGTGCAGCGCCTCGTCGCGCTAGCCGTGCCGATCATCACAGTCACAATGGGGCTGGCGGTCGCCGGCATCGTCGGCACCCTGATCACGACGATGCTCAGCCTCAACGATTTGGTGGGGTAGCTGGTGGCCTCGATCATCCTCCAGAGGCGAGACCGGCAAGCGGGGTTCACACTCCTCGAAATGATCGTCGTCGTGGCGATCCTCGGGCTTGCTTTGATTTTGATCGTCGGTTACCGGCCGCCTTGGAGTGGCGGTCTCGGCGTCCGTGGAGCCGCTAGCAAGCTCGCTTCGACATTGCGGCTGGCGCGCTCCGAGGCGATCGCGCGCGATACCCCGGTTTCGGTCGCCATTGACGTCGCGAGCCGCCGCTATCGGGTCGGCGAAGGCCCGGTGCAAGCATTGCCGCCGAGCTTAAAGGTTGAATTTTTGACCCTCGCGAGCAATCGGAATGCAACCAATTCCGGCGTACTGCGTTTTTATCCTGACGGCAGTTCGACCGGGGGGCGGGTCACCGTTGGCGACGGGGCGCATACGCTCGTCGTAGGCGTCGACTGGCTCAACGGTCGCGTGAGCATTGGCGATGAACGTTGAGGTTGCCAGTCACACAACCGCGAACAATCGCGTCGTCCCTCGACGCGACGCCGGGTTCACTCTTCTCGAAGTCATCGTGGCCACGGCGATAGCCACCCTTGCCTTGGTGGCGTTGTTCCAGGCAGGCAGTGCCGGGCTGCTGACCGTCGGCGAGGCTACGCGGGTCGAGGCGGCGGTAGACCGAGCCCGATCACACCTCGCCGAATTCGCCGACACCGGAGCGATCGCACCGGGGGAGAGCGAGGGCGATGACGGAGATGGCTACCGCTGGCGATTGAGCGCACGCCCGGTCGCATCGCAGCCGCCCGGAGCGCCCGATCTAGCCAGCGCGCCGCCGCCGAGTCTCTACAATGTCGCGGTCACCATTTCATGGGGGGCCGGCCGCCACCAACGATCCGTCGTGCTCGAGACGGAGCGCATAGCCAGCGCGCGGGCTCCATGGTGATGCCGCGACGGAACACAGGCGGCTTTACCCTGCTGGAGCTCCTGGTCGCACTGAGCGTATTCGGCTTCTTGCTGGTAGCGCTGAACCGCGGCGTCCATACCGGTATGGGCATCTGGGATGTCCAGTCGCGCCATGTAAACAAGACATGGGACCTCGACGGAACGGCGCGCTTGTTTCGGACGCTCCTCACGCAAATACCGACATCCCCGGCTGCGTCCATCAACCCGGGTTCCCCGGGCGTCGCGATCGCCTTCGCCGGCAATGCGGACAAGCTGACCTACGTTGGCGAATTGCCAACCGGCTTCGGCACCGCCGCGCCCGCCGATATCACGCTCCAGCTTCTCGGCAAGCGGCTGGTGGTGAACTGGCAGCCGCATCGTCACGAGATCGCGGGGCCGCGGCCGCGCGCGACCGCGACCGAAATCCTGCGCGGCGTCGACCGACTGGAATTCGCCTACTGGGGTCTGCCGTCGCCCACCGCCTCGTCGCCGACCTGGCTCGCGGCGTGGGAGGGCCCAAGCCTGCCCGATCTTGTGCGGATAAGACTCAGGTTCGGCCAGAGCGATCCACGACGCTGGCCGGATCTGATCGTGACGCCACGGCTGTAGGACTGGAGGTAGGAGCGGCACGTGCAATCTGCGCTGATCCGAGGGGGCGGACTTATGCTTCACGAGTTTTGGGGGTGGTGGATTGGCCAGCTTTCGGATTGCATGCCGGAGCGGTGGCGGCGTGCCGCTGCCGCGACAGAGGACTGTTTGGCGATTACCCCCGTGGGACCGGTGCGCGCCGCCCTCAGGGTGGTCTCCGTCGGCACCTGGACCCGAAACCGCGAGACCCCGCTCGGCGAATTTCACCTCGGCGAAAGCGGTCTGGCGAGCGTGCGGAACCCTTCTCGCTTGCCCGTGGTGCTGCGCCTCGCCGACGACGACGTCCTCTGCAAAACCATCACGCTGCCGCTCGGCGCGGAGCGCGATCTCGTTCAGGTCCTGGTCTTCGAAATGGACCGCGAAACGCCGTTCGCGGTCGACGAGGTGGTGTGGGGTTATCGCGTCGTCGGGCGGGACAGGCAGCGCGGGCAACTCACTCTCCGCCTGCGGCTGATCAGCCGCGCCGGCCTCACTCCC
>DASZLY010000269.1:0-10309 GCA_035552135.1 Allostellaceae bacterium | reverse complement strand
AATGGCCGGTGATGAGGTTGAAGAGGGTCGACTTGCCGGCGCCGTTGGGGCCGATCACCGCGGCGATCTGGCCGGTCGCAACGGTCAGGCTGACATCGGAGACCGCGCGGAACCCGCCAAACGATTTCGACAGTCCGCTGACCTCAAGCACGGCGCATGCCCTTCACCCGGGTCCATAGCGCGTCGATCCCGCCGAGAATGCCGCCCGGAAAGCCGAACAGCAGCACCAGGAGGATCGTGCCGAGCACAAACGGCCAGTACTCGGTGTAGTCGGTGATCTCCTGGTTGAGCCAGACGAGCGTCAGCGCGCCGATCGGCGGGCCCCAGAAATAATCCATGCCGCCGAGGATTGTCATGATCATGACCTCGGCGGATTTCGACCAGAACACATAATCGGCAAAGACGCCGCGGCTGAAAATGCCATAGAGCGCGCCGGCGAACCCGGCGAACGTGCCGGCGACGACAAAGGCCGCGAGCTGGTAGAGCCGGACATTGACGCCGATAAAGGCGGCGCGCTCGGGGTTATCGCGGATCGTCGTCAGGATGCGGCCGAACGGCGAGCGGATGATCCGGTGCACGACCGCCAGCGACACCGCGATCAGCACAATGGACAGCAGATAGAACCGGTCGGACGTCTTCAGGTCGCCGACCAGCGGCAGCGAGTTCATCCAGTCCATGTTGGGGAACGGGATTTCCGGCAGCCCGTTATCGCCGCCGGTGACGTCGTTCCATTTATAGGCGATGGCCCAGATGATCTGCGAAAACGCCAGCGTCAGCATCGCGAAATAGAGCTTGATGAGGCGTACGCAGAAATAGCCCGAGACCAGCGCGAACAGCGCCGTGCCGAGCCCCGCCGCCGGAAAGGCGATGGCGAACGGCACATCGTAGGTCTTCATCAGGATGCCGCAGACATAGGCGCCGACGCCGAAATAGGCGACATGCCCGAACGACACCAGCCCGGTCGTGCCGAGCAGCAAATTGAGGCTGACCGCGAACAGCGCGTCGATCGCGATCTGCTCGGCGAGGAACGTGTTGTAGCGCGAGCCGATCCACGGCACCGCGCAAGCGAACAAGAAGACGATCAGCGTCCACGGCACGCGGCTCATCACGCTGGCGCCGCTGCCGATGACGCGGACCCCGGCGGCCGGAGTTTCCGAGGCGGTGCGCGTGGCGCCGGTTTCCGTCGTCACAGCGGCCGTCCGAAAAGGCCCCAGGGCCGCACGATCAGGATCACCGCCATCAGCGCGAAGACCGAGAACAGGGAGAATCCGGGGAAGATGAGAATGCCGAAGGACAACACCTCGCCATAGATCACCGAGCCCCAGAACGTACCCCAGAACGAGCCCATGCCGCCGATCACCACGACGATGAAGGCCTGCACGATGATCAGCACGTCCATTCCCGGCACGATGCTCTGGATCGGCGTCACCAGCGCGCCCGACAGGCCGGCGAGGAACGAGCTGAACACGAACATGCCCGTGTAGATGTTGCCGACATTGGCGCCAAGCGCGTCGAGCATCTCGCGATCCATCTGCGCCGCCCGCACCAGCCGGCCGACCCCGCTGCGGTTCAGCACCAGCCAGCCGCCGAACGCAATTGCCGGGCCGAGCGCCATCATGAACAAGTTGTAGAGCGGCTGGGTGCTGCCGAAGATCTGCACGCTTCCCACGAGCACCGGCGGCGTCGAGACCGAGAGCTGCTGGGTGCCCCAGATAAACTTCGCCACGTCGCCGAGGATCAGCACCAGCGCATAGGTAAAGAGCAGCTGGTAGAGTTCCTCGCGGCCATAGAGCGAGCGGAAGAACAGCCGCTCGACCACCGCGCCGAATACGCCGACGCCGCAGGCCGCGAACAGGGCGGCAAACCAGAAGCCGGCGCCCGTCGGATGGAACCACTGCACGCCCTGCCACGCGAGATAGGCGCCGAGCATGTAGAACGAGCCATGCGCGAAATTGATGACGCGCATGATGCCGAACACCAGCGACAGCCCCGATGCGATCAGGAACAGGAACATCGCGGTGGTGAGGCCGCCCATGAATTGGCTGAACAGGAACGAGGGCGCCACCGCTTATCGAGCCTCCAAAGTGCCGGCGTCGCCCGCGATCACGGTCCGGTCGCGGGCGACGCGCAATTTTCGCCGATCTCGTTCGGTCAGTTGCCGGGGAACGAGGTCGGCAGCGGCTTTGGATCCTTCATGATCGCGAACGGGTAGTTCGCGTCCTTGACCATGACGCCCCAATACTCGGGCGCGAAGGTCTCGTGCGACTTCTCGCTGAAGCTGCGCTTGCCGACCGGCGTGTCGAAGGTCATTCCGATAAGCGCTTTGGAGACGTCGTCGGACTTGGTGCTGTTGGCCTTCTTGATGCCCTCGGCCAGCGCCTCGATCATCTCGTAGCCCATGAT
The DNA here is from genome assembly GCA_035552135.1 of Allostellaceae bacterium. GTDB lineage: Bacteria > Pseudomonadota > Alphaproteobacteria > ATCC43930 > CGMCC-115725 > DATARH01. The sequence continues at coordinate 7,906 of DASZLY010000269.1, read as the reverse complement.
CGACCAGCCCGAGGCGTATTGGGTGTTGGTGAATTTCTTCAGATCCTCGATGAACTTCTTGTGCTCCGGCGGCTCGCTGCCGCCGCCCCAGATCACCGGGTCGTAGGCGTCGGCGACGATGCCGTAGGGATAGTCGGCGCCCAGTGCCTGCGCGGCGTCGGGCGTGCCGACCTCGCCGCCGTCGACCAGCCTGTTGTCGATCGCCTTGAACAGGCCGAGCGGCGTCGCCTGTTTGGCGAAGGTGACGAAGTCGCCGGCAAAGAGCGAGCAATAGACCGCATCCGGCTTCTTGCCCATCATCGCGTTGATGAAGGCGGTGAAGTCGGGCTCGCCGAGTTTCGGCCATTGCGAGTCGACGACCTGCATGTTCGGCGCCTCTTTCTTCAGCGCCTTGATGAACGCAGCGATCGAGTCACGCCCGTAAGCGTAGTCGGGCGCGATCGTCACGATCGTCTTCACGTCCTTGAACTTGGCCATCTCCTCCGCCCCGGCCAGCCCCTCGACATCCGTGTTGGACGCGACGCGGAAGATATAGGGGTGGATGTGCTGTTCGTCGGTCAGGACGGTGCTTTTCGACGACGGCGCGAGGAAGACGATCTTGTTCTCCTTGGCGACGGTCGACACTGCCGGCGCTTCCGCCGAGGTCAGCGTGCCGGCGATAAAATCGACGCTGTCCTTGATGATCAGCTCGCGCGACAGGCGCACCGCCTCGTCGGCATTCGCCTTGCTGTCGCGCGACAGGATTTCGAGCTTGCGGCCGAGCACGCCGCCGGCGGCATTGATCTCCTGGACCGCCATCTGCGCGCCCTTCAAAATCGGCACGCCGTAGACCGCGGTCGGCCCGGACAGCGGGATCGGGAAGCCGATCTTGATGTTGTCCGCCGCGCTCGCCGCAAACGGCGCGCTCATCGCGGCGGCAAGAGCCAAGCCCAGGCAATGTCGCAGACGCATCGAATCCTCCCCTGTATTTGCCGCACGATTCACGGCAATGCGCCTTTTACAGTTTGGCGCGGCGGGACAATGGTTCGCGGCGGCGAAGCGTGTCAAGTTCGCCTAAGGTTCAGCGGCAATTTGCCCCCAAGTCGCCGGGAACCATGCGCCAGGAGCGCGTCGGTTGCGCTGCGAAACATCGCGGCGATAGCATCGGCGCCGCATTGCCGGAGACTTTGATGCCGACCATCCGTCCGCTCGTCGAGGCCGACCTGCCGCAGACTTGGCGCATTGCCCGCACCGCATTCGGGACGTTTATCGGGGTGCCCGATATCGACGCGTTCTGGGGTGATCGCGACCTGCATTACGGGCGGTTTCGCTCTGCCAATGTGGAGGCCGTCGTCGCCGAGGAAGACGGCGTCATCGTCGGCTCGAACTTCGCGACGCGCTGGGGCAGCCTGGGATTTTTCGGGCCGGTGTCAATCCGCCCCGACCGCTGGGACGGCGGCTGCGCGCAGCCGCTCGTCGCCGCCGCCTGCGAGATGTTCGAGCGCTGGGGCGTGACGCATCGCTGCCTCTTCACCTTTCCCCAGAGCACCAAGCACATCCATCTCTACGGCAAGTTCGGCTTCTACCCGCGCTTTCTGACCGCGGTGATGGCGCGCCCGGCGCGGCCGGGCGAACTGTCGGGCGATGCGCGCTACGGCGCTTTCGCGCCGGCCGAGCGCGAGGCGGCCGAGGCGGCGTGCCGCGAGCTTGCCGACAGCCTTTATGACGGGCTCGACCTTACCGGCGAGATCCACGCCGTCGCCGCGCAAGGCCTCGGGGATACGCTGCTGCTGTGGGACGGGGCGAGCCGGCTCGCCGGGTTCGCGGTGTGCCACTGGGGGCCGGCGAGCGAAGCGGGCACGGAGCTGCTCTACATCAAGTTCGGCGCGGTACGCTCGGGCGCTGGGGCGGCGGCGCGGTTTACGGCGCTGCTCGACCGCGCCGGCGCGCTCGCGGCCGCTTCCGGGATGGGCGCGGTGCTCGCCGGCGTCAATCTCGGGCGCGAGGAAGCCTATCTGCAGATGAAGGCGCTGGGCTTCCACACCCAGCTTCAGGGCGTCGCGATGCATCGCGACAACGAACCCGGCTATTGCCGGCCGGGCGTCTATGCGCTCGACGATTGGAGATAAATCATGAAAGCGGTTGTCTGCGAGGCGTTCGGCGGTCCCGAGGTGCTGGCGCTGCGTGAGCTGCCCGACCCGCCGCCGCCCGGGCCCGGCGAGATCCAGGTGCGGATCGCGGCGCGCGGCGTGCAGTATGTCGACGTGCTGATGCTTGCCGGAAAGTACCAGTTTCGCCCCGAGCCGCCGTTTATCCCCGGCAACGAGGCGGCGGGCGAGGTGGTCTCGGTCGGCGACGGGGTGACGCGGTTCAAGCCCGGCGACGCGGTGATGAACCGCGTGCGGCTCGGCGCGTTCGGCACGCTCGCCAATTCCAAGGAGATCGATTGCGACCCGATTCCCAATGGCATGAGCGTCGAAGAAGCCGCGGTGTTTCGCGGCGCGCACCATACCGCCTATCACGCGCTGGTGCAGCGCGGCCGGCTGCAGGCCGGCGACTGGGTGCTGATCCATGGGGCGGCGGGCGGCATCGGCATCGCCGCGATCCAGGTCGCCAAGCTCTACGGCGCCAAGGTCATCGCCACCGCTTCGACGGACGAGAAACGCGCGGTCTGCCTCGAAGAGGGCGCCGATTACGCGATCGACTATCGCGAGGGGTTTCGCGACCGGGTCAAGGAGATCACCGGCGCGCATGACGGCGTCGACATCTGCTACGACCCGATCGGCGCGCAGGTTTTCGATGAGTCGCTGCGCTGCCTGGCATTTGGCGGGCGCATCCTGGTGCTCGGCTTTCTCGGCGGCGGGCCGTCGACGCCGCGCACCAACTACCTGCTCATCAAGTGCCTCGAAGTGATCGGCGTGCGGCTCGGCGGCGCGACCGAGCACAAGCCGGAAGTCGGCCGCGCCAATACCCGGCTGCTCTGCGAGCTGGCCGGCGAGGGCAAGCTCAAGCCGCGCATCTCGCACCGCTTCGCGCTCGAAAATGCCGCCGAGGCGGTGCAGGCAGTGATCGACCGCAAGGTCATCGGCAAGGCGGTGCTGGTCGGTTAGAGGCACTGGCGCAGGCCTAACCAAAAGGGCCGCTCGCGGCCCGCGGGCTGAACCTTTCGCGATGGCGGGCGTTGTGTAGACCGCAATCACGGAGGCTCGCATGGCGGCATCGATGGACACCGATTTGGCGACGCTGCAGGCCGACATCCAGCAGTTGCGCACCGACTTCGCCAAGATGACGACCGACATGCGCACCATCGCCTCGAACCGGGTGAGCGAGGCCGGCGGGGCGGCGCAGCAATCGGCCGAGAAAATGTGGGACGAGGTGCGGCGGCAGGCGCAAAACGTGACGCAGGAAATCGAGGAACGGCCCTTCGCCTCGGCGCTGGTGTCGTTTGCCAGCGGGCTCCTGCTCGGCATGCTGCTCAACAGCCGGCGCGCCTAGGGCGCCCGTGGGCGTCTCGCGATGAGCAGCTTCCCGGCGCGGATCGGCGTCGCCGCCGGTCTTGGCATCGTCGCGCTGATCGCCCTCGGCACCACGCTGTGGTTCCTTGGCGACGCGCTCATGCTGTGGATCGAATCCCAGGGTCTCGCCCCGGCAGCCGCAGCCGGGCTGACCGGCGTCGCCGGCCTCGTACTAATCGTCGTGCTCGGCCTCTGTGCCAAGCTGGCGCTGCGCGGCCCGCGCCGCCGCGTGTCGCTGCCGGCGACGGCGACGCCGCCCGGCGTCAACGGTGTCGCCAACGGCATCGCCGCCGATCTCGGCGCGCTCGCCGCGCAGCAGATCGTCAGCACGACCCGCGCGCATCCCTACAGCACGATGGGCGCCGCGCTCGCCGCGGGGATCGCGGTCGGCGCCGTGCCCGAGCTGCGCAAGACGATGATGGGGTTGTTCAAGCACTAATGCTGGGGCGCCGCAAGGCGCGGAGCCAAGGCGGACGGATGTCCGCCGCCCGGCGTCTGAGGGCTAAATATCAGCGGATCGGCTCGGTGCCGCAGCGATTGTTGAGCCGGCCGCCATCGGCGACGACCATCGCCACCAGGATCTCGTTGGGCCGCGGCGAATCGGCGATCGACACTGTCACCGTGTCGAAATGGGCGAACGACCAGGCCTCGTCCTTGTGGCCGAGCGGCACGTCGAGGATGGCGCCGGGTGCGGCGACCTTGACGTTCGACGAAATCAGCGCCCTGCCGCCGCCAACCGCGGCGCGCATCGGCTTGCCGAGCATCGGGTGGCAGCACGCGCCGCCATGCTCCATCTCGCCCTGCACGCCGACGATCGCGCCCTTGCCATAACTCACCGGCGGCCCGTCGAGCAGCTTTACCAGCTCGGGCATCAGCCGCTCGCCGAGCGCCGCCCCCGCCTCCCACAGCTCGCGCAAATCCTCGGCATATTTGCCGGCATAGGGGTTGCGGATCACCGCCAGCCCGATCGCCCGCACCACCGGCCGCGGCGCGGCGGCGCCGAGCTCGGAGTAGGTCACCTCGCGAATCGTGACGATCTTGCGGATGTCGAGCATTCACGCCTCCCGTTGGCTGGATGTCGGTTGTGCGTCCTTCGAGCCAGCCGCTTCGCGGCGCCTCAGGATGAGGGTCTATCTTACCGCCATCCACCCGCGCTGTTCACCCGGAGGACGCCGCGGAGCGGCGTCTCGAAGGACGCACCGTCGGCAATGCAGCCTCAGTCGTAGACCATGCCGATCGTCTCCGAGACCAGCACCGGGCGCGTCGCGCCTTCGAGTTCCATCGTCCCCTCGTTGGTGACGCGCACGCCGCCTTCGACCTTCTCGACGCTCTTGATCGTCAGCTTGAGGCGAATGCGCGAGCCGGCCGGCACCGGGCCGGTGAAGCGCACCCGGTTGGCGCCGTAGTTGATCCCGCGCGAACGGTGCTTTACGCGGTAGACCGTCGAGGCGAGGCGCGGCACCAGCGACAGGGTCAGCCAGCCATGGGCGATCGTCTTGCCGCCCGGCATCTCCTTCTTGCAGCGCTCGACATCGACATGGATCCACTGGTGGTCACCGGTGGCATCGGCAAATTTGTCGATCTGCTCCTGGGTCACCGTGTACCAGTCACTGACGCCGACCTCCTTGCCGATATAGGCGACGAGATCGGCCCCGCGTTCGACTTCCAGCATGGTTTGCTCCCTCCAGCGTCATTGCGAGCGGAGCGAAGCAATCTCGGTCCGCCTTGTCTCCACGGCACGAGATTGCTTCGTCGCTGCGCTCCTCGCAATGACGGCGGATTACGGCCGCATGCAGAATTTGCTCTCGCCGGGCTGCAGCACCCGCGCGGCGAGGCGGGCGAAGTCGACCGCGAGGCGGCGCGTGTCGCGCGGGTCGATGATTTCCTCGACCCAGAAAGTTTCGGCGGTGCGGAACGGCGAGCGCAGCTTTTGCAGGCGCTCCTCGATCTCGGCGATCTTGGCGGCGCGGTCCGGCGCGGCGTCGATTTCGGCGCGATAGGCCGCCTCGATCCCGCCTTCGAGCGGCAGCGAGCCCCAGCGCGCCGAGAGCCAAGCATAGCGGATCGAAAACCGCCCGGCCGGCTGGTTGACCGCGCCGGCGACGCCGAACACGTTGCGCACGAGAAAGGTGCACCACGGGACGGTGGTCTGGTTGACCGCGGCCATCGCCCTGACGCCCTTCCTGATCGTCTGCGCCTTTTCGGCCTCGAGCCCGATATGAAAGCCGGGGCAGTCGCAGAGATAGACGACCGGCAGGTGGAAGGTCTCGGCGAGGTCGACAAAGCGGATGATCTTGTCGCAGGCGTCGGCGGTCCACGCGCCGCCGTAGAAGAACGGGTCGGATGCCATCACCGCGACCGGCACCCCGTCGACGCGCGCGAGCCCAGTGATCATGCCGCGGCCGAACATGCGGCCCATCTCGAAGAAGCTGCCCTGATCGACCACCGCCTCGACGATCCGCCGCATCTTGTAGACCTGCCGCGTGTTGCGCGGGATGACGGTGAAGAGGAATTCGTCGCGCCGTTCGGGGTCGTCGGCGGCTTCGCTCTTCGGCGGCAGCTCGAAGACCGAGGACGGCAGGTAGGAGAGGAAACGCCGGGTCGCCGCGAACGCCTCCTCCTCGGTGTCAACGGCGTGGTCGATCGCGCCGCAGCGCGTCTGGATTTCCCAGCCGCCGAGTTCGAAGCGGTCGAGCTGGTCGCGGCCGAGGGCGTTCACCACCGGCGGCCCGGCGACGAACATCGCCGAAGTCTCTTTGGTCATCACCGAATAATGCGACGAGACGAGTCGCGCCGAGCCTAGCCCGGCGACCGAGCCCAGCCCCAGCGCCACCACCGGCACGCGGCCGAGATTGGTGGTCGTGAAATAGTAGGGAAGCGCTGAATTGACCCGGCCCGGCAGGTTGGCGCGGCCGCTGGTCTCGATCGTCTTGACCGAGCCGCCGCCGCCCGAGCCCTCGATGATGCGGACGAGCGGCAGCTGCAGGTCGTGCGCCATCTGCTCGGCCATCAGCGGCTTTTCGCGGATCGTCGCATCGGCCGAGCCGCCGCGTACCGTGAAGTCGTCGCCGACCACGACGACCATCCGGCCGTCGATCCGCGCCCGGCCGAAGACGCAATTCGCCGGCACCAGCTCCTTGAGGTTGTTGCCGGAATCGTACTCGGCCCTGCCGGCGATGGCGCCGATCTCGTGAAAGCTGGCGCGATCGACCAGCCCGTCGATGCGCTCGCGCACGGTGAGTTTGCCGGCGTCGTGCTGGCGCTTGACCTTGTCGGGCCCGCCCAGCGCGCGCGCCATACGCTCGCGCTCGCGCAGCTCGTCGAGTTCCGGCTGCCAGCTCATGATCTTCTCCGCCGCCTTGTGCCGACATTATTGGCCGATGCAGCGCGACGGATACAAGGCTTGCGGCGCACGGGCTTCACGGCAATGCTGGCGCCAGCCACTCACAGGAGACGCGCTCACATGGCCATCGAACTTCACGCCTGGGGCACCCCGAACGGCCGCAAGATCTCGGTCGCGCTCGAGGAAATGGGTCTGCCCTACACCGTCCACCCGATCAATATCGGCAAGGGCGAGCAGTTCAACCCTGACTTCCTCAAGATCAGCCCCAACAATCGCATCCCGGCGATCGTCGATCCCGACGGGCCGGGCGGCAAGCCGATCAGCGTCTTCGAGTCGGGTGCGATCCTGATTTACCTCGGCGAGAAAACGGGAAAATTCTGGCCCAAGGGCGACATGCGCGCGCAGGTGCCGGTGCTCGAATGGCTGATGTGGCAGATGGGCGGGTTCGGCCCGATGCCCGGCCAGGTGCATCATTTCCTGGCAGTCAAGGACGAAGCCGACCGCAAATACGGGCTCGAGCGCTACATGAAGGAGACGCACCGGCTTTATGGCGTCTTCGACAAGCGGCTGGGCGAGGCGAAATACGCCGCCGGCGATGCGGTGTCGATTGCCGACTTCGCGATCCTCGGCTGGGCCTGGCGCCATGAGCGCCACCAGGTCGACCTCAAGGATTATCCCAACGTGCGGCGCTGGTACGACGAGCTGATGGCGCGTCCGGCGACCAAGCGCGGGATCGAGATTTCGCTGGGGAATTGACGCTCCGACAGCAGGCCCCTCTGCCGCTTGGCGGGAGAGGGTGGACGACGCGGCGGCGGCCGGGTGAGGGTACGGTTGCCGCAAGACCCTCACCCTCCCATCGCTGCGCGATGGGTCCCTCCCTCTCCCGCTTGCGGGTGGGGGTAAACAAGGAAGCGCCATGCCCCTCCGCTCGTTCCTCTTCGCTCCCGGCAATCATCCGCGCCGGGTCGAGAAGGCGCTCACGCTCGACGCCGATGCGGTGATCCTCGACCTCGAGGATGCGGTCGCCATTGCCGAAAAGCCGGCGACGCGCGGCGCGGTGGTCGCCGCC
>DASZLY010000268.1:0-5925 GCA_035552135.1 Allostellaceae bacterium | reverse complement strand
CTGCGCCAGCCATGCCGTGTAGAGCCCGGTCGCTGCGTCGTGCCACGGCGCGCTCAGCGCCGGCAGCGCCGGGAAACGCTCGAACAGCGCGTCGCCGCGCTCGCGCAGTGCGACGTCGCGGAAGCCGCGCATCGCCGCGGCAATATCGGCCGGGAAATAATTGGCCGGAATTTCCGGATACACCTCGCTCTTGCCGGCGAGGAAGTAGACGACGTCGCGGCGATATTCCCGGCCAAGCGCGCCGGCGTCGTATTCCGGGTGGCCTTGCAGAAAGACGAAGAGGCTGCCGCAGCGCTTGGCGAAGATGTCCGCCCCCGCCATCTTCGACTGCGACAGGATGCGGTAGCCGCGCGAGCGCAGCGCGTCGGCCGGCAGCTCGTTGTAGCGCGAATGCGGCGTCGTCCAGCGCGGCGGCATCGCCGCCAGCAGCGGATGATCGGCGCTGCGCGCGCAGTCATAGACGCCCGAGAGCTTGGCGCCCAACGGCCGGCGCTCGATGCCGTCGATGTGGCGCACCGCGACATGCGAGGCGAGACACGACCAGATCGTCGATTGTGTATGCCGCTCGGCCCATTCGACGAGCCGCGTCAACAGCGGCCAGCTCGGCTCGTCCTCGGGGCGCGCGGCGACGGGCGCGGCGCCGGTGACGATCAGGCCGTCGAACTCGCTATCCCACAGCTCCCCGATCGGCGCGTGGTGCTCGGCGACATAGCGCTGCCCCTCGGCCGAGCGCGGCAGTTCGGCGAACGAGAAAATCCGCAGCGTCACATTCCGCTCGCCCGCGGCCTGGGCGATGAGCTCGCGGAACTGGCGCTCGGTCGTCTTGAGCGCCGCATCGGGCATGTTGTTGACGAGCCCGATCGTCAGCGTGTGGCCCCCGGAAGGGCGCCGCCGCCAGCGATCGAGCGTGAACACCGCCATTTAGGCCCGCGCGGTCTGATCGAGGGCCTGGTCGAGATCGGCGACGATGTCGTCGATATGCTCGATCCCGACCGAAAGCCGGATCATTTCCGGGCGCAGCCCCGCCTTGATCTGATCGGCGGGATGCATCTGCCGGTGCGTGGTCGAAGCCGGGTGACAGGCCAGCGACTTCGCGTCGCCAAGGTTGACCAGCCGCTTCACCAGCTTCAGCGCATTGTAGAAGCGCTTGCCGCCCTCGAGCCCGCCCAGCGTGCCGAAGGTCATCAGCGAGCAGGCCTTGCCGCCGAGATATTTCTCGGCGAGGCGGTGATAGGGGCTGTCCGGGAAGCCGACGTAATTGACCCAGGCGACACGCTTGTCGGCGCGCAGGAACTCGGCGACGCGGCGGGCATTCTCGACATGCCGCTCGACGCGCAGCGCCACAGTCTCGATCCCTTGCAGCAGCAGGAAGGCGCTCAGCGGCGACAGCACCGCGCCGGTGGTGCGCTGGTAGACGCTGCGGCAGCGCGCGATATAGGCGCCGGGGCCGAAATAATCGGCATAGACAAGCCCGTGATACGAGCTGTCGGGCTCGCAGAACTGCGGGAATCGCTCGGCATGCTGCATCCACGGGAACTTGCCGCCCTCGACGATCGCGCCGCCCAGCGTCGTCCCGTGCCCGCCCATAAACTTGGTCAGCGAATGCACGACGATATCGGCGCCGTGCTCGATCGGCCGCAGCAGGATTGGCGTCGCCACCGTGTTGTCGACGACCAGCGGCACGCCGCCGGCATGCGCCACTTCGGCGAGCGCGGCGATGTCACAGATATTGCCCGCAGGGTTGCCGACGCTTTCGCAGAACACCCCGCGCGTGCCGGCGTCGATCAGCGGTTCGACATCGGCGGGGCTGTCGGATTTGGCGAATTTCACCTGGATTCCGAAACTCGGCAGCAAATGCGAGAACAGCGTATGCGTGGTGCCGTAAAGCTGCGGCACCGAGACGATGTTGGCGCCGTTCGACGCGAGGTTGAGGATCGCATAATGCAGCGCCGCCTGGCCCGAGGCGACGCACAGCGCGGCAGCCCCGCCTTCCAGCGCGGCGACGCGCTTGTCGAGCACGTCGACGGTCGGGTTGTTGATCCGGCTGTAGCGGAAGCCGGCGGCTTCGAGGTTGAACAGCGCCGCGCCGTGCTCGGCGCTGTCGAACTCATAGGCCGCGGTCTGGTAGATCGGCACGGCGACCGCCTTGGTCGTCGGGTCGCCGTCATATCCGCCATGGATGGCGAGCGTTTCGCGTTTCACCGACCTGTCCTTCAACTATTCGACCCGGTCGCATTCTTCGCCCGGCCGGGTGAAGAATGCGTTGCCCCGGGTCGGACGAAGCTCAAACGAGACGTAGCCGCGGCAAGAGCACCGGCGCGCGCGGCGCGCGCCGCGCCACCGCCGCGACCGTCGCCAGCTTCGGCACCGCGGTGGCGAGCAGGTCGCGGAACGCCGTCCACAGCGGCAGGATGCGGTCGTCGATCGGCAGATGGCGGCTCAATTCGCCATGGCCGGCGCCATCGTCGCTGTCGAAGCGAATGTGCTCTTCGAGGAAGAAACGAAAGGCGCGCTGCCCGCGACCGTACCAATGCGGCGCCCGCAGCATCGCGCCGAAGACGCGGCTGAGCCCGCCATCCTCATAACTGGCGATGCTGGAGGCGCGCGCCGCGTCGTCGATGCTGCGCGTCTTGTCGAGATAGGCAAGGCCCGCCTCGGTCAGCCGGTCGTCCCTCCCGACGGGGTGGAACTCGAGCAGCCGGCGCATGAATTCGTCATGGTTCATCCGCTCGCCCGGCGCGGCGACGCCCGGCCATGGCGAGAGGTTGTCGGTATCGCACTCGCCTTCCCACAGCTCGGCAAGCTTAGGGTCGTCGGGATTGCCGGCGCGAGCAATCTCGAGGTTCTCGCGGAACTGGATCGAGAAATAGTAATAGGCCTTGGCGACGTGCATCACATCGTCGCTGTTGAGCTCATCCCACGCCATGCGGCAGATGCCGTCGACGACCGCGTCGAAGATGAACCGCGGCCGCGTTACTTCCTGCTCGGCGGTCACCGGGGGGTAGAGAACCGTCAATCCATCCATGTTGTCCTCGCTCGCTGTGCCGGTTTGACTTGGTTAAGTAATGATGAATATTTGCTAGAATTGCGCCGGACTGAGAAATTGTTCTCACCACGCCCGATTGGCAAATATAAAGGTCCTTAAAAAACCATCTATTTTCTATTGATCAGCTGTTACCGGCCGGGCCGGCGCGTCCTTCCCTCGCCCGCGTGCCGCGCCTGCCGGCGAGGCGCAATTGACGGCGTCTTTTGAAATTGAGTTCGCCCGGCGCCGGAGCCATGCTGCGGCGGAAGAGACGAACCGGGAGGACCCAGACGTGCAGCTGAACCGCGAGGAGCTGATCCGGGCCTATCGCTCGATGGCGACGATCCGCCGTTTCGAGGAGCGCGTGCAGGAAGAGTTTGCCAAAGGCGGCATCCCCGGCTTTGTCCACCTCTATGCTGGCGAGGAAGCTTCCGCGGTCGGCGTCTGCCAGCATCTTGGCCCCAAGGACTACATCGCCTCGACCCATCGCGGGCACGGCCACTCGATCGCCAAGGGTTGCGACGTGCACGGCATGATGAAAGAGCTGTTCGGCAAACAGGGCGGGCTGTGCGGCGGCAAGGGCGGCTCGATGCACATCGCCGATCTCGACCAGGGAATGCTCGGCGCCAACGGCATTGTCGGCGGCGGCCCGCCGCTCGTCGTCGGCGCGGCGCTGACCGCCAAGACGCTGGGCACCGGCAACGTCGCGGTGTGCTTTTCCGGCGACGGCGCGTCGAACCAGGGCACCACCTTCGAGGCGCTGAACATGGCGGTGGTGCTGAAGCTGCCGGCGGTCTTCATCTTCGAGAACAACCAGTATGGCGAGGGCACCGGGTTCTCGTACCATTGCGGCAGCGGCGATATCGCCGGCCGTGCCGCCGGATTCGGCCTGCCGGCGGTCAAGGTCAACGGCGACAATTTCTTCGAGGTGCACGAGGCCGCGCACGAGGCGATCGAGCGCGCCCGTAACGGCGGCGGCCCCTCGGCGATCGAGGTCGATACCTGCCGCTTCTACGGCCACCATTCGGGCGACGCACAGCTCTACCGCGGCAAGGACGAGGTCAAGAACCTGCGCGAGACCCGCGACTGCCTCCAGCATTTCCGCGCCCGCGTCAGTGAGGCGGCGCTCATCGAATTGGACGCGCTCGACGCAGTCGACGGCGAAGTCGCGGCGCTGATCGACAGCGCGATCGCCGGGGCCCGCGCCGCCGAGCCGCCTGACGCCTCGCAGCTGTTGACCGACGTCTACGTCTCCTACTGAGCGAGGGCGCCATGCCGCAGAAAACCATCCGCCAGGCGCTGAACGAGGCGCTCGCCCAGGAGATGCGCCGCGACCCGACGATCGTCGTCATCGGCGAGGATGTCGCCGGCGGCGCCGGCAGCGACGGCCAGCGCGACGCCTATGGCGGCGTGCTCGGCGTCACCAAGGGGCTGATCGGCGAATTCGGCGAGAGCCGGGTCATCGACACGCCGATCACCGAATCGGCAATCATGGGCGCGGCCGCCGGCGCCGCGGTCACCGGCTTGCGCCCGGTCGCGGAACTGATGTTCTCCGACTTCTTCGGCGTCTGCTTCGACCAGATCTTCAACCAGGCCGCCAAGTTCCGCTACATGTTCGGCGGCAAGGCGAAGACGCCGCTGGTCATCCGCACCATGATCGGCGCCGGGCGCAGCGCCGCCGCGCAGCACTCGCAGAGCCCCTACCATGTCTTCACCTCGGTGCCGGGCTTGAAATGCGTCGTGCCGTCGAACGCCTATGACGCCAAGGGCTTGCTGATCCAGGCGATCCGCGACGACGACCCGGTGATCTTCTGCGAACATAAATTGATGTACGATTTGCGCGCCGAGGTGCCGGACGAGCCCTACACGATCCCCTTTGGCGAGGCGAACATCGTGCGCGACGGCGACGACGTGACCGTCGTCGCGCTCGCCCGCATGGTGCATTACGCGATGACCGCCGCCGGCGAACTCGAAAAGGACGGGATCGAGATCGACCTCATCGACCCGCGCACCACCTCGCCGCTCGACGAGGACACGATCCTCGAAAGCGTCGAGCGTACCGGGCGGCTCGTCATCGTCGACGAGGCGACCCCGCGCTGCTCGATCGCCACCGATATCGCCGCGCTGGTCGCCGACAAGGCGTTCGACGCGCTGAAAGCGCCGATCCGCCGGGTGACCGCGCCGCATACCCCGGTGCCGTTCACGCCCGACCTCGAAAAGCTTTACATCCCGAGCCCGGAAAAGATCGCCGCCGCGGTGCGCGAGGTGCACGGGTACGGGAAATAGGCTGGAAGCGCAGTGTACGTCCTTCGAGGCTCGACTGCGTCGAGCACCTCAGAGCCTGCCCCGGCGAAAGCCGGGGATGAGGATTTCTCAATGCTATCTTTTGACCTTCCTCATCCTGAAGTGCACCGCGAAGCGGAGCCTCGAAGGACGCGCCGACGGAAGTGCAGCGCATGACCATCACCCCCATCACCATGCCCAAATGGGGCCTGACGATGACCGAGGGCAAGGTCCTCGGCTGGCTGAAGCAGGAAGGCGAGCAGGTCGCGGCAAGCGACGAATTGCTGGAGATCGAGACCAGCAAGATCACCAATGTGATGGAGGCCGGCGACGGCGGCACCCTACGCCGCATCGTGGCGGCGGAAGGCGCGACCCTGCCGATCGGCGGACTGCTCGCGGTGGTCGCTCCGACCGAGACGCCGGAAGCCGAGATCGAGGCCTTCATCGCCGGCTTTGTCTTGCCGGAGATCGCCGAGGCGGGCGGCGACGAAGCCGACCCGATGGCGCCGCGCGAGACCGAGATCGGCGGCAAGCGGCTGCGCTATCTCGAGCTCGGCCAGAGCGATGGCCCGCCGGTGGTCTTCATCCACGGCTTTGGCGCCGACCTCAACACCTGG
>DASZLY010000267.1:0-1682 GCA_035552135.1 Allostellaceae bacterium | reverse complement strand
AACCTACTGTATCCCGTGCTACTCCCACTCGATGGTCAACCCCTTCCAACGCATTTTTTAAAACAAACCGCCCTACGGAAAAGACCGTCAGCGCTATGCGCTCTATCTGACGGTCTTTTGGTTCCCTTCGATGTGCACTTCAGAAAAGACCGTCAAAAATACCGTCAAGCTATCCTGCTATCGAAGGGTCAAAATGCTCGACGCCCTACAAATTATCTTTTTAGTTCAATAAGTTATGAGATTGGAGACGAGGACTGCCAATGTACTATCGATCATCCCCAGCGATTGATAAGTCATTGGACTATAAAGAGAATTCTCGAGGAGGCTATCGCCCGTCATTCCCACTCGATGGTTCCGGGCGGCTTCGAGGTCACGTCGTAGACGACGCGGTTGATGCCGCGCACTTCGTTGATGATGCGGGTCGCGGTGCGGCCCAAGACGTCGTGCGGGAAGGGGTAATAGTCGGCGGTCATGCCGTCGGTCGAGGTGACCGCGCGCAGCGCGCAGACATTGTCGTAGGAGCGCGCGTCGCCCATCACGCCGACCGTCTTCACCGGCAGCAGCACCGCGAAAGCCTGCCAGATCTCGTTGTAGAGCCCGGCCTTGCGGATTTCGTCGAGGAAGACCGCGTCGGCGCGCTGGAGGATTTGCACCCGCTCGCGCGTCACCTCGCCGGGGATGCGGATCGCCAGGCCCGGGCCGGGGAACGGGTGGCGCTCGACGAAATGGTCGGGCAGGCCCAGCTCGCGGCCGAGTTCGCGCACCTCGTCCTTGAACAGCTCGCGCAGCGGCTCGACCAGCGCCAGCTTCATGCGCGCCGGCAGGCCGCCGACATTGTGGTGCGACTTGATCGTGACGCTGGGGCCGCCGGTCGCGCTCACCGACTCGATGACGTCGGGGTAGAGCGTCCCTTGCGCGAGGAAATCGACGCCGCCGATCTGCTGCGCCTCGGCGTCGAACACGTCGATAAAGGTGGCGCCGATGATCTTGCGCTTCGCTTCGGGGTCGGTGATGCCGGCGAGCTTGCCGAGGAACAGATCGCCCGCGTCCTTGTGCACCAGCGGGATGTTGTAGTGGCCGCGGAACAGGCGCACGACCTCCTCGGCCTCGCCCATGCGCAACAGGCCGGTGTCGACAAAGATGCAGGTGAGGCGCTCGCCGATCGCCTCATGGATCAGCGCCGCGGCAACCGCGCTGTCGACCCCGCCCGACAGGCCGCAGACCACCCGGCCGCCTTGCACGCGGTCGCGGATGCGCTCGATCGCCTGGCTGCGGAACGCCGCCATGGTCCAGTCGCCGTCGCAGCCGCAGACGCGGTGGGTGAAGTTTTTCAACAGCTTGCCGCCATCCGGCGTATGCACCACTTCAGGATGGAACAGGCAGCCGTAGAAGCGCCGCGTGTCGTCGGCGATCGCGGCGGAGGGGGCGCTGCCGGTCGCGGCGACGACGCGGAAGCCGGGCGGGATCGCATCGACCCGGTCGCCGTGGCTCATCCACACCTGGGCGCGCGTGCCCTTGGGCCACAGCCCGTCGAACAGCGGGCTGCCGTCGACGATGTCGATCGCCGCGCGGCCGAATTCCTGGTTGTCGCTCAGCGTCACCCGGCCGCCGAGCTGCGCGCACATCGTCTGCATGCCGTAGCAGATCGCCAGCACCGGCACGCCCAGCGTGAAGACGCTGTC
>DASZLY010000266.1:0-3968 GCA_035552135.1 Allostellaceae bacterium | reverse complement strand
GAAGCGCTCGGCGTGCCGATCGGCTTCCACCCGACCGGCAATACCGCCCTGAGCGATGACGCCGGCCGCCGCTATGTCGGCCATGCCAATTTCCATGCGATCGCGCATGCGATCCGCAACCCCGTCGAGCTGATGGGGGCGATGGCCAGCCTGACGACCGGTGGCGTCCTCGAACGGCACCCGAAACTCCGCGCCGCCTTCCTCGAAGGCACCGCCGGCTGGCTGCATTGGTGGCTGTGGCGGCTCGACGATCAGTGGGAGAAGTTCGGCCCCGGCAGCGAGCGCCAGCTCAGCATGGCCCCGAGCGACTATTTCCGCCGGCAATGCTACATCGCGCTCGATGTCGACGAGGAGCCGGCGGTGCACGTCGTCAACGAGATGGGCGCCGACTATTTCGTCGTGTCGA
Organism: Allostellaceae bacterium; assembly: GCA_035552135.1. Taxonomy (GTDB): domain Bacteria; phylum Pseudomonadota; class Alphaproteobacteria; order ATCC43930; family CGMCC-115725; genus DATARH01. Next base: position 3,562 of record DASZLY010000266.1, on the reverse strand, counting down.
GCGACTACCCGCATTCCGACGGCGCGTTCCCGGAGGCGATGGCGCAATTCCTCGGCCTGCCGCTCGACGACACGCAGCGCCGCAAGATCCTGTGGGACAATTGCGCCCGGCTCTACGGGATTCCGCAGCCGGCGGCCTCGCTCAGCCGCGAGGTGACGCAAGTCTCGGCGGCCGAGTAGAGGCGCGACCCTCACCCGTCTCCGGGCTGGCGCCCGGAGCCACCCTCTCCCGCAAGCGGGAGAGGGGCTAGGCGCGCCGCGGCGGCCGGGTGAGGGTCAAGCCGGGAAGCTGAGGAAGCACTTGTCCGACGCCAGGACGTAGGTCTCCATGTAGTCCTGGATCACCGGCTTCTTGTCGAGCGCTTCCATCGCGCCGATGAGGCACATCCAGTTCAGCATCTCGTGCTGGCCGGCAAATTCCATCTCGTCGAGCGAGCGCTTGCGCCAGGTGCCGTAATCGGCGCGGCTGACCGCGTCGAACAGCAGCCGGTCGCCCTCGTGGTCGGGCCACAGATAGCCGTTCTTCGGCGACAGGAAGGCATGGCTCCAGCTCGACGAGGCGATCAGCGCCACGCGGTAGGGCGAGCGCGCCAGCACCTCGCCGACCTTGGCGCCGACCTCCATGCAGCGCCACGGATGCGGCGATGACGGGTCTTCGCCTTCCTCTTCCGGGCGCGGCGGCGCGAACAGATGCCCGAGCCCGCCCTTGGCGTAGAGCAGGTTGCGGCCGTAGCAGTTCACCGCGAACGGGATCACCGGATAAGGGAAGCCCTTACGGTCCCAGTCGAGGTAGAGGAACGTGTTGGTAAAGGCATGCGCCATCGGGTGGTGCAGCGGCTTATAGGCATAGGCCATGTCGATCCCGGCCTCGATGAGGCCGGTCGTCAGGTATTTCGCCGCCTCGCGATGGCCCTTGAGGTTCAAGGTCCAGTCACCCGGCTCCGACCAGCGGTTCGGCTTGCCGTGGCCGTTCGAGCCGTTCGCCACCGCCCAGGGCTGCAGCGCGATCTCGTCGTCATATCCGGCGACGCAGAACGCCGGGACGATGTCTTCCTTGAAGTTCTCGTACTGGTCGTCGCCCCAGACCAGCACGAAATCCGGGTTGAAATCGTCGAGGATTTTGCGGATCGCGCGGAAATCGTTGCCGAACCGCTCGCCGCAGCGATTGGCGGCGCCGAGCCCGTCATCGTTGCCGAGCTCGGCCAGCATCTCCTTCGGCCAGTTCGCCGGGTCCTTGCGTTCGGCCGCGACATTGGGCGCTTCGAGCGTGCGCCGGAAGACGCCGGTCAGCCCGTCATTGGGCAGGCACAGCGTCGGCCAATGGGTGACGCCCAACCCGAGAATTTCCGCCATCTGCCTGTTCCTTTCCGTTCAGTATTGTCCCCTCGGCTCGAGGCCGAAGGCGTGCTGGCCGTACATCGTGCCGACCGCGTCCCAGTTGAGGCTGACATGCCGCGCCACCGCATTGGCGTCGCGCCAGGCGCGCTGGATCGGGTTCGACAAGAGGAGCCCGTTGCCGCCGGTCGAGGCATTGAGCGCCTCGACCGCCTGCACCGCGAGCCGGGTGACATAAGACTGGTTGCGGCGGCAGCGGATGCGGTCGGCGACGGTGATCTCCTCGCCATCCTGGAGCTTCTGCGTCATCGCGCGCATGTCGGTCAGGAGGATCAGCTCGGCCGCCTCGACACTGGCGGCGGCCTCGGCATAGCGCAGCTGGATCGTCGCGAATTCGACCATCGGCAAATTGCCGCCGGCGAGGGCACCGCGGGTTTTGCGCGGCGCGGTCATCTCCAGATACATGTCGAGCGCGCCGCGCGCCGCGCCGACCGCGGTCGAGGCCAGCATCGACGCGCCGTGGATCAGGAGCGGCATCTTGTAGAGCGGGTTGTCGCGATGCTGCCCGCCCGGGGTGCGGCCCGAGCGCGCGTCGGCAAAGGACAGCATGCGCCGCGCCGGCACGAACTTGCCGTGCACCGCGATGTCCTTGCTGCCGGTGCCGGCGAGGCCGTTGACGAACCAGGTGTCGATGATCTCGACATCGCCGATCGGCAGCAGGAAGAACGCGCCCTCGAACGGCGGCTGCGCTCCTTCCGGCGCGATCAAGGCGCCGAGCCGCGCCCAGCTCGACCGGTCGCAGCCGCTGGCGAACGACCAGCGCCCGTTGAGGATGTAGCCGCCCTCGACCGGGGTCGCGGTGCCGGTCGGCGCGAAGCAGGCGCAGGTGAACGGGTCTTCCTCGCTCGCCCAGATTTCGCGCTGCACCTCGATCGGGTAATGCGCGAAGCTGAGGCCGTTCGACACCGCGTTGTTGACCGCCCAGCCGGTCGAGGCGCAGGCCGCCGAGATCGTCATCGCGATCCGCAGCGCGGTCTCGCCGTCATGCTCGAAACCGCCGAATTCCCGGGGCCGGCAGGTGCGCAGCAGCTCGGCGGCGCGGATCTTGTCGATGACGTGCGGGAAGACGTTGCGGTTCTTCTCGGTCTCTTCCGCCAGCGCGCGGATTTCCGGCACCATGGCGCGGGCGCGCTCGACCAGCTCGTCCGGCGACGGGATGCTGAGGCGGCGGATCGCGGCGGCCGTCATCGACGCTGGAACCTCCCTGGCGCGCGCGGTGGCATCGCGGCAGAATGCGCCTCAGGTTGAGGGGAAACAATGGGAAACGGGGACAAGGAGCGGCGCATGGCACGGGGTTGGGGGTGGAGCGCGGGTGTTTTGGCGATGGCGCTCGTCTGCGGCGCCGCACCGCCGCCGGCTCGGGCGCAGGATGCGGGGCTGAAGCCGATCCCCGGCGGCGAATGCCAGAAATTCGCCGACCTGACCAAGGACGCGGCCGGCTTCGCGATGACTGCCGGCGAGGACGATTTCACCGACCTCGCCGACGGCAGCGACGGACGCTCGTGCCACATCTCGGGCAGCGCCGCGGACCAGACCTACGCCGATCCGGCGGCGCTGATGGCGAAGATCGAGAAGGTCTTCGCGGACTGGAAGAACGACCCGGCGCGCGCCGCGGGCGGCCCGGACGGCGCCGAGGCCGGCCTGACCAGCGGCGACCGCCTGGCGACGATCCAGGTGAGCTGGGAGCCGGGCCCCGGCATTTCCTGCTCCGACAAGGAGCCGCTGTCCGCCTGCCACATGCTGCCGCAGCAGAAATTGTGGAACGTCGTCGTCGATATCGTCGTCAAAGGCGGCAAGTAGATGCGGCATGCCGTTGCCCCGCCTCGCCGAAATGACTATATAGACCATATTGGTCATTTTGGGAGGCGCGGCGATGGACGGTTGGAGCGTGGCGGAAGCGAAGGCAAAGCTGAGCGAGGTCGTCAACCGTGCGATGTCGGAGGGGCCGCAGCTGATAACGCGCCATGGCCGCAAAGCCGTCGTCGTCGTATCGGCGGAAGAATGGGAGCGGAAGACAAAGCGGGTCGGTACGCTCGTCGAGTTTCTCAACAAGTCTCCATTGCGGGGCTCCGGTCTTAAAATCGAGCGCGCCAAGGACGGATTCCGTCCGGTTGATTTGTGACCTATTTGCTCGATACCAATGTCGTCTCAGAGTGGGCAAAGCCTCG
>DASZLY010000265.1:0-18981 GCA_035552135.1 Allostellaceae bacterium | reverse complement strand
GCCCCGGCTGCGGAATTCGGGGTCGCCGCTGCCGCGATAGGTCTCGGACTTCTTGAAGAAGGGCAGCACCTCGTCGTAGCTCCAGCCGCGGCAGCCCATCTGCGCCCAGTTGTCGTAGTCCATTGGGTTGCCGCGGACATAGAGCATGCCGTTGATCGAACTGGTGCCGCCCAGCACCTTGCCGCGCGGCCATTGCAGCCGGCGGCCGTCGGTGCCGGGCTCGCCCTCGGAGAGGAAGTTCCAGTTGATCTTGGTGTTGTTGAGGACGCGCAGCACCCCGGCCGGGATGTGGATCCATATGTCGCGGTCGGGCGGCCCGGCCTCGACCAGCACCACCCGCGCCCCATCCTCCGAGAGCCGGCTGGCGACGACGCACCCCGCCGACCCGGCACCGATCACGATGTAGTCCGCCGCCATCGCTTCCTCCTGTTTTCGCGATTTCACCACGGCGACGGCTGGAGGCAGCAGAGAAAAAAGCGGACGCCTCAACGTCAGGGACGCAGAGGTATTCTCTTTTTTCCTACGCGATCGCCGCGATCAGCGCGCGGACGGTCGCCTGCGGGTCGGCCGCGCGCATCACCTCGCCCATTACCGCGATCCCGGCAGCGCCGGCGTCGAGGCAGGCGCGGGCATTGGCCGGGGTGATGCCGGCGAGGGCGAGGATCGGGCTGTTCACCGATGCCGCGGCCGCGGCGAGCCCGGCGAGGCCGAGGGCCGGGCCGTAGCCGGGCTTGCTGCCGGTGAGGAAAATGGGGCTCAGCGTCACGTAATCGGCGCCGGCGGCGATCAGCGCGGCGGCCTCGCCGGCGCTATGCGCCGAGACACCGACGAGCCCGCGCGGCAGACACGCTCGCGCGGCGCGCGGGTCGCCGCCCGACGGCAGATGCACGCCGCCGGCGCCGGTCGCGACGACCGCGTCGAGATCGTCATGCGCCGTCACCGTCGCGCCGTGCCGAGCGCCGAGCGCGACCAGCTCGGCGAGGAGTGCACGGCGCTCGCCGGCCGGCAGGTCCTTCTCGCGCAGGCTGAACCAGCGGCAGCCGCCGGCGAAGGCCGACGCCGCAATCTCGATGAGCGGGCGGCGCGCTTGCGACCGGTCGGAAATGACGAGCAGCGGCGGCTGGGGAAGCGTCACGGCTGCTTGGTGCCGAGCAGCACCTCGGCGCTGACCGTGACGCGCACCGTCGCCTCGCCGGCCGCCGCGACCGGCGCGGGCATCGCGGCGGCCATCGCCATCCCGCCCGCGAAGCGCGGCATCGGCCCGCCGCCGGTCTCGGCATTGCCGACGGTCAGGTCGCGGTAGCCAAGCACCGCGAGGTGCAGCTCCGCGGCGATCGCCGCCGCGCGCCTTTCGAGGCCCGCGAGCGCCTCGGCGGTCAGTGCGTCCTCGGCGGCGCGCACGGTCTTGGGCGACGCCTGGAAACCGAGATTGGACATGACCAGCCCCTGGCCTTGCAGCGATCCGGCAAGTTTGAGCACGGCCGCCTGATCGCCGCCGCTCAAGAACAGCGACTGGCTGCCCGACCATTGCGACTGCGATTCCACGTGGTAGACCGCATAGGAGCCGGTCTCGACCTCGATGCCCTGCGCCTGTCTCGCCTCGGCGAGCGCCTTGGCCATGCCCTGGTTGATCGCCGCCTGGACCGTTTGCGCGTCGCCGCCGGTCTTTTCCGCGCGCAGCTCGACATGCAGCACGTCGCGCGTCAGCTTGCGGTCGGCCGACTGGGTGAGATGCAGCACGGTCGGCGAGGGCGGGTCGGCCCAGGCCGGCCCGGCCGCCAAAGCAGGCAGCAGCGTCACGAAAACCGCCGCGATCGCCCGGCGCATTGCCGTCACCCGGCCGCGGTCAGCTCGCAGTCAATTCCCTGGCCGACACGCGTTCGAGGTTCTGGAGCCGGTCGAACAGCACCTCGGGCGCGATGCGCGCGCCGCCGACTTCGAGGCAGGCGCCGAACTTCTCGTAGAGCTCGGCGTCCGACAGTGGCAGCTCGGCGGCGCCGCGGGCGCGGCGCACCTGCGCGCCTTCCAGCGTCTCGCCGCTGGTCAGCTCGACGGTGACCTGGTCCCACAGCGAGGCGCCCGAGACTTCCGGGTCGTAATTCTCGTTGGTCGCGACCGCGACCTTGCGCATCAGCGCCTGCACGTCCGGGCGGCGGACAAAATCGTCATTGTACTCGGCGAGGCTGGCGCGGCCGGCGATGACCGAGGCGGCCATCGCGAATTCCATGCTGAACTTGCCTTCGAGCCCGGTCTGCGGCTGGTGGTTGCGCAGGAGGATCGCGCGGGTCGCGCTGATCGAGGCGGTGATGCGGGCGATGTCCCCGGGCTGCAGCGGGCGCTCCTGCAGCAGGTCGAGCAGCCCATCGATCGAGCGGTGCACCGCGTAGCAGGCCGGGTAGCGCTTGATGCTGAGGCGCTTCTGCACGATGTGCCACGGCTCGCCGAGCGCGGCCGGGCTGTCGCGGTCGACATTGCCGGCCGGCGACACGGCCGACAAAAAGCCCTGCGGGTGTTCGAGCGCATCGGCCGCCGCGGTGAAGCCGGCCTCGGCCATGCGCGCCGAGACGACCCCGGCATGGGCCGCACGGCCGGCGTGAAACGGCTTGGTCATCGTGCCGAAATTGGCCATCAGCCCGCTCGCCTGCGAGGCGGCGAGGGCGAGCGCCATCGCGGTCTTTTCGCCGTCGAGCCCGCGCAGCCGGGCGCAGGCGCCGGCGGCGGCGACGGCGCCGAAAATTCCCGTCGGGTGCCAGCCTTTGGGGCGCTGGTCGTCGCGGTCGCGATGCGACAGCTCGGCCCATACCTCGTAGCCGGCGACATAGGCGGCGAGCATCGCGCTGACCGCCGCGCCCAATTCCTCGGCCTCCGCGAGGATCGCCGGCACCAGCACGGTCGAGGGATGCCCGCGCACCGCGACATCGTCGTAATCGAGCGCATGCGCCGCGGTGCCGTTGATCCACGCGGCTTCCGGCGCCGGCGCGGTCTCGCCGGTGAAATAGAGCGTCGCCTTGCCGGACGGCGGCGCCAGCGCCTTCCGCAAAATCTGCGGGGCATCGTCGCGCGAGCCGGCGATCATCGTCGCGATCGTGTCGATAAAGCCGATGCGGGCGACGTCGATCGCCGCTTGCGGCAGCTGCTGGAAGGACAGGCCGGCGACAAAGCCGCCAAGGTCGCTGGTGAGGGGCATGATGGGGGCTCCGCTCGGGTTTTGCCGATTATGGCGCGTTTGCCGGCGCGCGGCGAGCTTGTCACCTCGCCGGCTTTAGGCGATGAAGGGGCATGACCCGCGCCCTCGTCACCCGGCCTCGCGCCGAAGCGGAAAGCCTCGCGGCGGCGCTGGCGCGGCGCGGCATCGACGCGGTCGTCGAGCCGCTGATCGAGATCGCCGCCCGCGCCGGCCCGCCGCTCGACCTTGCCGGCGCCCAGGCGATCCTCTGCACCAGCGCCAACGGCGTGCGCGCGCTGGCGGCGGCAAGCGCGGCGCGGGACGTGACGCTGCTCGCGGTCGGCGATGCGACCGCGCGCGCGGCGCGGGCGGCCGGGTTCGCCGACATCGCGAGTGCCGGCGGCGATGTCGACGACCTGGCGCGGCTGGCGCGCGAACGCCTGCACCCGGCGGCCGGGCGGCTGGTGCATGTAACCGGTAGCGAGGTCGCGGGCGATCTCGCCGGTCAGCTCGCCGCTTCCGGGTTCGCGGTGGAGCGTGCGGTGCTTTACGACGCGCACGCGTCGGAGGCGCTGAGCCGCGATACGGCGCGGCTCATCGCTGGCGGCGCGTTCGATCTGGCGCTGTTCTTCTCGCCGCGCAGCGCGGCGATCTTCGCGCGGCTGGTCGTCGCGGCGGGGATCGGCGACGGGCTCGGCGCGACGGCGGCGCTGTCGATCAGCGCCGCTGCCGACGCGGCGCTCGCCGGCTTGCGGTTTCGTGCGCGCCATGTCGCCGCCGCGCCGACCCAGGCGGCGCTGCTCGCCTGCCTCGACGCGACGGTGCGACAGCCGGCAGAGGCGAGCTCGTGAGCGAGCCGGTGAGCGACCCCGAGGCCGCCACTGTCGCGCCGTCCGTCGCCGCGCCGGCGCCTGCCGCCGAGGCACGGCCGCGCCGCGCCGGCGGCGTGGTGCTGGGCATGGCGCTTGCGGCGGCGGCGGTCGTCGCGCTGGTCGCGGCCTCGCCGTTCTGGGCGCCGCCGGTGCTGCGTGCGCTGCCGTGGTCGGCGGAGACAAAGCATCCCGCGCCCGACCCGGCAATCGCCGCGGTCAAAGCCGAGGAGAGCCGCACCGCCGCTTCGGTGCAGCAGCTCGCGCAGCGCATCGCCGCGCTCGAGGCAAAGCCGGCGCCCGATCTGTCGGCGGTGCAGCAGAAGCTGGCGGCGCTTGCGGCAAAACCCGCGCCCGATCTCGCGCCGCTGCAACAGCATTTGGCGACGGTCGACAAGACGATCGCCGACCTCAACCAGCAGGTCGGCGCGCTGGCCAAGGCCGCGCAGGCGCAGCCGGCGGGCGACCCGCGCAATACCGCGCTGGCGCTGGTGCTGCTGCAAATCCGCGACGCAATCGACACCGGGCGGCCGTTCGACGCCGAGTACCATGCGCTGACCCAGCTCGCCGCCGGCAATGCCGACATCGCGGCAGCCGCCGCGCCGCTCGCTGGCCCGGCGGCAAGCGGCGTCGCCAGCCGCGCCGTCCTCACCGGGCGGCTGCGCCAGCTGGCGCCGCAGATCGCCACCGCTTCCCCGCCACCGGAACCGGGCTGGCGGTCGCAGATCATCGCCGAACTGCGCTCGCTGGTGACGATCCGCCGGGTCGATGGCGGCAGGCAAAGCCCCGCCGAGACAGCGGTCGGCGCCGCCGAGCGGGCAATGGCGAGCGGCGACCTCGCCGGCGCCGTCGATGCGCTGGCGGGCGTCAGCGGGCCGGGCGCGGCGGCGGCGCAGCCTTGGCTCAAGACCGCGCGCGACCGCCTCGCGGTGGAGAGCGCACTGCATCGCGTCCAGGCGGCGCTTGCCGTGGCCATCGGCGGCGCCGCGCCGGCGGCGACGAGCCAGGGCGGCTGATGCGCAAGCTTGTGGCGCTGGTCGCGCTGCTGGCGCTGGCGATCGCGGCGGCGACGGTCGCCAATTATCCCGGGGCGGTAGATATTACCTGGCAAGGCTGGGAGATCGATACCTCGGTCGGCGTGCTGGCCGCGGCGCTGGCGATCCTGGCGCTGGCGATCTGGCTGCTGCTGTCGCTTGTCGCCGCCACGGTGCGGCTGCCGCGCCGCTTTCGCCGCAACCGCCGCGAGCGGCGGCGCCGGCTCGGCGAATTGGCGCTGACCCATACCATGGTCGCGCTCGCTGCGGGCGATGCGCCCGCCGCGCTGCGTCAGGCGAACCGTGCCGAGACGCTGCTCGGCGCGTCGCCGCTGACGCTGATGCTGTCGGCCCATGTGGCGCAGCAGGAAGGCGACGAGGCGGGCGCGCGGCGGCGCTATCTGGCGCTGCTGGAAGCGAAGGAAGGTGCGTTTCTCGGGTTGCGCGGGCTGATCGGCCAGGCGCTGCGGGCCGGCGATCGCGACGAGGCGCTGGGTCTTGCGGCGCGGGCGCGTGATCTGCGGCCCAATGCCGCCTGGGCGTTCGAGACGCTGTTCGCGCTGCAGACCCGCGCCCGGAACTGGGAAGAGGCGCGCGAGACGCTGGCCGCGGCGGCACGGCGCCGCCTGCTGCCGGCGGCGCGCGCCGAGCACCAGCGCGGCGCCATTCTCTATGAGCTGAGTCGCGCCGCCGAGCATGCCGGCGAGCGGCGCCAGGCGCTGTCGCTGGCGGCGAGCGCGCACGAGCTGATGCGCGACGTCGCCGCGCCGGCGGTGCGCCATGCCCGGCTGCTGATCGCCGAGGGACGGCGCCGCCCCGCGCGCCGCGTCGTCGAGCAGGCGTGGCAGGCGGCGCCGCATCCCGATCTTGCCGCGGTGTGGGCCGAGCTGGGCGGCGGCGGGTCGGCGCTGGAGCTGGTGCCGTGGTTCGAGAAGCTGGCGGCGCATAACCCCGACTCGCCGGAAAGCGCCGTCGCGCTCGCCGAGGCGGCCCTCGCGGCGCAGCTCTGGGGCGAGGCGCGGCGCCATCTCGGCCGGGCGGTCGGCGCCGCGCCGGAGGCGGCTTCGCGCCAGCTCTGCCTCTTGATGGCGCGGGTCGAGGAGAGCGAGCATCCCGGCAACGGGCAGGCGCGGCACTGGTTCGACCGCGCGCTGCTGGCACCGCCCGACCCGGTCTATGTCTGCACGCGCTGCGGCGGCACGAGCGCGGAATGGCAGGCGCTATGCGGCCATTGCGACGGGTTCGACACGCTGCTGTGGCGCATCCCCGCTGCCGCCGTGCCGCCCGCCGCGCCGGCGCTCGCCGACCCGACCGCGCAGGCGCCGCTGCTGCCGTTGCCCAACGGCTTGGCGCCGGCGGGACAATCGAGTAGATAAGGCCGCGCTCTCGGCGCCCCGATAGCTCAGCGGTAGAGCAATCGCTTCGTAAGCGATAGGCCGTCAGTTCGAATCCGACTCGGGGCACCACCCTTTCCCAAGGCTGACGAGATGCCCGGCATGTCCGGCGCGCGGCTTAACGCGCCGCCCGCTGAAGCGGCACGAGGCTAGCGATGGTGGCCGCCACCGCCATGGCCGCCACCGCCGTGCCAGCCACCGCCATGCCAGCCACCGCCCCAGCCCCAACCCCAGCCGAGCGACACGCCGACCGGGTAGTACGGGTAGCCGTAGCCGTAGCCATAGCCGTAATAGGGATAGCCGTAGCCATAGCCATATCCATAGCCGTAGTACGGATTGGGATACGGATAGGGATAGCCCGGCGCGGGATACGCCGGCGCCATGCCCGCCTGCGGGGCGGGATAGCCCGCGGGGGCCTGCGCGGCGGGATAGCCGGGTGCGGGTTGCGCCACCGCGCCATTCATCGTGCCCAGCTCCTGCGCGTTGAGCTGCTCGGCCGATTGTGCCCAGGCGGGTTGCGCAGAGCCTTGGGCGGTGAGCGCGACGGCGGCGGCAAAAGCGGCGGCTTTCAAGACGAGTGTCATCGAACGATCCTTTCGCACCCGGCGGCTTGACGGAGGGTGAGTGCCGATCCCTCCTTTGTACGCAGCGATTGGGGTGACCGTTCGCCCGCCGCGCGCAATCGTCAAATCAAATCCCGCCGGGCAAAATTCAAGGGTGTGGAGATCAGGAGCGCCGAAGTTCAAGGCAGCACATTCTGCGCCGGCACGATTTTCGCTATGCTCGCCGCGACAGCCTGGAGCGAACGCGATGAAATCGGCTTATGGACGGCAGATTCCGGCGCCCGATTACGAGCTGACCTGTGTCGAGGCGGGCAGTCCGATGGGCGAACTCCTGCGCCGCTACTGGCAGCCGGTCTGCCCGTCGGACGAGCTCACCGACCTGCCGAAAAAGGTGAAGCTGCTCGGCGAGGAAATCGTCGTCTTCCGCGACAGACAAGGCCGGGTCGGCGCGCTTGAGCCGCATTGCGCGCATCGCGGTGCGTCGCTCGAATGGGGCCGCGTCGAGGAAAACGGCATTCGCTGCTGCTATCACGGCTGGCTCTACGGCACCGACGGCCAATGCCTCGAAATGCCCTGCGAGACCGAAGAGTTCCGCCGCAAGATGGACGTCTGGCAGGAGGCCTATCCGACGCACGAATATGGCGGGCTGGTGTTTGCCTATATGGGCCCGCCGGGCACCGCGCCGCTGTTTCCGATGTACGACGTCATCGACACCCGCTACCGCGCCGATGTCGCGCTCAAGGGCATGCGGGTGTGGGGCGATTATTCGGCCGGCTACGTCCGGGACTGCAACTGGCTGCAGCATTACGAGAACATCGTCGATCCGTACCATCTCCTGATCCTGCACAAGATGATCAGCGGCGAGCAGTTCGTCGGCGCGATGATGCAGGGCAGCCCGCAGCTCAGCCTCGAAAAGACCGCGCTCGGCGTGCGCTACCGCTTCGTCAACGACCTGCCGAACGGCAACCGGCTGGTGCGTTTCGCGGAATGCGTCGTGCCCAACATCTTCCTGATTCCCGACATTCATGTGTCGCCGGACGAAACGCGGCGCCGGACCCGCGCGACCGAATTGAGCTGGGTGGTGCCGGTCGACAACGAGACGATGCGCGGCCTCTCGATCGTGTGCTGGCCGCTCGACGGCGACGGCAAGCCGCAAGAGGGCTGGACGCCGCGCACCGCGGCCGAGATTCCCGAGCGCGTCGGCTCCAACACGCGCCGCCCCTACGAGGATCGGCAGCGCAACCCCGACGACCTCGAAGCGCAAGAGGGCCAGCGGCCGATCGCCGTCCATGCGCTGGAAAACCTGGCGACGACCGATATCGGAATCGTCTGGCTGCGGCAGATGCTGCGCGACCAGATCAGGCGGGTCGAGGCGGGGCAGGACCCGACGAACACCTGGCGCGACCCCGCGGCCAACCACAAGATCGCCACCAACGCCTGGAACACCGTCCTCTCGCCCGAAGAAGCGCGCGCCCACCAGGGCGAGGAGATTTAGCGTACGAACGGCTCAGGTTGAGGCGCCTCCCCTTTGTCGCCTCCCCCGGGGTTGATCCGGGGAGCCGCGTTTTCCCGCGTGAATGCCAGGGCATGAAGACGTGGATGGCCGGATCAAGTCCGGCCAAGGGGAAGATTGGGCTGACTCCGTCTCTTAACGAATGTCGTTAAAGGGCGCCGTTTGACCTAGGTTCTCTGCCGCCGCAATTGGTTGCCCGACCGAAACCACATGTTACGTTTCCGCCCGAAAAATGACATGATTGCGTAATACGCAATAGAACGTCAGCTCGTTCGAGCTGTGGGGTAGTCACAAATCGGGTTAGCCAAGTGCTGAGACCGTAAGACGATCCGGCATGACCGCCATCCGTGCGGCCGTGCTCAGCCTACACTCGTGAAGTGCTTGAGGAACCGGGCTCTTGTCCGGGGAGATGCTTCGCTTGTGTCTTCGTTTAAACAAGACAGGGGAAGATGAATGACGGCATCGGCGCTGATTGCGTTGTTGATTGGAGCGGGGTTCGCGCAACCCCAGGCCGAGGCGATCGCGGTCTATACGCAAACCCAGGCGGGCGACGACATGGACCCGTGCGCCCGCTCGTGGATGGGTGACGGGCTTTTCGGGCTGACGCAGGATTTGCGCCGCGGCCTGCATCGCGAGGCCGGAACCCGGGGCTGCGTCGCGCCCGAGCAGCAGGTCGCCTATGTCGCTCGCGTGTGGCCGGAGCTTTATCCGCATTGCGCCGCGCGCTTCGCGGCGGGCGATCTGAGAGCCTTCCGCCGCTGCTTCGGCCTCGGCGAAGGGGACTGACACCGGGCGTGGCGGCTGCCCCTCACCCCTCCATCTCCCCGCTCGCAGGGAGATGGAGGAACCCGCGCCGAAGGCGTGGGAGGGCGAGGGGCAGCGACCGCTAGAATAGCCGGTCGCTGGCGATTTTCGCGCCGTCGGCCATCGCCTGAAGCTTGGCCCACACGACGTCCTCGGGCGCGCGGCCCATCCCGGCCGAGGTGTCGAAGCCGCAATCGGTCGCCGCCATCACCCGCTTGGGGTCGCCGACCGCTTGCGCGACGCGCTCCAGCCGCTCGGCGACGACCTCGGGGTGCTCGACGAAATTGGTGAGATCGTCGATGACCCCGGCGGCGATGACCTGGTCGTCGGCGAGCCGGTGCTTGGTCAGCACCTTGTATTCGTGCTGATGGCGCGGGTTGGCGAAGGGCAGCACGAAGCCGCCGACATCGGCCTTGAGCAGCACCGGCAGGATGTCTTCGAGCGGCACGTCGCGATCGTGCGGGCCTTCGTAATTGCCCCAGCAGACATGCAGCCGCACCCGGTCGCGCGGCACGTCGACGATCGCCGCGTTGAGCGCCGTGACGACGCGCTCGACAAAGCCGAGAAAATCGCCGAGCGGCCGGTCGTTGTAGGTGAGGTGCCGTTCGAGCGCGAGGTCGGGGCAATCGAGCTGCAGCAGGAAGCCGTTCCGGACGATCGCGTCGTATTCGATCTTGAGCGCCGCGCCGACAGCGGCGAGATAATTTTCCTCGCTGTCGTAATATTCGTTCTTCATCGCGCCGACGATAATCCCGGGCGACGGCGCGGTGAGGAACGGCTCGACAAAGCTTTGCGGCTTCTTGGCGAGCGCGGCGCGGAAGTCGCGGCATTCGCTCTCGACCGCGTCGGGGTCGATATACTTGATCTCGCCGATGGTCTTGGGTGGGTCCATGTTGGAGACTGCCTCGCGCGCGGCCAGCATCTCCCGCATCTGCGCCTTCAACAGCGGGTAGCGCTCGACATCGCCGCGCGGCCAGCGCGTCCAGCTCGACCCGAACCCGGTCATCCGCCGGCGGACGTAAAGAAAGAACGCCTCGCGCTGCTGCTCGCCGTTATTGCCGATATCGACCCCGGCGCCGGCCTGCTTGTCGATGATCTGGTCGAGCGCCGCCTTGCCGAGCCGGTCGAGCTCGCCGTCGTCGATCGCCTCGCCGCGGGTGCGGCGGACGTAAAGCCGGGTCAGCTCCGGCGGCCGCGGCAGGCTGCCGGTATGGGTCGTCAGGATGCGGTCGGTGCTCCACTGCATGGCGGCGGTTCCCCGGCTGGATTAGGCTTTGGGTGAGCAACTCGGGGGATCGTGGCATTGCGCAACAGGCGAAGCAATCGCGGAGCGGATCGCCCGCCGGCGCGGGAGGCGCGGCCGGCGAGCGGCGGCGGCGAACGCTGGCTCTACGGCCGGCATGCGGTCGCCGCGGCGCTCGCCAACCCGGAGCGGCGCTGGCGCCGGCTCACCGTATTGCCGGGCCAGGAAGACGAGGCGCAGGCGCTGGCCGCGGCGGCGCGCGCCGTCCGGCGCGGCGACGGCGAACCGGTGCGCGTGCTCGATCGGCCGGGCTTCGCGGCGCTGCTCGGCGACGACGCGGTGCATCAGGGGCTGGCGCTCGAGGTCGAGCCGCTCGAACCGGCCGATCTCGACGATGTGCTGCGCGCGGCCGCGCTGGCCGCGCGTGCCGTCGTCGTGGTGCTCGACCAGGTCAGCGACCCGCACAATGTCGGCGCGATCCTGCGCGCCGCGGCGGCGTTCGGCGCGGCGGCGGTGATCGTCGCCGCGCACGGCACGCCGCCGGCCTCGGGCGCGCTCGCCAAGGCGGCCTCGGGCGCGCTAGACCTCGTGCCGCTGGTGCCGGCGGTGAACCTGGCGCGCGCGCTGGAGCGGCTGAAGGAGGCGGGGTTCTGGTGCTGCGGCCTCGACGAGCGCGCCGAGGCGCCGCTCGCCGCACTCGACCCCGGCCCGCGCGTCGCGCTGGTGCTCGGCGCGGAAGGCAGCGGGCTCCGGCGCCTGGTGCGCGAAAACTGTGACTATCTCGCGCGGCTGCCGACCAGCCCGGCGATGCCGAGCCTCAACGTCTCGACCGCCGCCGCGGTCGCGCTCTATCAGCTTGCGATCGTCGGCTGACGATCGGCGGTCGCTCGGCTACGAGCCGAGCGGGTCCTCGACATGGGCGAGCGAGGCCCACAGAAAACAGGCCACCCAGCCGATCAGCGTCCAGCCGAGCAGGATGTTGATCACCGCGACGTCCTCGCGGCGCGGGTGCTCGCGGCCGAACGCGATCAACGTCGGCAGCATGTAGATCAAAACGATGACCAGCAGCATCAGGATCGTTGTGGTGCTGCCCAGCATGTCGCCTCCGCTTCGGTCGGGCGATGCGGTGCCCGACTTGCGGCTGCATACTAGCGAATCCCGCCGGCGATTGCCAAACCGCGCGCCAGTCATGCTGCGGTGCGGGAACGAAATCGCGGCTGAGAGCGTATTACGTCTCAGGATGGGGGGTCCGGCGGGTTGCCCCAACACGCTCCCGCGGGACCGGGTCGGCCGGTGACCGATGCGGATCGAATTCTATCGCGTGATTTATTGGGTCGGGGTCGCGGCGCTCGTCGTGTGGACGGTGTTATCCGCCTACTCGGCGCTGCAGTTCTCCTAAAGCCCGCTTCCCTGCGCGGATAATTCCGCTGCGGCCCTGTCGCGGCGCGCCTATGATGCGCCCCTGCTTTTGACCAGCAAGCGGGCGCAGCGCAATGAGCGATATTCCCCATTACATTGACGGCAAACGCGTTTCCGGCAGCGGCACGCGCGCCGGCGACATCTTCAACCCCGCGACCGGCGAGAAGATCCGCACGGTCGGCTTCGCCAGCACCGGCGATGTCGACAGCGCCGTGGCGGCGGCCGCCAAGGCGTTTCCCGGCTGGGCCGCGACCCCGCCGCTGACCCGGGCGCGCGTCCTCTTCAAGTTCCTTGAGCTGATGGCGCGCGAGCACGACAGTGTCGCGCGCGTGATCTCCGAGGAGCACGGCAAGGTGTTCTCCGACGCGCAGGGCGAGATCACCCGCGGCGTCGAGGTCGTCGAATTCGCCTGCGGCATCCCGCATCTGATGAAGGGCGAGTTCACCGAGCAGGTCGGGCGCGGCATCGATTCGTGGTCGGTGCGCCAGCCGCTGGGCGTGTGCGCCGGCATCACCCCGTTCAATTTCCCGGCGATGGTGCCGATGTGGATGTTCCCGATGGCGCTCGCCACCGGCAATTGCTTCATCCTGAAGCCGTCCGAGCGCGACCCCTCGGCCGGGGTGCGCATCGCCGAATTGCTGAGCGAGGCCGGCCTGCCGCCCGGCGTGTTCAACGTCGTCAACGGCGACAAGGAGGCGGTCGACGCGATCCTGCAGCATCCGGGAATCGCCGCGGTGAGCTTCGTCGGCTCGACCGCGATCGCCGAGTACATCTACACCACCGCCGCCGCTGCCGGGAAACGGGTGCAGGCGCTGGGCGGCGCCAAGAACCACATGGTCGTGATGCCCGACGCCGATCTCGACCAGGCGACCGACGCGCTGATGGGCGCAGCCTACGGCGCCGCGGGCGAGCGCTGCATGGCGGTGTCGGTGGCGGTCGCGGTCGGCGGGGTCGGCGACCGGCTGATGGAAAAGCTGGTGCCCCGCGTTCAGGCGCTGAAGATCGGCCCGGGCAGCGATCCCGAGGCCGAGATGGGCCCGCTCGTCACCAAGCAGCACTACGACAAGGTGCGCTCCTATGTCGATCTCGGCGTCCAGGAAGGCGCCAAGCTCGTCGTCGACGGGCGCGACCTCAAGCTGCAGGGCTATGAGAACGGCTTCTTCCTCGGCGGTTGCATGTTCGACGAGGTGAAGCCCGAAATGCGCATCTACAAGGAGGAGATTTTCGGGCCGGTGCTGTCGGTCGTGCGGGCACCGAAATTCGACGACGCGCTGCAGCTCGTCAACGACCACGAATACGGCAACGGCACCGCGATCTTCACCCGCGACGGCGACGCGGCACGCGAATTCGCCAGCCGCGTGCAGATCGGCATGGTCGGCGTCAACGTGCCGATCCCGGTACCGATGGCGTTCCACAGCTTTGGCGGGTGGAAGCGCTCGCTGTTCGGCGACATGCCGGTCTACGGCACCGAGGGGGTGCGGTTCTACACCAAGCTCAAGACGGTGACGTCGCGCTGGCCGGCCGGGATCCGTGCCGGCGCGGAATATGTAATGCCGACGATGCGTTAGCGCTTTCGGGCGTCATCGCGAGGCGTGAAGCGACGAAGCAATCTCGATCAGGGGGCGCGCCTGACGCGGAGTTGCTTCGCCATGCTCGCAATGACAGCGAGGTTGCGACAATTCGAGCCGAATTAATGCTTGCGCGGTGGGGCGGTCGTCCCATCTTCTAGGTTGTCACCGGTCCTGCGGGGTAGCGCCCTGCGGGAGCGGCGATCCGCTTTCTGTCGGTTGCGTGGCTGTTCGCGGTCGAGGGCCGGATGAGGTGATCGTCACCGAAGAACAGGAACTTCACGTCCGCCGCAGCGTCGCGACCGTGCTCAGGGCTCGCGCGCGGCTTTGGGCGCGCCATAATATTCGCAACAGCGAACTCGGCCTTAGCATCGTTGCCGCGCTGATCGGGGCGGTCATCGCGCTGGGCGTCGCGGGGACGCGGTTCGCGGTCGCCGAGTTTCATCATTTTCTGTTCGGCATCTCGCTCGAAGAGCATCTCTCGGGCGCGGTGACGATCATGCGTTGGCGGCTGCTGCTGGTGCCGACGATCGGCGGCGTGGTCTACGGCCTTGTCGCCTATGCGCTGTGGCGCTGGAAGCCGCGCGATATCGTCGATGCGATCGAGGCCAACGCGCTGCATGGCGGGCACATGTCGCTGAGCGACAGCATCAGGTTGACCGGGATGACGGTGCTGTCGGCCGGGGTCGGCGCCTCGGTCGGGCTGGAGGCGGCCTACACCCAGCTCGGCGCCGGCACCGCGTCGCGGATCGGCCGCTACCTGCATCTGCGGCGCGGCGATTTGCGCACCTTTGTCGGCTGCGGCGCCTCGGCGGCGATCGCCGCCGCGTTCAACGCGCCGCTGGCGGGGGCGTTCTATGCCTTCGAGCTGATCATCGGCAGCTATACGCTCTCGACGCTGGTGCCGGTGGTGCTGGCGGCGGTGTTCTCGACCCTGGTGAGCCGCGAGCTGTTCGGCGAGCAGCCGATCTTTGTCGTCTACAGTCATGTCGACCTGTACGCGACAAACTACCTGATCCTCGCCGCGGTCGGGTTCGCCGCCGGGCTGCTGGCGATCGCGACGATGATCGGCGTCACCTTTGTCGAGCAATGGACCAAGCGCGCCTCGCTGCCGACCTGGGCGCGGCCGGCGATGGGCGGCCTGGTGCTCGGCAATTTCGCCTGGTTCTTCCCACAGATCCTCGGCAGCGGACATGGCGGCATCGAAAGCATGATCGCCGGCGGCCCGTTCGGCACCGAGCTGCCGCTGCTGCTCGGCCTGATCGGCGCCAAGATCATCGGCTCCGCGGTGTCGATCGGCACCGGCTTCCGTGGCGGGATGTTCAGCTCGTCGCTCTATCTGGGCGCGCTGTTCGGCGCGGCGGTCGCGGCGATCCTGCATCGCGCGCTGCCGGGAACGACGCTCAACGACGCCGGCTTCATCCTCGCCGGCATGGGCGCGCTGGCGGCCGGCGTGGTCGGCGCGCCGATGACCATGATCTTTCTCGTGCTCGAGGCGACGAGCGACTTCTCGGCGACGCTCGGGGTCACGGTCGCGGTGCTCGTTGCGGTGCTGGTGGTGCGCAACTGGTTCGGCTACTCGTTCGCGACCTGGCGCTTCCATCTGCGCGGGGTCGTGCTGCACAGCCCGCACGATATCGGCTGGCTGCACGACCTCCAGGTCGCCAATCTGATGCGGCGCGATTTCGCCGTCGTGCCGCTCGACCAGACGCTCGCCGAGTTGTGCCGGCAATTCCCGATTGACGCGTCGATCCGCATCTTCGCGGTCGACGACAAGGGGGGCTACCGCGGCTACATCGATCTGGCCGAGGCGCATGGCGCGCGCTATCGCGACGGCGCCGCCGCGCTCGCGGTTGGCGACGTGGTGCGCGGCGCCGAGCATTTCCTGACGCCCGGCCAGCCGATTCGCGAAACCCTCGATCATTTCATCGCCTCGGCGGCCGAGACGCTGGCCGTCGTCGACAATCCTCGCGATCGCCGGGTCCAAGGATATTTGAGCGAGGCTTTTGCCTTGCGCCGCTATTACCGCGAGTTGGAAGCGCGGCATAGCGAAGAACTCGGCGATGATGAGTTGTTTAAACTGCATCACGCCGCATCCGATGATTGATAATTCGAGATAAATGCGGAAAACACTATTCGGTATCCGGCGATATGCTATGGTTAGCCGATGCGGTGTTGGGAACTATTTCGCGTTTCGGTTGTTTCCCTGGCCTTTATGTTTTTACTGGGCGCGATGGGGGGAGCGAGCTGGGCCGATGACGGCACGGCGCTGATCGGCCGGGTCAGCGCGGTCGCCGGGGCGGCGCAATACCGCTCGGTCGCCGGCGATTGGAGCGCGGCGCAGAACAACGAGCCGGTGGCGGCCGGCACCGGGCTGCGCACTGCGGCGGGCGCGGAAACCGACATTCATATGCCTGGCGCACGTGTCGCGCTTGCCCCGGCGAGCGAGCTGCAAGTCTTGCGCTTCGATGGCGTGATGCTGCAGATCGCGCTTTCCGCCGGGCGCACCGGCATTCATCTCGATGCTGGCGGCGTCGCGAAGACGGTCGAGATCGACCTGCCGCAAGGCGGCGTCTGGCTTACCGCGCCGGGCGATTACGATATCTACGCCGGCGACGGGCATGCGCCCGCCGCGGTGCAGGTCTTTGCCGGCGCGGCGCAACTCGGCGGCGGGCTCGACAACAGAAGCGTCACCGCCGCGAGCCCCGACTGGTTCAGCGACTGGTGGCGCTCGCAAGGTGATACCGCCGATCGCAGCGATCCTCGTCCCTGGCCGCAAATCCCGGGCTTTGCGGCGCTCGCCGACGCCGGCACCTGGAAGCTCGATCCGAAGCTCGGCAATGTCTGGTTCCCGAGCGATGTCGCCGCCGATTGGGCGCCCTATCGCGACGGCGCCTGGCGCTATGTCGCGCCGTGGGGCTGGACCTGGATCGACAACGCGCCGTGGGGCTTTGCTCCGTCGCATTTCGGTCGTTGGGCGCGACTTGACGACCGCTGGGCGTGGGTCCCGGGCGAGCGGCTCGCCGTCGCCGATTACCGCCCCGCCATCGTCGCGTTTCTCGGCACGGCCGGGATCGGCTTGAGCCGGCCCGGTGATATCGGCGCGATGCCGGCGATCGCCTGGTTCCCGCTCGCCCCGGGCGAGACGATCGGCGACGCCGACGGCGACTACCGCAACCGCCGCTTCGCGACCGCCGTGCCGCGCGATGCCTTCGCCAGCGGGCAGCCGGTCGCCGCGGCGCAGGTCAGCGACATTCCCGCGCAGCGCTTTGCCGACGCGCCGGTCATTCTCGACGCCCTATCGATCCCGCCGGCCCGGACGGCGTCCGCCGCCACGAAGAAGCCGCTCGTGGTCGCGGCGGCCGCCGACAATTCGGCAGCGTCTTCGGACTCGCCGGAGACGACCCGCCAGCCCTTTTTCGTGACGCTGCGCGATGCACCGCCACGCGCGCCGGCGCGGCAAATCGTGCGCGAGATCCGCCGGCGGGTGCATGTGGCGATTGCCCTGCACTCGCGCGCCGCGGCATCGACGAGTGCGTTTCATCCGGCGCATAATCGCCAGCACTTCGCCGCCGCCCGCAGAGGGGCGTGATAGCCGGCGAGCCGGCGGGGGCATTGATGATCGACTATCGCAGCGACAATACCGGGCGCGCCGCGCCCGAAATCCTCGACGCGCTGATCCGCGCCAACGAGGGCACCGCCCTCGGCTACGGCGCCGACGACTGGACGGCGCGGCTGCAGGAGCGCTTTTCCGAGCTGTTCGAGACCCGGGTGCGGGTCTTTCCGGTGGCGACGGGCACCGCCGCCAATGCGCTGTCGCTGGCGGCGCTGTCGCCGTCCTGGGGGGTGGTGTTCTGCAGCGCGGCGGCGCACATCAACACGTCCGAGGCCAATGCCGCGGGGTTTTTCGGCGGCGGGCTGAAGCTTGCGCCGGTCGCCGGGCGCGACGGACGGGTCGATGCCGGCGAGTTCGAGCGCGCCCTCGCCGGCTTTCCGCCGGGCCAGCTGCACCGCGGCCAGCCGGCCGCGGTCAATCTGACCCAGGCGACCGATCTCGGCGCGGTCTACCGGCTCGACGAGGTGCAGGCGGTCGCCGCGGTGGCCAAGGCGCGCGGCCTGCGCGTGCATATGGACGGCGCGCGCTTCGCCAACGCAGTGGCGCGGCTGCAATGCAGCCCGGCCGATCTGTCGTGGCGCGCCGGGGTCGACATCCTGTCGTTTGGCGCGACCAAGAATGGCGGCGCGTTGTGCGACGCGATCGTCGTATTCTCGCCGGAACTTGCCGACGGGCTGGCGATCCAGCTGCGCCGCGCCGGCCAGGTGTGGTCGAAGATGCGCTTCGCCTCGGCGCAGCTCATGGCCTACATCGAAAATGCGCTGTGGCTGCGCCTCGCCGGCCAGTCGAACCGCGCCGCCGCGCGTATCGCCGGCGGGATCGCCGGGGTGCCGGGGGTGCAACTCGTCGCGCCGGTCGAGGCCAACGAGCTCTTTCTCGAACTGCCGGTTGGGGCGATGGACGCGCTGGAGGCCGATGGGTTCCAGTTCTACCGGCGCAGCGCCACGCTCGCCCGCTTCGTGTGCCGCTTCGACGTCACCGACGACGAGGCCGACGCGCTCGCGGCTTCGCTGAAGCGCCACTGCGCCGCGCCGGCCAGGGCGGCGGAATAGAGCTACCCAAAGCTACCCAAGCAGCCCGATCCCGAGCGTGGCGGCCGCTCGACGCATCGCTCGATCGCCGGTGGCCAACGAAAGGCCGCGGCGCTGGGCGAGTTCGACATAAGCAGCGTCATAGACGGTCAGGGCGAACCGGGCGGCCAAGGCGAGCGTCGATGTCCAGGCGGCGCCCTCGGCGCCGTCCCGGTCCACGGTGATGTCGAAGAGCTTCAATTCGGCTAGTGACGCTTCTCGATAGGCGCTGTCAATTCGCTTCCGCCGGACGGCGGAGAACAGCCCATTTGCCACCTCATAGAGCCAGATCAGCGGTACGGATGCGCCTTCGGACGCCACTCGGTCGATCAGCTGTTCGCTATCGGCGGTGCGCTCGTCGTCGAAAAACCAAGCAAGGGTGGCGGATGCGTCGAGGACGAGGCTCACTCGCGACCTTCCGCGATCAAGCCTTTTAAGGTCAGCCCGCCGAGGGTAATTCCGTGCCGTCGCGCGCGTATCCGCTCGACCGCTCGCACGGCCTCCTCACGATCGAATTCCCGATGCGGGGGCACTAAGCGGGCTACCATCTTGCCGCGGTTCGTTATGGCGATTTCCTCGCCTGCTTCGACGCGGCGCAACAGCTCGCTAAATTTATTTTTTGCCTCGAAGGCTCCGACTTCGCGCATTCGCCCTCCCAGCTAGAAATGAAGCTAGCTGGTAGCGCATTCAAGGGCGAATAGCTACTCCGCCGCCTCGCTCTC
>DASZLY010000264.1:0-1942 GCA_035552135.1 Allostellaceae bacterium | reverse complement strand
GGTGTCCACGGCTCGACCTGCTCCAGTTCGGCGGCGACGCCGGTCAGCGTTGCCTTGGCGTCGGAGGTGAGCAGGGCAGCCGCCTTGTCGTCGATCGGTATCGGCCGGGCGGCCAGCAGGAAGCGCGCACCGTCGATAAGGTCGAGCAGCGTCTTGGCGCGTTCCTTGAGGCTCGGCATCGCTGCGAGCCATTGCTCGCGCAGCCGCGGCGTCAATCTCGCGGTGATCGTGGCACCATCGGGCAGGTGAGGCAGAAGCTGATCGATCGCGGCCAGGAGGTCGGCATCGGGACTATGCCGGATGTAGTGCCCGTTGAGGCTCTCGAGTTTGGCGAAATCGAATCGCGACGGGGCGCGGCCGATCTGCGGCAGGTCGAACGCTGCGATCATCTCCTCGGTTGAGAAAATCTCCTGGTCGCCGTGGCTCCAGCCCAGCCGCACCAGATAATTCCGTAGCGCCGCCGGCAGGTAGCCCATGGCCCGGTAGGCGTCGACGCCAAGCGCGCCGTGGCGCTTCGAGAGCTTCGAGCCATCCGGCCCATGGATCAGGGGGATGTGCGCCATCACCGGCACCAGCCAGCCCAGCGCGGCGTAGATTTGCTTCTGCCGTGCCGCATTGGTCAGGTGATCGTCGCCGCGGATGATGTGAGTGACGTCCATGTCGTGGTCATCGACCACCACGGCGAGCATGTAGGTCGGCGTGCCGTCGGAGCGGAGCAGCACCAGATCGTCGAGATTCTCGTTCTGCCACACCACGCGGCCCTGCACCTGATCCTCAATGACGGTCTCGCCGGTGAGCGGCGCTTTGAGCCGGATCGCGGGTTTGATGCCCGGCGGCGCCTCGCTCGGATCGCGCTCGCGCCAGCGGCCGTCATAGAGCTTCGAGCGGCCTTGGCGGCGGGCCGCCTCGCGCATCTGCGTCAGTTCTTCGGGCGAGGCGTAACAGCGGTAGGCGTGACCCGAGGCGAGCAACTGTTCGACCGCCTCGCGATGCCGCGCGGCGCGGGCGAACTGATAGACGACATCGCCGTCCCATTGGATGCCGAGCCAGCTTAAACCGTCGAGGATGGCGTCGATCGCGGCCTGGGTCGAGCGCTCGCGGTCGGTGTCCTCGATGCGCAACAGCATCTTGCCGCCGCGGCCGCGAGCATAAAGCCAATTGAACAACGCGGTGCGGGCGCCGCCGATATGCAAGAAGCCAGTCGGGGAGGGGGCAAAGCGGGTGACGACAGTCATTGCGGCTCAATTTTGTGCAGCAAGGTTCGTGGTAGCACAGGCCAGATCGAAAGAAACCACATCCGGTAGAGCCATCGGACACGAGAGGCGTGGACCGGTGCAGGTCCCCCCGGCGACCCCTATATGGGCATCAGGCTTGACCCCGTGAACGAACTTGTTCAATCCGGGCTCCAATTTACACGGAACCATTATCAGATGACGCTCGCTGAGACGCCGGTCCGGGAAACCGGCCAGGATTTCATTCGCGACATCGTAAGCGCCGACCTGGCCGCGGGCCGGCAGCGCACGATCGTCACCCGTTTTCCACCCGAGCCCAATGGCTATCTCCATATCGGCCACGCCAAATCGATCTGTCTCAATTTCGGCGTGGCGCAAGAGTTCGGCGGGCACTGCAATCTGCGTTACGACGACACCAATCCGACCAAGGAGTCGCAGGAATATATCGATGCCATCGAGCGCGACGTGCGTTGGCTCGGCTTCGATTGGGGCAACAACCTGTTTCACGCCTCCGACTACTTCGAGCGGCTCTACGAATGGGCGGAACATCTGATCCGCGCCGGCAAGGTCTATGTGGACGACCAGAGCCACGAGGAAATGCGGTCGGCGCGGGGCACCTTGACCGAGCCGGGCCGCAACAGCCCATTCCGCGACCGCGGCATCGGGGAGAATCTCGACCTGTTCAGACGCATGCGCGCCGGCGAGTTTCC
>DASZLY010000263.1:0-2520 GCA_035552135.1 Allostellaceae bacterium | reverse complement strand
GGCGTGACCCTCGCGTGCGCTCGCCTCGCGAGCTTTGGGCGGCGCTGGAGCGGAGCCTCGGCCGGTGTTGCGCCGTGTTTACGGCGACACTTTAAACCCCCATCGGCCACCGGCCGCGTGTTAAGGCTATCCCCCCGCCTCTTCCGCCAACCGCCGCCAGGCCTCGAGCATTGCGTGGGCGGCGGGGCGCTGTTTGGCCCAGGCCAGCGCTTGCGCGGTGGAATCGACCTGGTCGTCGTAGCGGGCGTTCGGGAACAGCATGAATTCGGCGAGATAGTCGGGCAGCCAGTGGGCGGCCTCGGGGAGGTGGACGAAGCCGTTTTCGATCGTCGCGGTCTGCGCGTGGAGGCGCATGATCTTGTCGCCGTCGGGCGCGTAGCGCGTCACCGCCGACAACCCGTCGGCGATCAGGTCCTGGATCAGCTGGGTTCCGGAAGCCTTGTCCTCGATCAGGATCACGGTGGGGCTGAACAGCTCGCTTTGCTCGCGCACCGCGCGCTTCAGCTCGGGGTAGGCGAGTTTCTTGCGCAGCACGTTCAGCAGCCAGAAATTCGGGCCCTTCAGACCCCACGTCGTGCAGACGGAATAGTCGGCGAGCTCGGTCGGTTTGTTGGCGGTGTCCCAGCTCTGAACGATCCGATCGAAGCGGGGCGGCAGATCCTCGGCGCGATAGCGCAGAAACCACGCCGCCTTGACCATCCCGCCGCCGGCCGGCGCGGGGGTTTGCTGATACTGGCCGGCGAAATTGGCTTCGCCGATCGCGTTTCGGATCTGCTGGAGCGTCGCGAGGGATTCCCGCTCGGCGCACAGCGCCTCGCCGGCCCCGCGGTCGAAATATCTCGGTCCGAACGGCGTATCGACGACGAGCTTCTCGTCGCGCTCGGCGATCGCAGGCAACGAGAGCACGTCCCAGCCTTCCCGCTTCAGGACATGGCCGACGAGATCGTCTTCGTGCAGCCGCTGCATGACGATGACGATCGCGCCTTTGGTCTTGTCGTTCAGGCGCGAATAGAGCGTTGCGTCGAACCATTGGTTGGCGCTCGCGCGGCGGCTTTCGGACATCGCGTCGACGGGCTTCAGCGGATCGTCGACGATGATGAAATCGGCGCCGCGCCCGGTCAGGACGCCGCCGACCGAGGTCGCCAGCCGAAACCCGCCCGCCGTCGTGACGAGTTCAGTCAGGGACGCGCGGTCCGAGACGAGACGCGTCGCGAACAGCGCGCGATACCAGGACGCCGTCATGATTGCGCGGCAGTCGCGCGCGAACTTGTCGGAAAGCTCCTGGCCGTAGGTGACGTTGACGATCGCGGCGTTCGCATCGTGGCCGAGCAGCCAGGCCGGCAGCGCGACCGAGGCGGCGAGCGATTTCAGATGGCGCGGCGGAATGGCGACGATCAGCCGTTTTATGCGGCCGTCGCGAACCGCCTGCAGCTTGGCCGCCATCACCTCGATGTGCGGGGTCGGCTGAAACGACGCCGCGGAGTTCAGCTCCATGAAACAGCGCACCACGAAGATGTGGAAATCCGCTCGCAGCGCGGCGCGAAATTCCCGCATCGGCATTCCGGGGGCCGCGCTGTTCATGGCCGCTCGGTCAGACGGCGCATCAGTACCGCGATCACCGCGGCGTCCGCCTCGCTGGTGAACTCGGGGTCGGTCCGTTTTGGTCTGGCCTCGTAGGTTTGCACGAGCCCGAGCAGCAATTGGGTGACGCGGGTCTCGCCGGCGGCGGCGCGGTTGACCAGTTGCTTGACCGCCAGCTCGAGCTTGGTGATGCGCCGGCTCCGGCCGTTCAGCTTCACCGGGACCCGCTCGGCGAGTGCGGCCGCGACGATCGTGGCGAGGTTGCGCGCGCCTTTGGGACGCCCGCGCGGGTTTCCGGTCCGGCCCGGCCGGAACCGGAACGCCACGGGCGGCCGGCCGTAGCCGACGATATAATCCGCCGCGGGCTCGGCCGGCCGGTCCTCGGGCGCCGCCTCGTCAGTTGTCACCGGCGGCTCCCGCGGCGTCCCCGTCATTGCGAGCGCAGCGAAGCAACCCAGGGGCAGCATCACGCGGCCCCTGGGTTGCTTCGTCGCAAGAGCTCCTCGCAATGACGGATGCGGCGCGCAGCCGCGCCATCTCGTCGAAGGAAGCCCCGGAGACCCCATGGCGCGCGTTTCCGCCGGTATCGGCCTGCCAGCGGCGCACGATCGCGTCGCAATCGCGGGGCTCGCCGCCGCATAGGAGCTCGTGCAGGCCGAGCCGCCAGAGGTCGCCGGCGCGGCTGACGCTCGGGCCGGCGACGGTCGCGTTCGGCGGCGCGCCGGCCGGTCGCTTCGCGGCGTGCAGC
Source organism: Allostellaceae bacterium (assembly GCA_035552135.1). Taxonomy (GTDB): domain Bacteria; phylum Pseudomonadota; class Alphaproteobacteria; order ATCC43930; family CGMCC-115725; genus DATARH01. The sequence continues at coordinate 191 of DASZLY010000263.1, read as the reverse complement.
TCTTCGATCCGAAGATCGATCTCGCGCATTTCGAAGCCGATCGCCTCGAGGTCGAAATCGAGCTCGATCCCGGCCAGAGCCTCGAGCTGTTCGCCGAGCCGCCTGTCGTCCCAGACCGCGACCTCGGCCAGACGGTTGTCGGCGATCATGAAGGCGCGCTTCTGCGGCTCGGAGAGGCTCTCGAGGCGGAT
>DASZLY010000262.1:0-19942 GCA_035552135.1 Allostellaceae bacterium | reverse complement strand
TTCGAGGCCGAGACGACAAAGTTCGACAATTTCATCGGCGCCGAAAACCTGCCGGCGGCGTATTAGGGGGCATGAGCCGCGACCCCGCCGCGCGCGCCGGCACAGTCCTCGAAATCGACCTCGGCGCGATCGTCGCCAATTGGCGGCTGCTCGCGGCAAAAGCGGCGCCGGCGGTTTGCGCCGCGGTGGTCAAGGCCAATGGTTATGGGCTCGGCGCGGCGCCAGTAGGGCGGGCACTGCTCGCGGCCGGGTGCCGGCGCTTTTTTGTCGCGACGCTCGACGAGGGGATCGCGCTGCGCGCGGCGCTGGGACCGGGGCCGGACATTGCCGTGTTTAATGGCCCGCTGCCCGGCTCGGCCGCGAAATTCGTCGCGTCGCGTCTCAGTCCGGTGCTCAACCATCCGGGGCAGATCGAGGCATGGTCTTCGCTGCCCGCCGGCGAGCGGCCCGCACCGCTGATCCATGTCGATACCGGAATGTCGCGGCTCGGCCTGTCGCCGGCGGAGTTTGCGGTTGAGCTCGACCGCATCCGAGCGCTCGGCCCGGCCTGCCTCATCAGCCATCTCGCTTGTGCCGAAAACCCGGCGCATGCGCTTAATTCGCAGCAGCGCGAGCGCTTTCTCGCCGCGCGCATGAGCCTGCCCCGGGTCGCGGCAAGCCTCGCCGCCTCGTCGGGCATCTTTCTCGGCCCGCAATACCATTTTGACGCGGTCCGTCCGGGCGCTGCGCTCTATGGCATCAACCCGCACCCCGGCGGCGCGAACCCGATGCGGCCGGTCGTCCGCCTCAACGCCAAAATCGTGCAAGTCCGCAAAATTGACAGCGGAGAATCGGTTGGTTACGGTGCCGCGCACGTCATGGATAGGCCAGGAATATTGGCAACCGCGGCAATAGGTTACGCGGATGGCTGGCTACGTTCGCTAAGCCATCGCGGTTGCGGCTGGCTCGGCGGCAAGCGCGTTGCGCTGCTCGGCCGCATCTCGATGGATCTGGCGACATTTGACGTTTCGGCAGTGCCCCCGGCCGAGCTTTACCCCGGCAATGCGATCGAGTTGATCGGCGCGCATTACTCGATCGACGAGGCCGCCGCCGATGCCGGGACGATCGGCTACGAAATCCTGACCGCGCTCGGCCAGCGGCACCAACGCATCTACCGCGAGCCCGAGCCGGCATGATCGGCTTCCTGGCGTCGGTCGGCGCGGCCTTTTTTAGCTTTCTGGCGGCGACCGGGCGGCTTGCCAGTTTCGCGCTGAGCGGATTGTCGGCGGCGTTGCGCCCGCCATTCTACCCGCGGCTGATCCTGCGCCAGATCGTCTACATGGGCTATTACTCGCTGCCGGTGGTCGGGCTGACGGCGATCTTCACCGGCATGGTGCTGGCGCTGCAGTCCTACACCGGGTTCGCCCGCTTCAACGCCGAGAGCGCGGTCGCGACCGTCGTCGTGCTGTCGGTGACGCGCGAGTTGGGGCCGGTGATCGCCGGGCTGATGGTTGCGGGGCGCGTCGGCGCGGCGATGGCCGCCGAGATCGGCACGATGCGCGTCACCGACCAGATCGACGCGCTGACGACACTGTCGACCGACCCGTTCCGCTATCTGGTGCTGCCGCGCCTGCTCGCCGGGCTCGTCACCCTGCCGCTCCTGGTGCTCGTCGCCGACATCATCGGCGTCTTTGGCGGCTATATTGTCGGCACCTTCAAGCTCGGCTTCAACCCGGCCAGCTACCTGACGCAGACCGAGACCTATCTCGAGACGATGGACGTCGTCTCCGGCCTGGTGAAGGCCGGCGTGTTCGGCTTCATCGTCGCGCTGATGGGGTGCTATCACGGCTACCACTCGCGCGGCGGCGCCGAAGGCGTGGGCCAGGCGACGACCTATGCGGTGGTATCGGCCTCGATCATGATCCTCTTGTCCAACTACCTCCTGACCGCCGCGTTTTTCGGCAAATGAGCACCGCCAGATGAGCGATGGGCGCACCCCGAAAATCGCGGTTCGCGGCCTCGAAAAATCGTTCGGCGCGAAACGGGTGCTCGACGGCATCGACATCGATTGCGGCGTCGGCGAAAGCCTCGTCATCATCGGCGGCTCGGGCACCGGCAAGTCGGTCTTCGTCAAATGCATCCTCGGCCTGCTCCACCCCGAGGCCGGCTCGATCAGGATCGACGGCGCCGAGACGGTCGGCCTGTCGCGCGCCGGCCGAACCGGGCTGATGCGCAAGTTCGGCATGCTTTTTCAGGGTGCGGCCCTGTTCGACTCGCTGCACGTGTGGGAGAATGTGGCGTTCGGGCTCATCCAGGGGCGGGGGATGGAGCGAGCCAGCGCAAAACGCATCGCACTCGAAAAACTGGCCGCCGTCGGGCTCGGCCCCGAGGTCGGCGAATTGCGCCCCGCCGAGCTGTCGGGCGGCATGCAAAAACGCGTCGCGCTCGCCCGGGCGATCGCCGCCGAGCCCGAGATCATCTTTTTCGACGAGCCGACCACCGGGCTCGACCCGATCATGGCCGACGTGATCAACGACCTCATCATCAAATGCGTCCGCGAGCTCGGCGTGACCGCGGTGTCGATCACCCACGACATGGTCAGTGCGCGCAAGATCGGCGACCGCATCGCGATGCTGCACAAGGGCAGGATCGTCTGGCAGGGCGCCGCGGGCGAGATCGACGCGTCGGACAACCCGTTCGTCGACCAGTTCGTCAACGGCCGCGCCGAAGGCCCGATCCAGATGGAAGTGCGCGCGGTATGAGCCGGAACGGAACGCGGGCGTCTCGCCCGCCTTGCGGTACCGAGGCGGCCGGGACGGCCGCGGTCCAGCATGGCTAAATCCCAGCCGCGCTATGCCTGTCAGGAATGCGGCGCGGTCTATCCCAAATGGGCCGGGCGCTGCGAGGCGTGCGGCGCGTGGAACAGCCTCGTCGAGGAATTGCCGCGATCCGGGCCGCCGAAAAGCCTCGGCGGCAGCGGGGCGCGCGGCAGCGCGCTCGACTTTGTCGCGCTGAGCGGCGAGGAGCGCAGCACACGCCGCCATCTGACCGGCATCGCCGAGTTCGACCGGGTGTGCGGCGGCGGGCTGGTGCCGGGCTCGGCGATCCTCGTCGGCGGCGATCCCGGGATCGGCAAATCGACGCTGCTGCTCCAGGCGGCGGCGGCAATCGCCGCCAGCGGCGGCAGCGCCGCCTACATCACCGGCGAGGAGGCGAGCGACCAGATTCGCCTGCGGGCGCGGCGGCTCGGGGTCGAGAGCGCGCCGGTGCGGCTCGCGGTAGCGACCAGCGTGCGCGATATTGCCGCATCGCTCGACACCGCCAACCCGCCGCAGCTCGCGGTCATCGATTCGATCCAAACCATGTATCTCGACACGCTCGACAGCGCGCCCGGCACGGTCAGCCAGGTGCGCGGCGCGGCGCAGGAGCTTATCGGCCTCGCCAAACGGCGCGGCTTCGTGCTGGTGCTGGTCGGCCACGTCACCAAGGAAGGCATGATCGCCGGCCCGCGCGTCCTCGAGCACATGGTCGACACGGTGCTCTATTTCGAAGGCGAGCGCGGCCACCAGTTCCGCATCCTGCGCGCGGTCAAGAACCGCTTTGGCGCGACCGACGAGATCGGCGTCTTCGAGATGGGCGACCGCGGCCTCGCCGAAGTGCCGAACCCGTCGGAGATGTTTCTCGCCGAGCGCGCCGACGCCCAGGAGGGCGACGGGGCGGTGACCGGCGCGGCGGTCTTCGCCGGGATCGAGGGCACGCGGCCGGTGCTGGTCGAAATTCAGGCGCTGGTCGCGCCCTCGCTGCTCGGCACGCCGCGCCGCGCGGTCGTCGGCTGGGATGCGACGCGCCTGGCGATGATCGTCGCCGTGCTCGACGCGCGCTGCGGGCTGTCGGTGGGCGCCAACGACATCTATCTCAACGTCGCCGGCGGCCTGCGCATCGGCGAGCCGGCAGCCGATCTCGCGGTCGCCGCAGCTCTCGTCTCGGCGATGGTCGAGAGCCCGGTGCCGGCCGACACGGTCGTCTTCGGCGAGATCGGTCTCTCGGGGCGGGTGCGGCCGGTCTCGCACAGCGACGCGCGGCTCAAGGAAGCGGCAAAGCTCGGCTTCCGCGAAGCGTGGATGCCGGCGCCCGCCGGCGGACGCGGCCGCAAGGATCGGGCGCGCTCGCCCGACGGCATCGCCACGACGCCGATCGCCTATCTGAGCGAGCTGGTCGAGCGTCTTGCGCCGGCCGAGCGCCGCCGCATCCGCCGCGTCGCGGCCGCGCCATGAGACATCGGCGATGAACCCGGTCGATATCGGCGTCATCGCGGTCGTCGGCCTGTCGGCGGTGTTCGCCTTCGCGCGCGGCTTTGTGCGCGAGGCGCTGTCGATCGTCGCCTGGATCGGCGCCGGGTTCATCACCCTCTACGGCTTCACCACGGTCTACGCGATTGTCGACCCGATGGTGCACAACCCGCTGCTGTCGCAGCTCATCGCCGGATTCGGGCTGTTCGTCGCCAGCCTCATCGTGCTGACCATCCTCACCGGCATCGTCGCCCGCACCGTGCGTGCGAGCGGCCTATCGCCGATCGATCGGACGCTTGGGTTTGTCTTCGGCATCTTGCGCGGCGCGTTCATCCTGTCGCTCGCCTACCTGCTGGTCGAGATGGTGCAGCCGAACGACCGCCCTCCCTGGCTGCGCGACGCCAAGAGCGCGCCCTATCTGCAGCAGGGCGCCGACATCTTGCGCGGCTTCCTGCCCGAATCGCTGCGCATGAAGAGCGCGGCGGCGGCCGACGATGTCCTCAAAACCCTGTCCCCGGCGGCGGAAGCCGAGAAGGCGATGCGTGCGTTCACCAACCCCACCGCGCCCGCCACCACCGCGCCGGATCAGCAAAGCGGCGCGCCGGCCTACAAGCCAGGCGACCAGCGCGAGTTCGACCGGCTGATCAACAATCAGCGCTGACCGTGCCGCACTTGTCACACCCTGGCAACAAAGGCGATAAGTCACCATATTTCCTGGGCTTGGACGAGCCTCGACGAGGACCACGCATGGTGATGGCCGCGAGCGGCGATACGGACCATTTCAAGGACGAATGCGGGGTCTTTTGCGTGTTCGGCCACCCTGATGCGGCGGCGGTAACGGCGCTCGGCCTCCACGCGCTGCAGCATCGCGGACAGGAGGCGGCCGGGATCGTCGTCTATGACGGCGAGCAGTTCAACGCCCATCGTGGGATGGGGCTCGTCGGCGACAATTTCAGCTCGAAAGAGACGATGGCCAAATTGCGCGGGCATTCCGCGATCGGCCATGTGCGTTACGCGACGACCGGCGAGGTGGCGCTGCGCAACGTCCAGCCGCTGTTCTTCGAGATCGAGTTCGGCGGACTGGCGATCTGCCACAACGGCAATTTGACCAACTCGTACCAGCTGCGCAAACAGCTGGTGAAGCGCGGCAGCCTGTTCCACACGACGAGCGACACCGAGGTCATCAACCACCTGATCGCGACCAGCGAGCAGGGCACGATCCTCGACCGGCTGGTCGACGGGCTGAAGCAGATCGAGGGCGCCTACTCGCTCGCGGCGTTGACCCAGGAATCGGTGATCGGCGTGCGCGACCCGCTCGGCGTGCGGCCGCTCGTCATCGGCCGCTTGGCCGAGGCGTGGATTATCGCCTCCGAGACCTGCGCGCTCGACATTATCGGCGCCGCCTTCGTGCGCGACGTCGAGCCGGGCGAGATCGTCATCGCCGACGCCGCGGGCCTGCGCAGCATCAAGCCGTTCGCCAAGAAGCCCGACCGCTTCTGCATTTTCGAATACATCTACTTTGCGCGGCCCGACAGCGTCATCGACGGGCGCAGCGTCTACGAGGCGCGCAAGCAGATCGGCCGCGAGCTGGCGCGCGAAAGCCGCATCGAGGCCGACGTCGTGGTGCCGGTGCCGGATTCGGGCGTGCCGGCGGCGATCGGCTATTCGCAGGAATCCGGCATCCCGTTCGAACTCGGCATCATCCGCAACCATTATGTCGGCCGCACCTTTATCGAGCCGACCGACCAGATCCGCCATCTCGGCGTGCGCCTCAAGCACAACGCCAACCGCGCCGACCTCGAAGGCAAGCGGGTGGTGCTGGTCGACGATTCGATCGTCCGCGGCACCACCTCGACCAAGATCGTCGACATGGTGCGCAACGCCGGCGCGCGCGAGGTGCACATGCGCATCTCGAGCCCGCCGACCACCCATCCGTGCTTCTACGGCATCGCCACGCCCGACCGCGATCAGCTGCTCGCGTCGAAATACGATGTCGAGGCGATGGGCCGGCTGATCGGCGTCGACAGCCTCGCCTTCATCTCGATCGACGGGCTTTACCGGGCGATGGGTCAGCCAGGCCGCCAGGGCAACGCGCCGCGCTTCTGCGATGCGTGCTTCACCGGCGATTACCCGATCCCGCTGGTCGACGCCGAGGACGGCAAGGTGTCGGTGCAGCTCTCGCTGCTCGCGCCGGCCTAGCCAAACACCGAAAACGTAGCCAAGAAAAACACGAAGGGGAGTGGAATGCCAGCCGATACCGCGCTGACCGGCGGTCTGTCGCACCGCGAGTCGCTGCCGAAAGTCATCATCGCCGCCACGATCGGCAACGTCCTCGAATGGTTCGACTTCCTCGTCTACGGCTATTTCGCCGTGACGATCGCGGAAGTGTTCTTTCCGGCCGTAAACCCGACCGTCTCATTGCTTGTCACCTTCGGCACGTTCGGCCTTTCCTACTTGATGCGGCCATTGGGCGCCGCGGTCGTCGGCACCTACACCGACAGGCACGGCCGCAAGGCCGGCCTCACTTTGTCGATCGCGCTGATGATGGTCGGCACCGCGCTGATGGTGGTGACGCCGGGCTATGCGACGATCGGCCTCGCGGCGCCGATCATCATCATGCTCGCGCGGATGCTGCAGGGCTTCTCGGTCGGCGGCGAGTTCGGCAGCGCGGTCGCCTTCCTCGTCGAGCATGGCGGGGAGCGCAAGGGGTTCAGCGCGAGCTGGCAATGGGCCTCGACCGGCATTGTCTCGGTCATCGTCGCGCTGTTCGGCATCGTCCTCACCACGACGCTGTCGCATGACGAGCTGGTGAGCTGGGGATGGCGCATTCCCTACGTGTTCGGGCTGCTGATCGGGCCGGCCGGGCTCTATATTCGGTCGAAAGTGGTCGAGACCGAGGCATTCGCCCAAGCGAGACCGCACCGCGTGCCGATCCGCGCGCTGCTGACCGACCAGCCGGGCCAAGTGCTGCTCGCGCTCGGTGCGTCGGTGGTTTCGAACGCCTCGTACTACCTGCTGCTCTACATCCCGACCTACGCGATCAAGACGCTGCATCTGCACCCCTCGACCGGTTTTATCGCGACCCTGGTGGGCGGGATTGTGCTGTGCGCGTTTTCGCTGCTCGGCGGCCACTGGTCGGACAAGACCAACCGCACTGGGATCATGGTGGGAACCGCATTGCTGTTCCTGGTGACCTCGTATCCGGTGTTCTGGCTGATGGTGGCCTATCCCTCGGTCGCGACGGCGGTGTTCGCGGTCGGCTGGCTCAACCTCGTCAAGGGCGGATATAGCGGGGTGCTGCCGTCGCTGATGTCCGAGCAGTTCCCGGTCGAGACCAGGGCCGTCGGCGTCGCTTTCAGCTACAGCATCTCGGTGACGGTCTTCGGCGGCTTCGCGCCGTTCTTCGCCACCTGGCTCATCGCCCATACCGGCGACCCGCTCTCGCCCAGTTTCTACCTGATGGGGACGGCGCTCTTGAGCCTCATCGCGCTGTTGGTGATGCGCCGGCGCGCGGCGTAATGGCAGGGCGGCTCGCCGGCAAGATCGCGCTCATCACCGGCGCGTCGCGCGGGATCGGGGCCGCGGTCGCCGAAGCCTATGCGCGCGAGGGCGCGCATCTGGTGCTGGCGGCGCGCACGGTCGGCGGGCTCGAGGAAGTCGACGACAAGGTCCGCGCGGCAGGCGGCACGGCGACGCTGGTGCCGCTCGACCTGCGCGAGTTCGTCAAGATCGACGAGCTCGCGGCGGCGATCTACGAGCGGTTCGAGAAGCTCGACATCCTCATTGGCAATGCCGCCGAGTTCGGCACGTTCTCGCCATTGGGCCACATCGACCCGGCGCTGTGGCAGGAGATCATCGATCTCAACCTCACCGCCAATTGGCGGCTGATCCGGGCGATGGACCCGCTGCTGCGCGCGGCGCCGCACGGAAGGGCGATCTTCGTCACCAGCGGCATCGCGCGCGCTCCGCGGGCCTATTGGGGGCCCTATGCGGTCAGCAAGGCGGGGCTTGAAGTGCTGGTGAAGACCTACGCCGCCGAGATCGAAAAGACCAATGTCCGCGCCAATCTGATCGGGCCCGGCGTCGTGCGCACAAGGCTGCGCGCCCGCGTCTTCCCCGGCGAGGACCCGATGAACCTGCCGCCGCCGGAAACGGTCGCCGAAGCTTTCGTGCAACTCGCGCTCGACAGCTGCGCGCGCAACGGCGAGGTGGTCGACGCCGGCGACCTCGGCGACACTCAGTCCCGGGCGTAAGGGTTTTCGCCCTTGCGCAGCATCAGCCGGATCGGCGTGCCCGGCAGGTCGAAATCCTGGCGGAGCGCGTTGACGAGATAGCGGCGGTAGCTGTCGGGCAGCTCGCCCGGCTTCGATGCGAAGAGCGCGAAGGTCGGCGGCCGTGTGTTGGCCTGCGTCATGTAGCGCAGCCGCAGCCGGCGCGCGCCGACAAGCGGCGGCGGATGATGCTGCTGGATCGCCGCGAGCCAGCGATTGAGCGCGGGGGTCGGCACGCGCCGGTTCCATACCGCATCGGCGGCGAGCACCGCCTTCATCAGCGCGTCGAGGCCGCTGCCCGCAAGGCCGGAGATCGGCACCAACGATACGCCGTGCAGCTGCGCCAGCGATGTGGCGATGCGGTCGCGCATCTGGCGCAGCGCGGCCGGCTTGTCGGTGACCGCATCCCATTTGTTGGCGGCGATGACCAGCGCCCGCCCCTCTTCCGCGACCAGGTTGGCGATCGTCAGCTCCTGCCGGCCAAACGGTTCGAGTGCGTCGACCACCAGCACCACCGTGCCGGCGAAGTTGATCGCCCGGCGGGTATCGGCGACCGACAACCGCTCGAGCTTTTCCTGTACGTGCGCGCGGCGGCGCAGCCCGGCGGTATCGACGAGACGGATCTTGCGGCCTTGCCACTCCCAGTCGAGCGAGATGGCATCACGCGTGATGCCGGGCTCGGGGCCGGTGAGCAACCGATCCTCGCCGAGGAGGCGGTTGACCAGCGTCGATTTGCCGACATTCGGCCGGCCGACGATCGCCAGCTGCAGCGGCCGCTCGCCCCGCTCGGCCTCGGCCTCGCTCTCGCTCTCCGCCGGGTGTTCCTCGGGTAGCGGCGCGAAATCGCGCAGCCGGTCGTAAAGCTCGGCGAAGCCTTCGCCATGCGCCGCCGACAGCGGCACCGGATCGCCCAGCCCCAGCGCGAACGCTTCGCCTACCGCGGCGAGCTCGGTGCGCCCTTCGGCCTTGTTGGCGATCAGCACGACCGGCTTGCCGCTCCGGCGCAGCCAGCCGCCGAAATGCCGATCGGGCGCGGTGATCCCCTCGCGCGCATCGACGACGAGCAGCACGACATCGGCAAGGTCGAGCGAGCGCTCGGTCTGCGCCCGCATGCGCCCCGCCAGCGTCGTCGGCGCCGCCTCTTCGAGACCGGCCGTGTCGATGACGCGGAATTCGAGATCGGCGATCCGCCCCTGCCCCTCGCGCCGGTCGCGGGTCACCCCCGGCGTGTCATCGACGAGCGCCGCACGCCGTCCGACCAGCCGGTTGAACAGCGTCGATTTGCCGACATTCGGCCGGCCGAGTATCGCGACCGTAAACTCCATGGCGGCATCCTAACTCCGCTGCGGCGGGTACGGCGCCAGCCGAAGGCGGGCGAACGCCCCGCCGCATTTGAACAACTCTACCGATAGGCGGAGAGATTGGCGTCGTCGGTGAGCAGGAAAAGCGTGTTGCCGGCGATCACCGGCCCGAGAAAGCCCTTGTCCGACATTTTCGTCTGGTATGGGCTTTCCCCGGTGTCGGGCGAGATCCACATCGCCACCCCGCTCGACGACAGCACGATCAGCTGGCCGCCGCCGAGGACGGGTCCGGCCCACTGGATCGGGTCTTTCCTCTTCTCCATGTTCTCGAAGGGCGGCAAATCGGTCGCCCAGCGCACCTTGCCCTCGTCGCGCGTCAGGCAGATGAGCTCGCCGTTATTGGCGATGATGAAAATGTAGTCGCCGGCGCAGCACGGCTCGTGGCTGCCGCCCAGCTCCTGCTCCCAGACGTGATTGCCGGTACGCAGCTCGATCGCCATCATCCGCCCGCTATGGCTGACCGCGAACACGCGGCCGCGGTCGATCACCGGACGGCCGTGAATATCGGCCATGCCCTCCATCGTGCCGAGATTTCGCGCCGCGGCGAGGTTCTCCGACCATAGCGAGCGGCCGTTCTCGACGCGCAGCGCGAAAAGCTCGCCCGAACTGTAGGCGACGACGACGATCTCGCCCTCGACCGCCGGGCTCGCACTGCCGAGCAGCGCGCCGGTCTCGGGGATGCCGTTATGCGACCATTGCCGCGTGCCGTCTTCCGCCGACAGCGCGATCAGCTCGTTGTCGACGGTGACGACAAATACCCGATTGTCGACCACGGTCGGCGCCGCATGCACCGGCGACGACACGTTCTTGCGCCAGATCACCCTGCCGTCATTGGGATCGAGCGCCATCACCTCGGCATAGCCGGTGGCGACGAACAGCCTGCCGTTCCAGAAGCACGGGCCGCCGCCGAACGCATTGCCCTTCTGGTCCTCGGGCTTGAGGTCGACCTGCCAGAACTTCTTGCCACCGGCCGTGTCGAGCGCGCTGACCTGCACGCCGCCGTCCATCGCAAAGGCCCGGCCCTGCGCGACGACCGGCTGCGACATGACCTTGGTGTAACGCGCCGACCCATCGCCGATATTGGTCTCCCAGGCCTTCTTGACCTGGTTGGGCAGCGCGAGATTGCCCATCGAGTGGCTGGGATTACCGCCCGGCTCGGGCCAATCCGGATTGGCGTTAGGCGGCGGCAGGTTGATCGGGCGGTTGGCAAGCGCCGGGTCCGGCTGGATCGCGTGGTCGAGCCCGAGCACCGAGATGCGGTCGCCGGGCAGCCGCGCCTTGGGCTTGTCGCCGAACAGGCCGCAACCGGCCGTCGTCAGCGACGCGAGCAGCACCGAGCTGAACTGGCGGCGGTTCATTGCTGGTCGGTCATCGGCGATCGGTCAAGGCGCCAGCACCGCCGCCATCTCGGCTGCGCGGGCGCGCACGCCCTCCGGCGCGGCGAGGTCGTCGGCGAGCTTCTTGTAAATGTCGAGCGCGCCGCTCTTGTCGCCGGACTTGAGCTGCGCCGCCGCGGTCAGCTCGAGCGCCGTCGAGCGCCACGCATTGCCGCTGGCGGTCAGCGGTTTCAGCCGTTCGATGACCGCATGCGGATCGGCGTCGGCAAAACCGTTCATCACCGAAAGCAGCGTCGCCGCGTCGCGCAGCTCGGGGTCGAGGTCGGACGCGGCGGCGAGTTTGTCGTAATCGGCGATCGCGGCCTTCTTGTCGCCCGACCGGACGGCGAGATCGGCCGCCTCGAACGCGGCGAGCTGAGCGTAGCCGCCGCCCTCTTCGCCGACCGACGCGAAGAGCTTGGCCGCGTCGGCCTCCTTGCCCTCGCGCAGCAGCGCCAGCCCCGCCTCGTAGCGCACCGACTGCGCCTGGCGCAGCGAGAGCTGGTGGTTGCGCCAGGCGACGATACCGGCCGCAATCAGCAGCGCTACGATCACCGCACCGATGATGTAGCGGCTGTACCGCTTCCACAGCTTGAGCAGATTGTCGCGCCGCAGCTCTTCGTCGATTTCGCGAAAAATGTCGCTCACAAAAACCCCGGCCCCGGAACCCCGCCCCCGCGCGCTGAGCGGTTGGCTAACATATTTGCCGGGCCGAGGCGAGCCAAACAGCTCGGGCGCCTCGTCCCTGCGGCGACGTGCTGCGAGATGGCTGGACGCTTCGCCGGAAATCGTCAAAATTACCGTTGCGTGACACTAGGCGGCGGTCGGCGATGAGCACCAGCGGTGCGACGGTATTGCCTCTGCGGGACTATCGGGCCCGGCGCCGGCCGCAATTCTTCACCCGTTCGGAACTGAACCAGCTGCTGGGGCTCTACAGCCGCAATGTCATGCGCGGCGTGTGGCGCGACTACGCGATCGACCATCGTGAAGGGCGTGCGCTGTTCTCGGTGTTCCGCAGCAGCCAGGAAGCGGCGCTTTACACGATCGTCAAATCGGCTGCCTCGGCGGCGAGCCCGGCGGAATTCGCGGTGATGAGCGGCCGCCAACGGCTGCAGACCGGCGCGACGCTGGGCGACGCGCTCGATTATTTCCGCGGCAAGCTGGCTCTCGTCGCGGGATCCGGCTGAGCTGGCGGCAGCATCCGCTCGAGGATGCCGTCGCGGCGCACGAAACCGTGCATCAGCGCGGCGCAAATGTGCAGCACCACCAGCGCGTAAACCAGAAACTCGCCGGCGAGATGGGCGGCGATCGCGATCTGCGACAGCCGATCGCTGTGCGGCGCCAGCGCCGGGATCGGGACAAGACCGAACAGCCACAGCGTCTTGCCGGCAGCAGCAAGGCTGACATAGCCGGTCAGCGGCATCGCGACGAACAACAGGAAGATCGCCGCTTGCGTCGCGTGCGCCAGCGCCACCTCGATCCAGCTCAGCGCCGGGCGCAAGGGCGGCGAGCGGTGGCGCAGCCGCCATCCGGCCCAAAACAGCATCAGCGCGAGGATCGCGACGCCGCAGGAGCCATGCAGCGTAACCAGCAGCGCCCGCGCGCCGCCGTGCCGCGGCGCGGCGACCAGGGCCCAGGCCAGGAGGATCGTCACCAGCGCGAGGATCGCGTTCAGCCAGTGCACCCGGCGCGCGACCGGATCGTAGCGATCGCCGGGGCAGCCCGATCCGCGACCGGCGCTCATTCGACCCTGCCGAAATGCCGTTCGCCCTCGGCGAGCCGGCACCAAGCTTCGCCCAGCACCAACGCCGTTTCGAGCTCGGCAAGTCGCTCGGCAAGCGGCCGCTCGTCGCGCGCCCCCTCGGCAATCGCCGCCAGCGCCGCTTCCTCGCATCCCGACCACAAATAGCGGATGCCCGGCGCCGGCGGGTCGAGTGCGGCAAATGCGCCCTCGGCAACGCTGAGCCGCTCGGCCAGCGCCTTCGCCCGCTCGCGCAAATCGTCACGCACCGCGCCGATAAGCGTGTGCAACGGCGCGCCGCCATCGGGCTTCACCCGGCGCAGCGCCGCGTCGAGCGCCGCGGTGAGGCGCCGCTTGGGCTCGGGCGGCTGGCTTGGCACCGGCGGCGCGGGCATTGCGCCGGGCGGTTCGAAACGCAGCATCAGGCTGTGAATCGCGTTGAGGATCACGCGCCAGGACGGCGTCTCGAGCGGCCGGTAATGACGCAGCGCATCGGCCATCGCCGCCTCGCCGCGGATCGGCAGGTAGTGTGCGATATAGCCGTCGAGCGCGATGTACTTGCGAATGAGGTCGCCCATCTCGGGGTTGGCCGAGAACAGCACGGCGCGGCCACGCCGCGTCTCGGCGCGGACGATCGCGGCATGGCCGTGCATCTCACGGCGGAAAAACCCGTCGTCGAGCGGATTGGCGACAAAGAGGTGGCCCGGCATCACTAGCCGGTCGAAGCTGCCCGCGGCCGATACCGCGCGGTCGAGCTCGGCAAAGACCGGGCCGTGGTAATACGGCATCTCCACGGTCGGCGGGCAGCCAAAGCCGATGCTGTCGGCGGCCAATTGCACGCTGACGATGCCGACGCCGGTGCGCAGATATTCGTGGCTGAACACTGGGCGCACCAGCGCCACGTTGGTCCAGCCCGGGCGGCCGGTCGACAGATAGAACGCACCGCCGCCGGAGCCGACCGCCGCGCCGCCGCCGGCGAAAAACTCGCGCACCGCCGCGTCGGCGCCTTCGACCCCCTCGGCGGCATCGAGGCCCCAGACCGAAAACTCGGTCGGCAGCACCAAAAGATCGCAGCGGGCGAGCACGCCTTCAGCGATCGCCGGGCCGTCGACCAGCTCGAAATCGAAGCCGAGTCGCGCCAGCGCCATCGCGTAATAGGCAAAGAACGGATAGGCCGAGGCGCGGCCCGCGAAGAGCGCGATGCGTGGATGCGCGATCGCCACCGCTTCGTCGGGCAGTTCCTCGTTCCACGGCTCGGCGGCGATGCCGAACGCGGCGAGGCGTTGCGCCGCAACCGGGGTGACGTCGCACAGGTAATCGCCCGGCTCGTGCCGCGGTCCGCTGGCGCCGAGCCACCATAGCGGCGCCCCGCGCGAAGCCAGCCGGTTGGCCGCCACCGCAACGTCATAGCCGTCGAGATTGCGGCGCCAGGCGAGGTGAAGAAGCATCCGCTAGCGACCGGCGCGGCTACTCACGTCGGAAACGAGACCTCGACCCGGCCGAGCCGGCCATAATCGGCGGCGATCGTCACGCCCGGCTCGGTAAAGAGGAGCCCGGTATGCGTCCCGGTGGTGATGACCGTTCCGGCGGCAATGCCGCCGCGGCGATTGGCGTGCTCGACCGCCGCCAGCAGCAGCTCGATCGGCGTGCCTGCGCGCAGCCCGGTGCAATCGGCAAAATGCTTGCCGTCGGCGGTCACCTCGATCGGCGGATGCGCGAGGTCGATCCCGTCCCAATCCTTGGCCGCCGGCCCGTAGACCAGCCCGCCATTGGAGAAATTGTCGGCGAGCACGAGCAGCCGGTCGAGCGAGCGGAAATCCTGATAGCGTGAGTCGACCACCTCGATCGTCGGGTGGAGCGATGCGGCAGCCAGCACCTCGTGCCTTGTATACGGCTGCGCGCGCGCCGGCAGGGCCGCGCTAAAGCGGAAGCCGATCTCGCACTCGATGCCGAGCAGCTTGAAGCCTCGCGCCGGCAGGGACGCCGGGCTCGGCACCACAATCGAGGCATAGATCGGCGCGGCGAAATGCCCGCCGAGCGGCGAGATGCCGACCTTCCAGCCGCCAATCTTCTCGCCGAGCTTCGCGAGCACGGCATCCTGCACCTGGTAGGAGTCGGCCTCGGATTGCGGGATCGCGTCGGCGGGAAGCGAGGCAATCGCGGCGCCCTTGCGGGCCGCGACAAGCGCCGTCGCGGCGCGCTCGATCTGGTCGGGGGTCATGTCGTGTCTCCCATCGGATTGTCATTGCGAGGAGCCGAAGGCGACGCGGCAATCTCGTTCGGAGCGACCTCGGCATGAGATTGCTTCGCTTCGCTCGCAATGACGGTTAACTCATCCCTGGCCGAGAAACTCGAGCGCGGCGGCGACACCGCCCGGCTTGTGCGGCACCCCGGCGAGCTTCAGCCCCATCTCGACGCCGCACAGCGTGCCGCATAGCATCAGATCGTTGAAATGCCCGAGATGGCCGATGCGGAAAATCTTGCCCTTCATCTTGCCGAGCCCGGTGCCGAGCGACATGTCGAAAGCGTCGAGGATCGCGTCGCGCAGTTTGTCGGCGTCGTGGCCTTCGGGCGTCATCACCGCCGTCAGCGAAGGCGAATGCTCGCGCGCGTCCTGGCACAGCACGTCGAGACCCCAGCCGGCGGCAGCGCGCCGGGTCGCTTCGCCGTGCCGCTTGTGGCGCGCGAAGACATTGTCGAGCCCCTCTTCCTCAAGCAGCATCTTCAACGCTTCGCGCAGCCCGTAGAGCAGGTTGGTGCCGGGCGTATAGGGGAAGAAGCCGGTGCGCCCGGTCTCCAGCATTGCCTGCCAGTCCCAGTAGGAGCGCGTCAGCTTCGCGGTCTTCGACGCTTCGAGCGCCTTGTCGCTGACCGCGTTGAAGCCCAGCCCGGGCGGCAGCATCAGCCCCTTCTGCGAGCCGGCAACGGTGACATCGACCTTCCACTCGTCGTGCCGATAATCGATCGAGGCCAGCGAGGAAATCGTATCGACCATGAACAGCGCCGGGTGCCGCGCGCGGTCGATCGCCGCGCGAACGTCATTGACCCGCGTCGTCACCCCGGTCGATGTCTCGTTGTGGACAATGCAGATCGCCTTCACCCGATGCTCGCGGTCGGCGGTGAGCTTTTCCTCGACCAGCGCCGGATCGACGCCGTGCCGCCAATCGCCGGGCACGAACTCGATCTCGATGCCGAGCCGCCCCGCCATCTGCCGCCACAGCGTCGCGAACTGGCCGGTTTCGAACATCAGCACCTTGTCGCCGGGCGACAGCGTATTGACCAGCGCCGCCTCCCACGCGCCGGTGCCCGAAGACGGGTAGACCACGACCGTCCCCTCGGTCTGGAACACACGCTTCATGCCGGCGACGATCTCCTTGCCGAGATCGGAGAATTCGGGCCCGCGATGGTCGATCGTCGGAAAGGACATCGCATGCAGCACCCGGTCGGGCACATTGGTCGGTCCGGGAATCTGCAGGAAATGGCGGCCGGTGTGGAGGGGTGCGGTGTTTTTCATGTCGGCTGGGCTCGTCGCTGGGTCGCCCGTAGTGTGGCGACGAACGGCGAGGCGGACAAGCGGCTTACGCGGTGCCCCGGCTAGTCAGCGGCGCTCGCGGTAACATGGACGCGCTGCGCCGCGCTACGCGCGCGAAGCTGTTCGCGCTCGAACGCAGTGGCGCGGCGCATGGCCGGCGCATAGCGGCGGAAATGCGTGACAAAGCGATGCGCCGTCGCCGCGTTGTCGAACGAGACGCGATAGATCAGCCGGTCGATGCGCCGGCCGGCGAGGATCACCGCGGACAGATCGCAATCATTCGTCTCAAGCCATTGCCTCACCCCGGCGAACCATGCCGACAAGGGCTCATTGGCTGGCTTCTCGATTTCCACCAGGAGCATGGGAGCAATTCCCGCGAAAGTTCGGCACCGCGGAGCATTGCGGGCGCGCGCGCCGTAAATCTGTCCGTCGCCGGACAAAGTTACAATTTGTTGCCGAATAGTTCGGAACTACAGCAGCCGCTCGACCCGCTGCCTGTCGAGTGCATAGCATTCGCAGGCGGTCTTTTCGAGGCCGGCGCGATCGATGATGACGATCTGGCCGCGCCGGTAGCGGATGAGGCCAGAGCGCTGCAACTCGCTCGCCGCCTCGCTGACCCCCGAGCGCCGCACGCCAAGCATCGCGGCGAGAAATTCCTGGGTCAGCGCCAGCTCGTTGGAGGCGATGCGGTCGCTCGCCATCAACAGCCAGCGCGCGCTGCGCTGCTCCACCGAATGCAGCCGGTTGCAGCCGGCGGTTTGCGAGCTCAGGTTCAGTAGATCCTCGATAAAACGCAGCAGCACTGCGCGCACGCGCGGGTTGTTGTCGAATACCGCCCGGGCGCTCGCGGTGGCGATACGCTGCACCTCAGTCCGCAGCTGCGTGACGATGTGTTGGGCCGACGTCTTGGCCCCCAACAGGGCCGAAACGCCGATCAGGCCTTCCGGGCCGACCATGCCTGCTTCACTGCTGCTGCCGTCTTCCATGATCGTCAGCACTGAGGCCAGCCCCTCCTCGATGAAGTAGATGTAGTCGAACGGCGCCCCGACCTCGTAAACGACCTGCCGCTGAGGCAGGCTCACGGGTTGCAGCTCCTTTGCCAGTTCGGCGAAATCCGCGGGTGAGAGGCCGGCGAGCAATCGGTTTTTGATTGTTAGCTTTGCTGCCATGCGTGGGTAGCTCTCCCGCACCGGGGCGGCCCACACATCTTGATCTTGCGGTTGGCGACCGGCTCTTGCGGGCAATCTACTTGAAGTAGCGCGCGCGGTTGTTCCGGCACCGGGCAGAATCTGAAAAAAAACTGGCACTTAGCATCGCCACTCGCGCGCTGAGCGCGCGAGTGCCCGGCATGGCCGGCCGCGTGGATCGCGGGTCTGGGCGCTCGGCGGCTACAGCAGCCGCTCGACCCGCTGCTTGTCGAGTGCATAGCACTCGCACGCGGTCTTTTCGAGGCCGGC
The DNA here is from genome assembly GCA_035552135.1 of Allostellaceae bacterium. GTDB lineage: Bacteria > Pseudomonadota > Alphaproteobacteria > ATCC43930 > CGMCC-115725 > DATARH01. Next base: position 1,936 of record DASZLY010000262.1, on the reverse strand, counting down.
GCGGTCGATGATGACAATCTGGCCGCGCCGGTAGCGGATGAGGCCCGAGCGCTGCAACTCGGCCGCCGCCTCGCTGACCCCAGAACGCCGCACGCCGAGCATCGCGGCAAGGAATTCCTGCGTCAGCGGCAGCATATTGGACGCGATCCGATCGCTCGCCATCAACAGCCAGCGCGCGCTGCGCTGCTCGACCGAATGCAGCCGGTTGCAACCGGCCGTCTGCGAGCTGAGGTTCAGCAGATCCTCGATAAACCGAAGCAGCACCGCGCGCACGCGCGGGCTCTCGTCGAAAACGCTTTTGCAGCGCGCGGCCGGGATGTGATGTCCGCGCCCCGGGAGTTGCATGACGATATGCTGCGCCGAGCGCAGCCCGCCGAGCAGCGCCGAAACGCCGACCAACCCCTCCGGCCCGACCATGCCGACCTCGCTGGTTGCGCCGTCCTCCATCGTGGTCAGCACCGAGGCGAGACCTTCCTCGATGAAATAGATGTGCTCGAGCGGCGCGCCGACCTCGTAGAGCACCTGCTTTTTCAGCAAGTCGACCGGCTCGAGGTGCTCGATCAGCTGCGCCAGGTCTTCCGGCGTCAGGCCGGCGAGCAGCCGGTTCCTCAGTCGAGGCGAAGAGGCTGTTGGAAGTGGATAGTTGGCGACTGTCATGGGCCTTTTCCCTCCGCGGTCAGGCTTCTTCTTGCGGAGATTCTCCGCTTGGCCCCGAGGGTTCAACGCCGCCGGCACAACCCATTTCGGTTGAGCGGAGGGGTATCCGGTCGGAGAAGAATTGCAGAAACGCAAACGGCTCCGAGCGCCATGGTTCCCAACCGGAGCGATATTTTTCGCGTTTTCGCGACGGTGCTTTCTTCGCGCGTCAGGAGCTCACCCAAATCCCTTTCGCCGCAAAGGCTTCGCCCTCCCCCGGCCAGGGCGGCATGGTCACCGCGACGATTTGCAGCGGCGCCTCGCCGTCATTGCGGAACTGAAATTCCGTGCCGGCAGGGATGGTCAACGACAATCCCGGCGCGAGCTCGACGACCTCGTGCGCATCGCCGTGCGCACGCCACAGCCGCCCGGTACCGGCTACGACAAACCACAGTTCCTCAACCGTCCGATGTGACACCGCTTGCGACACGGCGCCCGGCTGCAGCGAGAACGCAATCATGCTGCCGCATGCCGCGGCGCAGAGCACGCGCACCGCCGAGCCATCGGGCGCGGTTACCTGAGCTGCGGTGCCGATTTCTTGCGTATCCCAAGGATGTGACGTCATATCTTGCCCAACTCCCATCCGGCGAAGGCCGGGACCCATGCTTCAACCGTTAGAGCGGCGGAGGAATGGGCACCGGCCTACGCCGGGGTAAGTGGTTCGATCAAGGGCGAAGACATGCCTCTCGACAATCCGCCATCCTCGCGCCTCGAAGAGCGCCTCAAGCGTGAGATCAAGGGCGACGTGCTGTTCGACCGCTTCACCCGCGGCCGCTATTCGACCGACGCCTCGATCTACCAGATCGAGCCGCTGGGCGTCGTCGTCGCCAAGGACAAGACCGATATCGCCGCCTCAATCCAGATCGCGCGCGAGGAAGGCGTGCCGGTGCTGCCGCGCGGCGGCGGCACCTCGCAATGCGGCCAGACGGTGAACCGCGCGCTCGTCGTCGAGTGCAGCAAATACATGCAGCGGGTCGGCGAGGTCGATGTCGCGGCGCGCCGGGTCAAGGTGCAGCCCGGGGTCGTGATGGAACGGCTCAACGCGAGGCTCAGGCAGCACAAATTGTGGTTCCCCGTCGACGTCTCGACCGGCGACCGGGCGACGATCGGCGGGATGACCGCCAACAATTCCTGCGGCGCGCGCTCGATCCGCTACGGCAACATGGTGCACAACGTGCGCGCGATCGACGCGGTCCTCGCCGACGGCACCGAGGCGCATTTCGGCGAGCTGCCCGGCAAT
>DASZLY010000261.1:0-11856 GCA_035552135.1 Allostellaceae bacterium | reverse complement strand
GCCGGCTCGACAGCGCGATCCTCGAAATGCGCGACCTTGGCGACAACGTCTATTACGGCGGCTGACCCAATCTGAGGTTCAATCGGTAATTCGCTCTCCCGCTGCTGCCGCTGCTTTTACAGCGGATTTGCAGCGGGGAGCTTGCGTTAAGGTTGAATTCGGCCTGGAGCACATGGTCTTGGCTTCCCGCGTGTTGACCTGTTTTTCGGCAAATTATCAGGCGGACAACCTTGCGGTTTCGTTGATCCATTGACTAAGCGGCTGGAATGATGGCTCGGGTCGCTCTGTTGCCCAAGCATCGGCGCCTCGTAAGGGACATTCTGGCAGAACATCTGCCGCCGGAGGCCCGAGTTTGGATATTCGGCTCGCGCGCGACCGGCCGGGCGTGGCGCTACTCGGACCTCGATCTGGCGGTCGACGCCGGCCGGCGCCTGACTCTCGACGAGACCGCGGCGCCGGCCGAGGCCTTCGAGGAGTGCGATCTGCCGTACCGGGTCGATTTGGTGGATTGGTATGCGGTCGATGAGGGTTTTCGCCGGGTGGTCGCTGCGGAGCGTTTGCTGTTCAGCCGTGCGGCGGCGCGCATTGGCTGACGCGGCCGACCGGGCGTCTCCTGTATGCTGAAGGAGACGTGAGCGGCGGCGATGGGAATGCGCGGCACATGAAAGCCCCGGCGGAACAATCGAGGGCGGCGCCGAAACGGCAGGTGCGGCGGCGCCGGCATCAGGCGCCGCTGCGGCATGAGCCGCCGGATGGCGCCGATGCGCGGCTCACCCACCTGATCGCGCGCAACACGGCCGACGAGGTCATCGCGCTGGGGCTGCGGCGGCCGTGGTTCGGCGACCTCTACCACCGCATCCTGACCGTCGGCTGGCCCAGCTTTCTCGGGTTCAGCCTGGTGTTCTACCTGGCGATCAACTTTGTTTTCGCGGTGCTCTATCTGCTCCAGCCCGGCGCGATCGTCAATGCGCGGCCCGGCTCGTTTGCCGACGCGTTCTTCTTCAGCGTCGAGACGATTGCGACGATCGGCTATGGCGTGATGGCGCCGGCGACGGTCTATGCCAACCTGCTGATGACCGTGGAATCGGCGTCGGGCTTGCTGCTCGTCGCGCTGACGACGGGGCTCGTCTTCGCGCGGTTCTCGCGGCCGACGGCGCGCGTGCTGTTCAGCCGCGTCGCGGTGGTCGGGCCCTATAACGGCAACCCGACGCTCGCCGTGCGGCTCGCCAACCAGCGGCAGAACCAGCTCCTCGCCGCCGAGGTGACGATGACGCTGGTGCGCGACGAGCGCACCGCCGAAGGCGAGCTGCGCCGGCGCTTCTACGATCTGAAGCTGCTGCGCGACCACTCGCCGGTCTTTGCGCTGACCTTTACCGTGATGCACGAGATCGACCACGAGAGCCCGCTGCGCGGTGGGACACCCGAGGTGCTGGCGGAGTTCAACGCCGAGCTCATTGTCATGACGACCGGGGTCGACGAGACGCTGGTGCAGCCGGTGCACGCGCGCACCTCCTACCTGCCGCACGAAATTCTCTGGCACCGCCGCTTCGCCGATATCCTCGGCTGGACCGAGGATGGCCGCCGCGCCATCGATTACCGGCGCTTTCATGATACTGTGCAGGTCGACCACCCGATGTGAGGTGACCCATGGACACGCACGCGCTCGCCTGGCCGATGGAGGGCAATTCGCGGGTTCCCTACCGGGTGTTTTCCGACCCCGGCATCTACCGGACCGAGCTCGACCGGCTGTTCCTCGGCCGCACCTGGCAGTTTCTCGTGCTGGCGAACGAGCTGCCCGACCCGGGCGACTACAAGACGACGTTTCTCGGCGAGACCCCGATCGTCGTCGCCCGCGGCGAAGACGGCGAGCTGCACGCGATGCTCAATCGCTGCGCCCATCGCGGCAACCTCGTCTGCCTCAAGCGCCAGGGCCATACGGATGACGGGCTGACTTGCGTCTATCATTCGTGGAACTACGATCTTGCGGGCAACCTCAAGAGCGTCGCGTTCCGCCGCGGCATTGCCGGCAAAGGCGGCATGCCGGAATCGTTCAAGCTCGAAGACCATGGGCTGCGGAAGCTGCGCACCGACCATTTCGCCGGGCTGGTGTTCGGCACGCTGTCCGAGGATGCCCCGCCGCTTGCCGAATATATCGGCAACGAGATCGGCGGCCGGCTCGGCCGGGTGATGCGCGCGAAGCCGAAAATCCTCGGCACGACCTCTCAGATCCTCCACAACAACTGGAAGCTCTACGTCGAGAACGTCAAGGACACCTATCACGCGACCTTGCTGCACACCTTCTTCACGACCTTCCGCGTCAGCCGGCTGACCGCCGGGGGCGGGGTCGCGGTCAGCGAGAGCGGCGGCAACCACACCAGCTACACGCGCGGCAAGACCGACACGCTCGGCGCCGCAGCGAGCGACAAGCTCTACGCCAACATCCAGTCGATGAAGGACGGGGTGCAGCTCGCCGATCCGCGGCTGCTCGACGCGACCGAGGAGTTCGGCGACGACATCACCGTGCAGATCCTCAGCGTTTTCCCCAATTTCGTGCTGCAGCAGATCCACAATTCGGTCGCGGTGCGGCTGGTGCTGCCGAAAGGCCCGAACGAAACCGAGCTGCAATGGATCTATCTCGGCTTCGAGGACGACGACGCCGCGATGACCGAACGGCGCCTGCTGCAAAGCAACCTTGTCGGCCCGGCCGGGTATGTCTCGATGGAAGACGGCGCGGTCGGCAATTTCGTGCAGCGCGCGATCGTCGGCTCCGAGGACGAATGCTCGGTCATCGAGATGGGCGGGTTCGACCATGTCTCGGACAATACCCGCACCACCGAAGCGTCGATCCGCGGCTTCTGGCACGCCTACCGCCCGCTGATGGGATATTGAAAAACGGCGCAATCAAACGGGACCACCCCGGCGAAGGCCGGGGCCCATGGTTCAGCCGCTCGAAAAGCGGAGCCATGGGTCCCGGCCTTCGCCGGGATGGAACGGAGAGAGGATGACCGACCTCGCCCACCTGACCCGGCGTATGGAAATCGACGCGCTCTACGCCGACTACGCGCATTGCCTCGACAATGACGCGCTCGAGGAATGGCCGGAGTTCTTTACCGAGGATTGCCGCTACCGCATCACCTCGGCGGAGAATTTCGAAGCCGGGCTGCCGCTCGGCATCGTCTATGCGACATCGCAGGCGATGCTGGTCGACCGCGTCATGGCGCTGCGCAAGGCGAACATCTACGAGCCGCAGCGCTACCGCCATCTGGTCGGCGCGATCAAGCCCGGCGCCGAGGAAGAGGGCATGCTGTCGGTCGTCGCCAATTTTATCGTCGTGCGCACCATGCAGGACGGGGCGATGACGATCTTCGCCGCCGGCCGCTATGTCGACCGACTGGTGCGGCGCGGGGCCGGCTGGAAGTTCGCCGCCAAGGAGGTGGTGCTCGACAGCCGCCAGATCGACACGCTGCTGGCGATCCCGCTCTGAAATGCAATCGCATAAAATGCCGGCAATCGCGGGAGCCGGCGAGAAGCGCGCAGCGTTACTCTGCGGCGGAGCTGCGCCGAGCCGAGACATGAAGATCCTGCTGATCGACGACGATCTGCTGCTGGCGCGGGTGATGTCGCGCATCCTCGCGGCGGCCGGGCACGACGTCCTCACCGCACACGACGGCGAGCGCGGCATGGCGCTTTATCGCGACAAGCATCCCGACCTCGTCATCACCGACATCGTCATGCCGGGCCAGGAGGGCATCGAGACGATCCTCACCCTGCGGCGCGACGACAATCCGGTGAAGATCATCGCGATCTCCGGCGCCGATAGCGAGATGCTCGACACCGCGCGGCTGATCGGCGCCGACGCGATCCTCGAAAAACCGTTTCGCGCGCATGAGCTGCTCGAGCAGGTGCGCGCGCTGAGCGACCCAACCGCGTCCTAGCTGCCCGGCTCGACCGAGGGACTCGCCCGCGGGATTCGACAGCGCCGCGGCCTCTGCGTCACACTGGCGGCCGATGCCAGCGATCCCGCGTCTCTCCGCGATTGCGACGGCGGTTCTCGCCGCGCTGACGCTGGCGTTGGGCGTGGGGGCGGCAAAAGCCGACGGGCGGCCGGTCGTCGTCGCCTCGAAGATCGACACCGAGGGTGCGCTGCTCGGCCAGCTCATCGCCGCGGTCATCGAACGCCAGGGCGTCGCCGTCGAGCGCCGTATCGGGCTTGGCCCGACCAATATCGTGCGCCAGGCGATCCTCGCCGGGCAGATCGATGTCTACCCCGAGTACACCGGCAACGGCGCGCTGTTCTTCCACCGCGAGGCCGACCCGGCGTGGAAGGATGCGGCGCAGGGCTATGCCGAAATTGCCGGGCTGGACAAGGCCGAGAACCACCTCGTTTGGCTCCAGCCGGCGCCCGCCGACAACACCTGGGTGATCGCGATCCGCAAGGATCTCGGCGGGTTCCCGCCGCACCCCTGCGTCGGCGATCTCGCCAGCTATCTGAAGGCGGGCGGGCGGTTTCGCCTCGCGGCCTCGGCCGAATTCGTCGAGAGCCCGGCGGCGCTGCCGGCGTTCGAGGCGGCGTACGGGTTCCACCTGTCAGGCGACCAGCTGCTGACATTGTCGGGCGGCAACACCGCGGCGACCCTGCGCGCGGCGGCCGAGCAGATTTCCGGCGTCAACGCGGCGATGGCCTATGGCACCGACGGCGCGATCGCCGCGCTCGGCCTCGAGGCGCTGTGCGACGACAAGCACGCCCAGGTGGTCTATGCCCCGGCACCGGTGATCCGCGAACCGGTGCTCGCCGCCAACCCGGCGATCGGTCCGGCGCTCGACAAGGTGTTCGCGACGCTCGGCCGCGAGCGGCTGCAACAGCTGAACGCGCGGATCGCGGTCGACGGCGAGGACGCAAGGTCGGTCGCCGGCGAGTATCTGCGCTCCGCCGTCCAGCTTGGCGAGGCGCGATGAGCACTGCCGCCGTGGCCCCGGGCGTCCGCTCCGTCAGCTGGCTGCCGCGCAACCAGGTGCTGCCGGTGCTGGTGCTGGCCGCGGTGCTGGCGGCTGCCAGCTGCGGGTTCGTCGCGCTGGCGCCCAACCGGCTGATGTCCGGAACGCCGGTCATGCTGTGGCCTGCGGCGGGGGCGGGGTGGTGCGCCGCGCTCGCCGCGATGGCGGCGGCGCTGGCCGCGCTCGGCTTTGCGCCGGCCCGGCGCGCAACGAACGCCCTCGCCGCGGTGATCGCCGGTGCGGCGCTGTTCGCGACGCTGGCGGCGGCGGGGGCCGCCGCGGCGGCCCCCGCCGCGAGCGCTTCGGCGACGGCGACGGTGTCGCTCGGCGCCGGGTTCTGGGTGATCGCCGGCTGCGCCGCGCTGGCGCTGGTCGACGCGCTGCGCCGCGCCGAGGCGAGCGCGCCGGTGCAACTCGCGGTCGCCGCGTTGGCGGTCGCCGGGTTTTTCGCGATGGCCGAGGCCGGGCGGTTCGACGCGCTGTCGCTCGCCCGCGAATATATGAGCCGGCGCGAGATCTTCGCCGCCGCGGTGCTGCGGCATGTCGAGCTCGTCGTGGCCGCGATCCTGCCGGCGCTGGCGATCGGCGTGCCGCTCGGTCTTTTGGCGCTGCGCCGCAAGCGGGTCGAGGCGCCGCTGTTCGCGGTGCTCAACCTGTTGCAGACCGTCCCGTCGATCGCACTGTTCGGGCTGCTGATCGCGCCGCTATCGGCGCTCGGGCGGGCGGTGCCGGCGCTCGGCGCGCTCGGGGTCGGCGGTGTCGGGCCGGCGCCGGCGATCATCGCGCTGATCCTCTATGCGCTGCTGCCGGTGGCGCGCAACACGCTCGCCGGGATCGGCGGCGTCGCGCCGGCGGCGGTCGATGCGGCGCGCGGCATGGGGATGACGCCGGCGCAGATCTTCCGCCGGGTCGAGGTGCCGCTGGCGCTGCCGGTGCTGCTGGCGGGGCTGCGCATCGTCACGGTGCAGGCGATCGGGCTCGCGGTCGTTGCGGCGCTGATCGGCGCCGGCGGGCTCGGCACTTTCGTCTTCGACGGGCTCGGGCAGTACGCGACCGACCTCGTCCTGCTCGGCGCGCTGCCGGCGATCGCGATGGCGCTGGCGGTCGACTTCCTGCTGCGGCTGGCGACCGCCGGGCTCAGCCGGCATCTCGCAGCATGAGCGCGGCGATGATCGAAATCGCTTGTGTCAGCAAGGCCTATGACGGCCGTGCGGTAGTGAGCGACCTCTCGCTCGACGTGCCGCGCGGCGCGTTCTGCGTGCTGCTCGGGCCGTCCGGCTGCGGCAAGTCGACGACCCTGCGCATGATCAACCGGCTGGTGCCGTTCGACGCTGGTGCGATCCGCGTCGGCGGCGAGGATGTGACGCGGGTCGCACCCGAGGCGCTGCGCCGGCGGATCGGCTATGCGATCCAGTCGACCGGGCTGTTCCCGCATTGGCGCGTCGCCGACAACATCGCCACCGTGCCGCGCCTGCTGGGCTGGCCGGAGAACCGGGTCGCCGCCCGGGTCGACGAACTTCTGGCGCTGCTGCGGCTCGACCCCGCGACCTACCGCGGCAAGTACCCGCATCAGCTCTCGGGCGGCGAGCAGCAGCGGGTCGGCGTGGCGCGGGCGCTCGCCGCCGACCCGGATGTGCTGCTGATGGACGAGCCGTTCGGCGCGGTCGATCCGATCACCCGCGACGCGCTGCAGGAAGAGCTGCTGCGCATCCACCGCGAGACCCAGAAGACGATCGTCTTTGTCACGCATGACATCGAGGAAGCGCTGCGCCTCGCGACGGTGATCGCGATCATGGAGGCGGGGCGGCTGGTGCAGCTCGGCTCGCCGCTCGACATGCTGGAGAACCCGGCGAGCGATTTCGTGCGCGAATTCGTCGGGGTGACGGGCATCGGATTGAAGCTCCTCGCGGTGCGCCGCGTCGCCGAGCGAATGCGCCCGGGCGAGGCGATGGAGGGCGAGCCGATTGCCGCCGACGCGACGCTCGCCGAGGCGATGGCGGAGATGGTCGCGCGGCGCGTCGGCTGGCTGCCGGTGCGCGGGCCGGACGGCGCCGCCGGGGTCATCACCCTCGCCGATCTGGTGCGGTGATGCGCCAGCTCTGGCAGGCGCCGGCGCTGTGGGTGGGGCTGCTATTCGCTGCCTTGCTCTTTGATATGGACGCGCTGCGGCCGCTTTTTGCCGCGGGGTTCTCCGGTGTGCGCCCGGAAATATTCAATCGTGCGGGATTTGTCGAATTGTTCCTCTCGCACCTGGCGATGGTGGCGATCGCGGGCGCCGCCGCGACGCTGGTCGGGCTCGCCGCGGCGATTTTTGTGACGCGGCCGGCGGGGCGCGATTTCCGCGTCGTCGCCAATATGCTGGCGACGATCGGCCAGACCTTCCCGCCGGCGGCGGTGCTGGCGCTGGCGGTGCCGGCGCTCGGCTTTGGCGCGCGGCCGACGATCGTCGCGCTGTTCCTTTACGGGCTGTTGCCGATCCTCGAAAACGCCATCGCCGGGCTGGAAGGCGTGCCGGCGACGCTGCGCGAAGCCGGGCGCGGCATGGGGCTGACGCGCTGGCAGATGCTGCGCGATGTCGAGCTGCCGCTCGCCGCGCCGGTGATCCTTGCCGGGATCCGGGTGTCGGTGACGATCGGCATCGGCACCGCGACGATCGGCTCGACGGTCGGCGCCCTCACCTTCGGCACGCCGATCTTCGACGGGCTCGCCGGCAACAAGCTGCCCTACGTGCTGCAGGGCGCGGTGCTGGTGGCGCTGTTCGCGATCCTCACCGATCTGCTGTTCGCGCTGCTGGCGCGCCGGCTGGCGCCGCCGGGCTCGCGAGAAACCGGGTGAGCGCGGCGCACTGCTCGGGGCTGGCGGCGAGCCCGGCTTTGGTGCGGCGCCAGAGGATGTCGTCGGCGGTGCGCGCCCATTCCTCGCGCATGAGATATTCGACCTCGGCGCGGCCGAGGCCCGGGGCGAATTCGTCGGCGCCGGGCGTGAGGCGGGCATCGTCGTCGGGCAGCATCGCGTGGCTCGTCCAGGGCGGGCCGATGCCCGGCAAATGCGCGGCGAGCCGGGCGAGCGCCGCCTCGGCGAGCCGGCGATAGGTGGTGAGCTTGCCGCCGAACACCGACAGCGCCGGCGCACCCGCCGTGTCGAGCTCGAAGACATAGTCGCGGCTTGTCGCCGAGGCATTGCGCGAGCCGTCGTCGTAGAGCGGGCGGACGCCGGAATAGCGCCACACCACATCGGCCGGGTCCGGCGTGGCCTTGAACCAGATTCCGACCGCGCGGCAGAGATAGGCGATCTCCGCCTCGGTCGGCGGCGCTACTTCGGGCGCGTCGGTGGCGTTTTCGGTGGTGCCGATCAGCGTGTAGTCGCGCTCGTAGGGGATGACAAAAACGACGCGCCGGTCGTCGTTTTGCAGCAGATAGGCGTGGTCGTGCGCGTAAAGCCGTGGGACGACGATGTGGCTGCCCTTGTCGAGGCGCAGCCGGAAGCGGCTGGTGAGGCCGGCGCGGTGCAGCACCTCGGAGACCCACGGGCCGGCGACGTTGACGAGGATGCGGGCGGCGATCTCCTGCGTCGTGCCGTCCGCCTCGCGCAGCGTCGCGCGCCACAGCGCGCCGTCACGGCGCGCGTCGGCGAACTCGCTGCGGGTGACGATGCGCGCGCCATGGCGCGCCGCGTCGCGGGCATTGGCGATGGTGAGGCGCGCATCGTCGACGACGCAGTCGGAATAGACAAAGCCGTCGCGCACCGTGTCGCGCAGTGGCGCGGCGAGCGGGCCGTCGGTGAGATCGACGCGCGCCGACGCCGCAAGCGACCGCGCGCCGCCGAGCCGGTCGTAGAGGAACAGCCCGGCGCGCAGCATCCAGCGCGGCCGCTGTCCCGGCCCGTGCGGCAGCACGAAGCGCATCGGCCGCACGAGATGCGGCGCGATGCGCAGCAGCACCTCGCGCTCGGCGAGCGATTCGCGCACCAGGCGGAACTCGCCGTGTTCGAGATAGCGCAAGCCGCCATGGATCATCTTGCTCGAGGCCGAGGAGGTGGCGCCGGCAAGGTCGCCCTTGTCGCACAACAGCACCTTGAGGCCGCGCCCGGCAGCGTCGCGCGCGATCCCGCTGCCGTTGATGCCGCCGCCGACGACCAGCAGATCGAAGATGTCGCTCACGCCGAGGCCGAACAGAGGGTCATCGCGGAATCATATCACCATCGCCGATTGCGCGAGCGGCGGGTTGATCGTAGGCCGGGTTGATCCTAGGTTGCCGGCGCAAGCGTCAAGCGGCGGGAGACATCGATGCGAAAGACCGGCATTTTTATGGCGGCGGTGACGGTCGCGATCGTAACGAGCGGCGCGCATGCTTTCGCCGCCTTTGGGGCCATCGCCTATGACCAAGCGACCGGGCGCTATGGCTTCAGCTGGGATCAGTCATCGCAAGACCGCGCCAACGGGGCGGCACGAAAGGATTGCGGCGCGGATGCGTGCCGCATGATCCCCATCCCTCCGGCGAAATGCGGCGCGCTCGCCACCACGACCGACTTCAAGAAGAGCAATGCCTGGGCCGCCGCGGTCCGCGACCAAAAGCCGGCTGCCGAGCTCGCCGCCATGCAGGATTGCCAGAAGCACACCGCCGGCCAGTGCAAGATTATCGGCAGCGACTGCAGCCGCCCGTGACCTGACCGAGGGTCGGTGCGCTCAAGTGCCGATCGCCAGCGGCGCCGTAAGCTTTGTCAGCAGCGCGATCACCGATAGCGGCGTGAGGCGGCCGGTCTTGGGGTTTTCGAGGCTCGGCACATTCTCGATCTGCATCGAGAAGCGCGCCGCCTCGGCCTCGACCACGATGCGGTGGGTGTTGCGGGCGACGCCCGGATCGGCCCAGATCTCGATCGTCGTGCGGTCGGGGCCGATCCCGGCCAGCGCGAGCGCCGCGGCGACGTTGACATTGGCCGGAAAGCCGCGCGCCGCCTCGCGCGCGCTGCCGGTAAAGACGAGCTTCGCCGCGCTGAGGCCGGTCACCCGGATCTGGTGCTCGACGAGATAGGGCGCGCCGTCGAGCCCGGCGGGCGGCTTGCGGGTGATCATCTGCACCGAGCTGATGCCGCCGAGCACCGCCGCGGCCTGTACTGCGTCGAGCCCGATAAGCGCGCCGGTCGGCACCAGGATGCGGCCGCCCTGCCGGCGCGCCAGCTCGACCAGGTCGAAATTGTCGAGGAGCGCGCCGCAGGACAGCGTCACCAGCGTGCGGCCGCGTGCCAGCGCCGGCTCGGCGAGGTCGCGCAGATGTGCCGCCGGGGCGCATTCGACGACGATGTCGGAATCTTCCCACAGCCGGTCAAGCGGCAGCACCGGCACCGGCGTCGCAAAATGTTCGATCGCCGCCTCGGCGCGGGCGGTGTCGCGCGCCGACACCGCGGCGAGGACGAGCCCCTCGATGCCGCCCCCCTCCGGACCACGATCGAGCGCCCGGGCGACGATCTTGCCGATCGCCCCGAACCCGCCGATCGCCACGCGCAAGGTCATGTAAGGCCTCTCCTCAGTGGATGCCGTCGATAAGATAGATCCGAGCGCTCGCCGATTTCTGCTGCAGCGGCGCGAGGTTGCGGTATTCCGGCGAGTTGAGCCAGCGGTTCGCGTCCTGCGCGTTGGCGAAGCCGATCAGCGACACCATGCCGTCGGCCGGGGCGCCTACGCGCACGTCGGGCAGCGCGCGCGCCAGGGTGCGGCCGTGATAGGGCGCCAAGGTCGCCGGCTCGCGGCGGATGTATTCGATAAAGCCGGCCGGGTCGGTGATGTGCATCTCGGCGACGACATAGGCGCCGCCGGCGGGCTGCGCCCGCAACTCGGGGACGCCCCAGGCGCCGATCGCGATGCCGGCGATGAGCGCAAAAAGCGTCGCGGCGGTCTGTTTCATCGCTCGGCTCAACACGATTTGGCCATCAATACGATTTGGGTTGGCCGAGCACGCGCTCGGCGATATTCGACAGGATGAGTTGCGACATGACGGGGGCGATGCGCGCGATCTGCGCTTCGCGGAAGAAGCGCTCGACATGGAATTCCTTGGCGTAGCCCATGCCGCCATGGGTCAGCATCGCGGTCTCGCAAGCCTTGGCGCCGACCTCGCCGGCGAAATATTTGGCGGCGTTGGCATAGGCGCCGACCTGGGTCGCATCCTCGTGCGCGTCATAGGCGGCGGCGGCGCGATGCACCAACAGCTCGGCCGCTTCCAGCTCGACCCAGCGCTCGGCGAGCGGGTGCTGGATGCCCTGGTTCTGGCCGATCGGCCGGCCGAAGACGACGCGGTCGGTGGCGTAGCGCGCGGCGCGGGCGAGCGCGACGCGGCCCAGCCCCACCGCCTCGGCGGCGATCAGGATGCGCTCGGGGTTCATGCCGTGCAGGATGTACTGGAAGCCGCGGCCTTCCTCGCCGATGCGGTCTTCGAGCGGCACCTTGAGCCCGTCGATGAACAGCATGTTCGAATCGACCGCGTGGCGGCCCATTTTCGGGATTTCGCGCACCTCGACGGCGCTGCGGTCGAGGTCGGTGTAGAACAGGGTCATCCCCGCCGAGGGGCGCGCGGCGTCCTCGAAGGGGGTGGTGCGCGTCAGGATCAGCATCTTCTCGGTGACCTGCGCGGTCGAGGTCCAGATCTTGCGGCCGGTGATGACGTAGCCGTTGCCCTCCTTCACCGCGCGCGTCTTGATGTGCGTGGTGTCGAGCCCGACATCGGGCTCGGTCACGGCAAAGCAGGCCTTTTCCTTGCCGGCGATGAGCGGCGGCAGCCAGCGCTCGCGCTGCTCGTCGGTGCCGAAGACGACCGCCGGGTGCAGCCCGAAAATGTTCATATGCACCGCCGAGGCGCCGGAAAACCCGGC
>DASZLY010000260.1:0-4725 GCA_035552135.1 Allostellaceae bacterium | reverse complement strand
TGGCGATCGCGGTTGCCGCGTTCGGGATCGACGCCGGGCTGAGCCCGCTCGTCATCATCGCCGAGCGGGGGATGCCGTCCTTCATCGCGCCGGGCATCATCGAGGAATGCGTCAAGGTGCTGCCGGTGGTAATCGTGCTCGCCGCCGGGATGCTGCTGTCGCACCCGCGGCAGCGCGAATACGGGCTGCGTGAGCCGCTCGACGGGATCATCCTCGCCGCCGCATCGGCGACCGGTTTCGCCTTTCTCGAGACGATGTTCATCTACGTGCCGAAATATGGCGCGCTGATCTCGACCCCGCGGCTGCTCGTCAACATTTTCGGCCATATCGCCTATGGCGGATCGTTCGGCTACTTCATCGGCCTGGCGGCGCTGCGCCACCGCCGGGCGATACCGGCGGTGATCGCGGTGGCGATCGGTTTCCTGCTCGCCAATGTGTTGCACGATTTGTGGGACGCCATGCGCTTCTATGGCGGCGGCCTGGCGATCATGAGCCCGATCCATGAGGTGATCATCGCGGTCGTCTGCTTTGTCGTGCTCGGCTCGCTCATCATGCACGCGCGCGAAATCTCGCCCGAGCGCGAGTTCCTGTGGCCGTTCGGTTCGCTGATGCCGTATCGCGCGCCCGAGGTCGAGCCGCTGCCGGACATGCCGGTGCTGCCCGGCGACATCTGGCTGATGACCGGCGGAAGGCGGCTGAGCCTCACCGAGACCGCGCACCTCACCGTGCGCGACATACCCTGCCTCACCGCGCCCGCCAGCGACGGCGTGGTCGCGGCGGTGGATGAGGACTCGGACGACCCCGGCATCCTGGTGCTTCGCAACCTGTCGGAAAATGTCTGGGAGGCGGTGCTGCCCGACCATGCGGTGCGCACGATCGGCCCGGGCGGCCATATACGGCTGCTCGCCGGGACGCGGCTCGTGTTCGGCACGCAGACCGGGGTGATCCTCGTCACCTCGACCGAAATCGGCGCCGACCCGCGCGCCCAGGCCGAAGTGGAGTGGTGCTGACCTCGCTAATCCCGCAAGCTCGCGAGGCTCGCCTTCTGTCGTCCCGCGGCGTCGAAATTGCCGGGATCGAGCCAGCGCTCGAACCCGGCCCTGAGGCGCGGCCAGTCCTTGTCGGTGATCGAGAAATACATCGTGTCGCGGTTGCGCCCCCGCACCACGATCGCCTGGCGGAACAGCCCCTCATAGGCGAAGCCAAGGCGCGCGGCGGCGGCCCGGCTCGGCAGGTTCCAGCTGTCGCATTTCCACTCGTAGCGGCGATAGCCGAGCTCGTCGAAGACGCGGCGCATCAAGAGGTAATGCGCCTCGGTGGCGGCCGGCCGGCGCTGCAGCCGCGGGGCGAAATTGAGCCCGCCCACCTCGATCACCCCCATCGCCGGGGTGATGCTGCTAAGCGCCGCGACGCCGACCGCCTGGCCGCTCGCTTTGTCGATGACGGCATGGAATAGCCGGCTCGGCTCGCCCGAGACGCTGTCGATCCAGGCGCGTTGCTCCTCGACCGTGGCGAACGGGCCATAGGCGTAATAGGTGAAGTTGCTGCCGTCGCCCTCGGCGTTGGCGGCGAAAAGGCCGGCGGCGTGACGCCCCGCGTCGAGCGGCTCGACGATGGCATAGCGTCCTTCCATTGGCGTCAGCGACGGGCGCTTGGCGGGTTGCCAGGCGGGCTCGATCTGCCACCCGACCGGCTGGCCGAAATTGTTGAGCCGTGGCTCCGGTGTGCCGGGATGGCGGCCGGTCACCGGCCGGTAGAGCGCAGCCCCGCCCCGGGTCGTTCGGCGCGCCGAGGCGATGTCGGGAAAGACGGCGATGCCGCGATAAGGTGTGCTGCGGTCGAGCCCGGCGGCGGCGAGCCAGGCGAAGCCGGCGAGATCGTCCGGCGCCGGCCGGTCGGCGAGCGCGAGCACGCCGCTTTCGGGAATTTCCGGCGCCGCGTCGAGGCCCGAGAACAGGTTGCGGCGGTGCTGCGTCTCGTCGACGAGACCGGCCCACGGCCCCATGCCGCGGGTCCGCCGGTAGGTCTCGCTGTCGAACATCGCCGGCGAGGCGACCGTATACATCGCCAGCGACGGCGGCACGCCAGGCCCCAGCGCGGCGAAACGCTGCGCCGACAGACAGCCCGGCACCGATGCCATCGCCACGAGATGGCTTTTGTACCATTCGTCCCATTCGGGGCGGCGGCTCGGCTCGATGAGCGCGCTTTCGGAGAAGAAGATCATAGGGAGAGCCAACACGCGCCGAGAACGATCGTCAACAGCGTGAGCGGGGCGCCGACGCGGAAATAGGCCCAGAAGCCGATCTCGACGCCGCGCCGGCGGGCCCCTTGCACGACGATGAGGTTGGCGACCGAGCCGAGGATCGTCAAATTGCCGGCGAGCGTCGAGGCCATCGCGACCACCAGCCAGGCGTGGTCGGGCTCTGCCGAAGCGGCGATAAACGGCCGCAGCGCGAGCACCGCAGGGACGTTGCTGACGATGTTGGACAGCACGGCGGTGATGGCGCTCAAGACCGGCGCCGCGTCGAGATGCAGCCGGGCGACCCGGGCGATCGCCGCGGGTGTCAGCAGCGCCGCCTCGACCCCGGCGACGACGACGAACAGACCGGCGAACATCAACAGCAGCGGCCAGTCGATCTCGCGGTAGATGCGCTCGCTGCGCACGATGCGGGTCAGCAGCATCGCCCCGCCGGCGACCAGCGCCGCCAGCGCCGGCGGCATGCCGGCAAAGAACGCCGCGACCATCGCCACGGTCACCACGAGCGCCTTTGCGGCCAGCGGGCGGTGGACATGCGGCCGTGGCGCCGTCGCGGCGAAGTCGCCGCTACCGCGGAACTCCCGGCGATGCATCAACCAGATCAGCGCAAAAGTCAGCAGCAGGCCGAGCGCGGCGACCGGCGACAGCGCTGCCGCGAAGCGGCCATAGGAGAGCCCGGAATAGCTGCCGATCAGGATGTTCTGCGGGTTGCCGGTGATCGTCGCGGTGCTGCCGACATTGGAGGCCATTGCCACCGCCAGCAGATAGGGCACCGGGTCGCGCCGCAGCCGCCGCGCGATGTCGACGACGAGGGGCGTCATCACCAGGCAGATCGCGTCGTTGAGCAGAAACGCCGACAGCACGCCGGCGCTCAGCGTCACCGCCGCGAGCAGCTGCAGCGGGTGCCGGGCGCGCGCTACCGTCCAGCCGGTCACCAGCCGAAAAAACCCGGACAGCCGCAGATTGCCGACGACAATCATCAGCCCGAGCAGCAGCGCCAAAGTCGGCAGATCGATCGCCTGGCCGAGTGCGCCGACCGGCACCGCGCCGACCGCCAGCATCAGGCTGCCGCCGACCAGCGCCGCACCGGCGCGGTCGATCCGCAAGCCCGGCACACGGCCGAGCGCGACGACGGCATAGGTCAGAATGAAAATCGCCGCGGTCGCGGCGGTCTGGAGCGCGGTCACGCGGCAGCGCGCCTCATTTTAGAGCGCCGGCTGTGCGCGGCGCTTGGTCAGCTTTTGCGCAGCAGGAATTCGCGGCCGACCTTGACCATCGGCTTGCCATCGAAGGCGATGATATCGGCCGTGGCATAGGTCTCACGCCATTGCTCAGGCAAATACGAACCGGTGCCGATCGCGTCGATCGGCGCGCTGGCGATCGCCATCATGCGGCATTTCTGCGGGCCGAAACCCGAGCTGGCGACGATCCGCGCCTTGGGAAAGCCCGCCTCGTCGAGCACCAGCCGCAGCTGCCACAGTGCCGCCGCCGAGACGCCGGTACCGACGAGGTCGCGCAATTCCTCCTCGGTGCGGTAGCCGCGAATCGATTGCGGCGCGTGGCGTTCGAGGATCGCGTAGGACGCGCCGAGGTCGAGCCCCTCGCAATAGCGGCCGCCGGGGGTGTCCATCCGGAAAGCGAGCTTGCCCGCCGCGGCGAGCTCGGGAAAGCGCTGGCAGACCTCGACCGCATCGCTGGTCTCGCGGCCGAAATAATCGACGAGCACGGTGAGCGGCTCGTCGGGAAAGGTGGCGTGGAACATCTCAGCGGCGCGCAGCGTCGAGCCGGCATAGCCGATGAGGGCGTGCGGCATCGTGCCGATGCCCTTGGCTTGCCCGAAATAGGGCGCGGTCGCGTCCGCCGCACAGCCGATAAAGCCGATCGCGTCGGCAACCTTCCTCGCGTGCACCGAGCCGACCGCGGCGGCATAGGCCATCATTTCGGCCATCTCGCCGCCGGCGCAATGCCGCGCGTCCATCGCCAGGAACGCGACCTTGGGCAGCTCGGCGCACATCGCCGAGGCATTGTAGGCGGCGACGCAAGCCGGCCCCAATTTCTGCAGCAGCAAGGTTTCGAGGTCGACCAGATGCAGGAGCGGGCCGGAAATGTAGAGGATCGGCTCGCCGGCGCCGACCATCTCGCCTTCCGGGTAGTTCAGCTCGATGTCGAAAGTGGCGCCGCGCGACGCTGCCATGCTTTCGAGAAAATCGATCGCCAGGCGCGGGGTCGAGATCACCGGCCGGCGCATGAACACCGCATAGGTGACGCGGCGATCGCCGAATTGCTCGACGATCGCCTTGGTCTTGAGGAAATAGCTGTCGGTGTGCGCCGCGAGCGAGGCTTCGCGCTCGGCCTCGTCGCGCGGGCGCCTACCGGCAGCCAGATCGTTCGCCACGCCGGCGCGTCACTATTTGGCGGCAAGGCCGCGCGGCGGCCCGAACCCGGCTTGACGCTGGCGCTCGCTCTTC
>DASZLY010000259.1:0-4973 GCA_035552135.1 Allostellaceae bacterium | reverse complement strand
ATTTCGTCGATGTCCGACTGAGATTCGAATTTATACCAGACGCCTTCCGGGTAGATCACCAAATTGGGGCCGAACTCGCAGCGGTCGAGACAGCCGGCAGCATTGAACCGGACGTTGGCGATGCCGAGCTGGCGCGCCTTCTCGCGGGCATAGCCGCGCAGCTTGTCGAACCCGCCGGCGGCCTCAGCGCGCGCCATGCAGCAGCCTCGCGGGTGCCCTTCCGGCCGCACGTTGTTGCACATGAAGATGTGGCGGTCATAGAACAGCCGCGGATCGTCTGCCATCAGGATCTCCGGATTGCCCAAGCGGGTCGAGGCCACGCGAATCGGCGGAGCTGATCCGCCAAACAACGTTTAAGATACAAGCGAAAGCTTAGCCGGGAAGCTTCCGGCCGTCGAGACGCATTGGGGCAGGGCAGCCTCGCACCAGGAGACGTGATGACCGACCGCAACCGCCTCGGCGAGGAGAGCAGCCCCTATCTGCTGCAGCACAAGGACAACCCGGTGCACTGGCAGGGGTGGGGCGAGGAGGCGCTCGCCGCGGCCAAGGCCCAGAACAAGCCGATCCTGCTGTCCATCGGCTATGCCGCTTGCCACTGGTGCCATGTGATGGCGCATGAAAGCTTCGAAAACCTGGCGATCGCCGGGCTGATGAACGATCTCTATATCAACATCAAGGTCGATCGCGAGGAGCGGCCTGACCTTGACGCGATCTATCAGCACGCGCTGGCGCTGCTCGGCGAGCAGGGCGGCTGGCCCTTGACGATGTTTCTGTCGCCGGACGGCGAGCCGTTCTGGGGCGGCACGTATTTTCCGCCGGAGCCGCGCTGGGGCCGGCCCGGCTTTGGCCAGGTGCTGCAGGGCATCGCCCAGACCTATCGCAGCGAGCCGGACAAGGTGACGAAAAACGTCGCGATCCTGCGCGAGGCACTGGCCCGGATGGGCAAGCCCGAGGCCGGTGAGGAGCTCGACCCGGCGCTCTTCGACCGCATCGCCGAACGCCTGCTGCGCGAGATCGATCCGCTTAACGGCGGCATCGGCAGCGCGCCCAAATTCCCGCAATGCGGCATTTTCGAGCTGCTGTGGCGGGCCTGGCGGCGCACACGGCAGACGCCTTTCCGCGAGGCGGTGCTGCGCACGTTGACGGCGATCTGCCAGGGCGGCATCTACGACCATCTTGGCGGCGGCTTTGCGCGCTATTCGGTCGATGCGCGCTGGCTGGCACCGCATTTCGAGAAGATGCTCTACGACAATGCCGAGCTCGTCGATCTGTTGACCCTGGTCTGGCAGGAGGTGCGCGACCCGCTCTACGCGCAGCGCGTCGCCGAGACGATCGGCTGGCTGACGCGCGAGATGACGATGGCGGAGGGCGGCTTCGCCTCCAGCCTCGATGCCGACAGCGAGCACGAAGAGGGGAAGTTCTACGTCTGGTCGGCGGCCGAGATCGATGCCGTGCTCGGCGACGACGCGCCGCTGTTCCGGGAGTTCTACGACGTTACCCCAGGCGGCAACTGGGAGGGACACAACATCCTCAACCGGCTGCACCACCCGGCGCTGGCGGATGTCGAGACCGAGTCGATGCTGGCACGCTGTCGCGAGCGGCTCTTCGCGGTGCGCGCGCCGCGGGTGCGGCCGGGGCTCGACGACAAGATGCTCGCCGATTGGAACGGGCTGATGATCGCGGCGCTGGCGCAGGCCGCGACGGTGTTCGAGCGGCCCGATTGGCAGGCGCTTGCCCAGCGCGCCTTTGCCTTTGTCTCGAGTGGGATGGCGGCGCCGGACGGGCGGCTCTACCACAGCTGGCGAGGCGGGCAGGCGCGGCACCCGGCGAGCGTCGACGACTACGCCAATCTCGCGCGCGCCGCGCTTGCGCTGTACGAGGCGACCCAGGATGCGGGTTATCTCGACCGCGCCGAGGGCTGGGTCGCGGTGCTCGACCGGCACTACTGGGACGGCGAGGGCGGCGGCTATTTCTTCGCCGCCGACGACACGCCCGGCCTCATCGCACGCGCCAAGACCGCAGCCGACGCAGCGGTGCCGGCCGGCAACGGCACGCTCGCCGGGGTGCTGACGCGGCTCGCCATCCTCACCGGAGACGAGAGCTACCGCGCGCGCGCCGAGGCGGTGGTCCGCGCGTTCGCCGGCGAGGCGGGGCGCAACTTCTTTCCGCTCGCGACGCTCATCAACAATGCCGAGCTGGCGCAGAAGCCGGTGCAGATCGTGCTGGTCGGCGCGGCGGGCGACCCCGCGCTCACCGCGCTGCGGCGCGCGGTCGATGCGGTGTCGCTGCCGCGGCGAGTGGTGCAGGTCGTCGCGCCGGACGCGGCGCTGCCCGCAGGACATCCGGCACACGGCAAGGGCCTCGCAGGAGGCCGCGCAACAGCCTATGTCTGCGAGGGACCGGTGTGCTCGCTGCCGATGACCGATGCGGCGGCGCTCGATCATCTTCTTGCCGCCATAAAATAGGTTTACGCTTCCGATAATCGCGCAAAACGGGCACGACGGGAGGGACAGCACATGACCGACTGGAGCGGGCTGGTTCGCGGCCTCGACGTGAGCCATTACCAGAAGCAGCCCGATTGGGCGCAGATCGCCGCAGCCGGCTACGCCTATGCGGTGATCAAATGCAGCCAGGGCAATACCGTCGACCCGATGTTCGACTACAACCGCCGGGGCGCGGAAGCCAACAACATTCCGTGGCTGCCCTACGTCTTTCTCACCCCGGAGGATGACGACACAACCATCGCGAATTTCCTCAATGCGGTCGGCCTGGCGTCCTTTCCCGCGGCGCTCGATTGGGAGATGAAGGGCGTCTCGGCGGCGATCATGGAGCGCTGGATCGCCGGCACCCAGACACGAACCGGTCGCCTGCCGCTGGCCTATTACGGCATCTACCCGCCCGATGGACTGACCGCGGCGATCGGGCAATGCCCGCGCTGGCTGCCGCAATACCCGGCGAGCCCGACCGCCAACTCGAAACTGCCGCCCTGGGACGGGCAGAGCGCGGTCGCCGACTGGTCGCAATGCTGGTTCATCTGGCAGTGGAGCAGCACCGCCACCGTACCTGGGATGGCCGCCGGGGTGCAGGTCGACCTCAACCGCCTCGCCTGTTCGCTGCCGGTGTTCCAGGCCTGGCACGCAACCGGGACCTTGCCCAATGCACAGGCGCCGGCCGCCGGGCCCGTCGCGCCGCCGCCGGCGCAAGCCGCCGATCTCGGGATCGGCCGGACGCTGCAGCTGCACGCGACCGGGCCCGACGTCATAGCGCTGCAGCAGCGCCTCGCGGCGCTCGGCTATGCGGTGCCGGCGGACGGCAATTTCGGTCCGGATACCCGGCTGGCTGTCGAGGAGTTCCAGAGCGCGAAGGGGATGAACGCCGACGGCGTCGTCGGGCAGCAAACACTGAACGCGCTCGAATCGTAAGACCGCGAACGAAGTGAAAGCGGTCGATCGCCAGGCCGGGCGGCGCTAGCGTTCGTCGGCGATCCCTGTGGTGGAAGGCGCATCATGCAAACATTATCGATATCTAGCGCGGTCGGTGATCTCGTACTGGCGGAAGAAGACGGGGCAATCATCGCGATCAGGTGGCGCGAGGCGGCAGGCGGCAATGGCAGCCCGCTGCTGGCCGAGGCGGCGCGGCAGATCGAGGCGTATTTCGCCGGCGAGCTGACCACGTTCGACCTTCCGCTGCGCCCGGCCGGCTCGAAGTTCGAGCAGGCGGTGTGGGCGGCGATGAAGGACATCCCCTATGGCGAGACCCGTTGCTATGGCGATCTCGCCGCCGCGACCGGCTCGGCGCCGCGCGCGGTCGGCCGGGCCTGCGGCCGCAACCCGATCCCCATCGTCATTCCCTGCCACCGGGTGCTCGGCAAGGGCTGGATGGGCGGCTATAGCGGCGCCGGCGGGCTCAAGACCAAGACCGCGCTGCTGACGCTCGAAGGCGCGCTGACGCTTGAGCCGGTGCTGCTATAGCGCCAGCCGCGACGACGTTTCGCGGGCCGAGCAGGGCAAGGCGTCTTCGCTTTTGCCGGCGGCGCTTCTAAAAATCCTTCGTTGAGGGGCGCATAGGGGGTTTGCATGCCGTTGATCCATCCGGGGCCGGTCGAGGCATTGTTGTGCTTGCGGGCGGTGCGCAGCGTCGCGGCGCGGGATGACGGCATCCCGCCGGCGGCGCGCGCGTTGATGACGGCCGCACAGCAATCGATCCTCAGCACCGACGCCGATCTCGACACGCTGGCGCCGATCGCCCCGGTCGAACTCGCCGCCGGAATCGCGACGCCGGGGCTGGCCGAGCAGGTGGTGCAAGCGATGCTGATCGCCGTGCTGGCCGATGGCGAGCCGGATCCGGCGAGTGAGGCGCGCGCCGGCGAGTTCGCCGCGGCGCTCGGTGTGGATGCTGCCGGACTGCGCACGGTGAGGCTGTTATGCGAGCATCACATGCTGCTGTTCCGGCTCGATTTTCTGCGCCGCTCGCACTTCAAGGACATGCTGGTCGACCAGTACCGCCACCATGGCGGGCTGGCCGGGCTCGCCAAGGGCGTGCTGGGGCTGCGCGGGCTTTATCGCGATCCCGAACTTGCCGCCCGGTACGACGCGCTCGGGCAGCTGGCGCCCGACACGCTCGGCCGCACCTATTTCCACCATATCCGCGACAACGGTTTCGGCTTTCCGGGCGAGCCGAACAGCCTGCCCGAGGGGGCGGTCTACCACGATCTGACGCATGTGCTGTCCGGCTACGACACGACGCCGGCCGGTGAGACTTGCGTCGGCGGCTTCACCGCCGGGTACAAGCGCGCCAACCCGTTCTATGTGCTGCTGGTGCCGGCCTTGACTTTCGGCACCGGGGTCAACGTGACCCCGAACCCGCAGCCGACGATGACCGGCATCCTCGCCGAGCCGGGAGTTGCGGCGCGCTTTATCGAGGCGAACGAGCGCGGCGCGCGGGTCAATACCGATCTGTCGACCGGCTGGGAT
>DASZLY010000258.1:0-5583 GCA_035552135.1 Allostellaceae bacterium | reverse complement strand
GACCGATTTCGACCTCGAGGCGGCGCGCACCATCGTCCGCGTCAACGGCGAGGAAACCGACAATTTCCAGACCAATCACATGCTCTACGGCGTCGCCACCTTTATCAGCCGCATGTCGCAATATCTGACGCTGTGGCCGGGCGACGTGGTGTGGATGGGCACCGAGGGGAGCCCGCGCAATCTGAAGCACGGCGATGTCTGCGAGATCGAGATCACCGGCATCGGCATCCTCAGAAACCCGCTGGTCAAGGAAACGCGGTAACTCCCGAACCGTCATTCCGGAGCGCCGCGCAAGCGGCGAGCCCGGAATGACCAAGGATAAACAATGACCCTCTCCCTCTTCGACCTCACCGGCAAAACCGCCGTCATCACCGGCTCGTCGCGCGGCATCGGCCGGGCGATGGCCGAGCTGTTCGCCGAGGCCGGCGCCAGGGTGGTGATCTCCGGCCGCAATCTCGAACCGTGCGAGGAGGTCGTCGCGGCGATCACGGCGAAAGGCGGCGAGGCGATCGCCGTCACCTGCCGCATCTCCGACAAGGCGCAGTGCGAGAACCTCGTCGCCAAGGCTCGGGAGGCGTTCGGCACGGTCGACATCCTCGTCTGCAACGCCGCGATCAACCCGCATCACGGGCCGATCGACACGCTCTCCGACGACGCGTTCGAACGCATGATGACCAACAACGTGCAGTCGAATTTCTGGCTGTCGAAGGCGGTCAAGCCGGGAATGGCCGAGCGCAAGGACGGCTCGATCATCTACATCATCTCGGTCGCCGCGCTGCACGCCTCGCTGGAGCTGCCGATGTACGGCATCACCAAGCTCGCCGACTATGCGCTGGCGCGGAACCTCGCCGCCGCCTGGGGGCCGGACGGCATCCGGGTCAACTGCATCGCGCCGGGTCTCGTCGTCACCCAGTTCGCCCGCGTGCTCTACGAGGACCCCGAGCGCCGCGCCCGCCGCGAGGCGGCGACGCCGCTGCGCCGCCTCGGCCAGCCGGTCGACATCGCCGGCCCGGCGCTGCTCCTCGCCTCGTCCGCCGGCGCGTTCATCACCGGCCAGATCATCACCGTCGACGGCGGCACGACGATCCAGTCGCGCTGAGCGCGCGGCGAAGCCGCAAAGAATAACAATGAGGCGGTGAGGCAATGAGATGACGAGTGGCGGATGGCTCAACGCCTCATTGTCTCATTGTGAAATTTTATGGCGCTGCGCGTCCTAAAGCATCCCCAGCGGCGAGCGCCGCTTGGGCGGCGGGAAGGCGCGGTCGAGCTCGACGAGCTGGTCGTCGCCGAGTTGCAGGTCGAGCGCGCCGAGGTTTTCGCGCACATGCTCCTGCCGGGTCGCCTTGGGGATCACCATCATCCCCTCCTGGCGCAGCAGCCAGGCGAGCGCGACCTGGGCCGGCGTCGCACCGAGCTGGCGCGCCACCTCGCCCAAGGCCTTGTGGCCGAGCATGCGGCCCTGCTCGATCGGCGAATAGGCCATGATCGACACGCCGCGCTCGCGGCACCACGGGATGACGTCCCATTCCGGGCCGCGCCGGGTGAGGTTGTAGAGGATCTGGTTGGACGCGACCGCCTTGCCGCCGGCCTTGACCCATTCCTCCATGTCGGCGCCGTCGAAATTGCTGACCCCGTGGTGGCGGAGCTTGCCGTCGCGCTGCAGCTGGTCGAACCCCGCCAGCGTCTCGGCCAGCGGGTGCGAGCCGCGCCAGTGCAGCAGATAAAGGTCGATGCGGTCGGTCTTGAGGCGCTTGAGGCTGCGCTCGCAGGCCTCGATCGTGCCTTTGCGCGAGGCGTTGTAGGGCAGCACCTTGCTGACGATGAAGAGGCCGTCGCGGCGGCCCTGGGCGGCCTCGGCGACGATCTCCTCGGCAACGCCGCTGCCGTACATCTCGGCGGTGTCGATCAGCGTGATGCCGAGATCGATGCCGAGCTTCAGCGCCGCCGCCTCGTCGGCGAAGCGGCCGCGGCTCTCGCCCATGTGCCAGGTGCCCTGGCCGTAGGCCGGCACCGTCTCGCCGTCGGGCAGGGTGATCTGCGGCATGGTCATCGCGCTTCTCCTTGCCGGCGCAGGAACACCAGCTTCGCCGCGCCGTATCGGCGTTCCTCGATCATCGCGAACCCCGCGGGCGGGGAAAAGGGTTCCGTCGCCGCCAGCTCGACGACCGCGACCGCGTGCCGCGCGAGCCAGCCCATTTGCGCCAGCGCTTCGAGCGCCGGGCCGGCGAGCCCGCTGCGGTAGGGCGGGTCGAGCAGCGCCAGCACCGCGGCGTATGGCGCGCGCGGCGGTCGGGTCGCGTCGCCGGCGATGATGTCGGCGGCGTCCTCCTCGTCGAGCGCGGCGAGGTTGCGTCGCAACGCGGCAAGCGCCGCGCGGTCGGTCTCGATAAAGGCGGCGCGCGCCGCTCCGCGCGACAGCGCCTCGATGCCGAGCGCGCCGGTGCCGGCGAAAGCGTCGACGACGTTCTCGCCGGCAAACGGCGAGCCGGCGGCGGCGAAATCGCCATGGCCGAGGATGTTGAACAGCGACTCGCGCGCCCGGTCGCTGGTCGGCCGCACCGTGTCGCCCGCGGGCGCCGTCAGCCGGCGGCCGCGATGCCTACCGCCGATGACGCGCATGCTGGTTGGCTGGCCGGGCGGGGGAGCGGGCGGGCGCCGAAGCCGCGCGAGGGGGTTTTGCCGAACCGCCACCCAGCTGCTCGTCGAGCACCTTCCGCGGCACTTCCTCGACCCCGCCGCGTTCGAGATGGCCGAGCTGGAACGGCCCGTAGCTAAGCCGGATCAGCCGGGTCACCGCGTAGCCGAGATGCTCCATGACCCGGCGCACCTCGCGGTTCTTGCCTTCGCGCAGGCTCAGCGCGATCCACGCGTTCGAGCCCTGCTGGCGCTCCAATTGCGCGCGCACCGGGCCGTAGGCGATGCCGTCGATCGTCACGCCTTTTTCCAGCGCCGCCAGTCGCGCAGGTTCGGCAATGCCGTGCACCCGCACCTTGTAGCGCCGCAGCCAGCCGGTCGCCGGCAGTTCGAGCCGGCGGGCGAGGGCGCCGTCATTGGTGAGCAGTAGCAGCCCCTCGGAGTTGAGGTCGAGCCGGCCGACCGAGATCAGCCGCGGCAGCTCCTTAGGCAGCGCGGCGAACACCGTGGCGCGGCCCTTTTCATCGCGATGCGTAGTGACGAGCCCGGCCGGCTTGTGGTAGCGCCACAGCCGCGCGCGCTGCGGCTCGGGCAGGGGATGGCCGTCGACCCGGATGTCGTCGTCGTCGGCGACGTTGACGGCCGGCGTGGTCAGCTTCTCGCCGTTGACCGAGACGCGGCCCTCGGCGACCCAGCGCTCGGCGTCGCGCCGCGAGCACAGCCCGGCGCGGGCCAGCACCTTGGCTATTCGTTGGGGGGCGATCCGCTGCGGCGCGTTCGCTTGCGGATCGGTGCCCAATGGGGCGGTGCGACTCGGTGCGGCCTCGGTCATACTGTCAGCACATAGCGGGAGGCGCGGGCGGCGGCAATGACCAAGGAGCGCGATACGCCAATGGCGCTCGCCTTCGCCGAGGCCGAAAAGGCTGGATGGCGCGGCGAGGTGCCGGTCGGCGCGGCGCTCGTCGGCCCCGGCGGCGCGGTCATTGCCGCGCGCGGCAATGAGGTCGAGGCGGCGGGCGATCCGACTGCGCACGCCGAGCTCTTGGTGCTGCGCGCCGGCGCCGCGGCGCTGGGGCGGAAGCTGCTCGAGGGCTGCGATCTCTACGTCACGCTCGAACCCTGCCCGATGTGCGCGGCGGCGATCGCGCTGGCGCGCATCCGCCGGCTCTATTTCGGCGCCTACGACCCGAAATCCGGCGGGGTCGAACATGGCGCCCGCATCTTCGACCAGCCGACCTGCCATCACCGGCCGGAA
Organism: Allostellaceae bacterium; assembly: GCA_035552135.1. Taxonomy (GTDB): domain Bacteria; phylum Pseudomonadota; class Alphaproteobacteria; order ATCC43930; family CGMCC-115725; genus DATARH01. Next base: position 1,694 of record DASZLY010000258.1, on the reverse strand, counting down.
ATCTATGGCGGGATCGACGAAAGGCGCGCCGGCGCGCTGCTGCGCGCCTTCTTCCAGGCGCGGCGCTAGGCCGGCGGCAGCTCGAACAGGCGCTGCATCCGGGCGAAACCGCGCAGCTCGAAATGGCCGATCTCCCACATCGGGTGGTGCAGCGTCTCGGCGAACGCCTCCGACATGATGAGCGCGCGGTCGAGCTCGCGGCATAGCCGCTCGATGCGCGCGGTGAGGTTGACGTCGGGGCCGATCACGGTGAAATCGAGCCGGTTGCCCGAGCCGATATTGCCGTAGCTCACCGTGCCGTAATGCAGCGCGACGCCGGCATGGAGCTGCGCGGTCGGGTGCTGGCGGTTGCGCGCGGCGAGCGCGTCGAGCCCGGCCCGTGCCGCCGCCAGCGCCGAGCTGCACGCCTCGGCGGCACTGCGCCGCGGTCCGTGCGGGAAGATCGCCAATACGCCATCGCCCATGATCTCGACGACTTCGCCGCCAAATTTCTCGACCGGCGGCATCACGCAGTCGAAATAGGTGTTGAGCATGCGCAGCACGGCGCGCGGCGCCATGCGGTCTGACATGGCGGTGAAGTCGCGCAGGTCGAAGAGGGTCAGCGCGGCGGTGATCGCGCGCACGTCGCCGCGGCGCACCTGCCCGTCGAGGATCAGCCGGCCGGCCTCGTCGCCGACATAGGTCGTCAAGATGCCGCCGATAAACCGGCGCAACGCCTTCAGTTCGGAAACCGCCGCATAGGCCGGCAGGATGGCGCGAAACAGCTCCATATCGGCAGCACCGAAACCCCCTGGCTGCTTTGTCGTCCAGGCAAAGGCGTTGACCGTGCCGACCGCGTAGACCAGCGGCTCCACGACGTAATGGGTAAACCCCTCGTCACGCAGCTCGTCGAGCACCGGGAACGGCAAGGGCGCATTGCCGTCGAGCCGCCAATTGTGGCTCTGCGCGCCCTCGACGACGAGCCGCACCGGGCTTTCGATATAGGTCGCCGTCCGCTCGATGCCGTGGTCGAGGAACTTCTCGACCATCGGCTGGTCCGGCGTCCAGATCCGCGAGACGCCGCGATATTGCGGATGAAACGCGCGCTGGTGCAGCGATACCCGGTCAATCGGCACGCCGGCGGCATGGACGCGCTTGCAAAACTGCTCGAGCACCTCGCTGTTGCCGGGAAGCAGGCGTCCCTCTTGGATCAGCCAGGTACTGAGCGAGGCCGTCAGCTCGGTCGGGGGAAGCAGTGCGTCCAGGCGATCTCGCGGCATCGGCGGCTCGTCTGCGGGGGCAACCGCTTATGTCGGGTGCGCGCTGCCGTTGCGCAACCGGCGGGTCAGCTCGCGGCGAATTTCGTCGGACTGGCGCCGCGCCGCTCGGACCACGCCTGCGAATAGGCGAACGGCTCGGCGAGCGCCGCGTCGAGCACACAAATCCGGATGTCGCGAAGCTTCAGCGACGGTCACCGCATCGGGTCATAGATCATTCCGACCATCAGCCGGTCGACGCGGCTGCCGTCGCCCGACAGCGGCAGGACGATCGCCTCGTAACGTTGTGTCCGGCCGTCGAGCGGGCGTTCCGCCAAGGTGTGAAGCGGCACGCGCTCCCGCACCACCTTGCGAAAGCTGCGGGTCGAGAGCTCGCGGAACTCCGGCGCCGGCATCTCGTCGAGCATCTTGCCGGTGAGGTCGAAATTCGTCCGCTCC
>DASZLY010000257.1:0-5192 GCA_035552135.1 Allostellaceae bacterium | reverse complement strand
CCTGGGCCGACGTCATCAAGACCAATACCTTCGTCACCGATTACGACGCGTTCTCGCAGTGCCGCGACGTGCGCATGCGCCATTTCGGCATCGCCGTGCCGACCAGCACGACGATCCGCATCAGCGGCCTCGCCCAGCCCGGGGCGATGGTCGAGATCGAGCTGATCGCGGCGGTGAATTAGCTGAACCCCTCTTCCACATGCGGGAGAGCGACGTTTTCGGAGCGGGAGGGGGCCTACTCGCTCTTCTTTACCACCTCGTAGAGCCGTTCGTCGTAGAAGCCGCCCTCGAACGGCACGAGCTTGGCGCGGAAGGCGCGTGTGTGGTCGGCGGTCGCGTGCGCGTCTAGGGCCTTGCGATCGGACCACGCCTCGATCAGGTGGAAGTGGTTGGCGTGGCCGTCCCACACCAGCGCGTCGAAACGCTGCACGCCCGCATCCTTGCGGCTGTCGGCGACCAGCTGCTTGACCATGCTCGCGACCTCGTCCTTGCCGGACGGGAACACGTCGATATGGGTCAGCACCCAGATTGCGGAGGTAAGATCGGCGCTGGCGGCCGGCGCGGCGACATCGGCCGTCACGAACGGTCGCGTACTGAACGGCGCGGTGAACAGCGGCTGGAGCTTGTCGGCGAGCGCCTTCGCCTCGCCGGTATGCGCGTCCGCCGCCGCCTTGTCGTGCCACCCCGCCACAAGCGCGAAATGGCCCGGCCGGCTGAGCTCGTGCAGCACGGTGAGCTCGGTATTGCCGTCCTCCTTGCGCGTCGCCGCGGCGAATTGACGGAGCAACGCCGACGCTTTCCGCGCGGCTTTCGGTGCGATGTTGAAGTAGGTGACGATGTAGTAGGGCCCTGACGGCGCGTTGGCCGCCGCGGGTGCCGATGCTGCGGGTGCCGGTGCTGCGGGTGCCGGTGCTGCGGGGGCTGGAGCCGGCGCAGGCGCGGAGGCCGGAGCAGGTGCCGCGGCAGGCGCGGGAGCCGGGCTCGCCTGGGTTTGCGGCTCCCCGGATGGCGCCGGTGTCTGGGCGCGAGCCGGCCATGCCACGCCGGCGAGCAGCAACGCCACGCCCGCCATCGCCGACAAGATCAACCGCATCGCGTGCCTCCCTGGATTGCCGCCCTTCCAGCGGATTTCACCGGGGGATGCTGGCACAACCAAAGGATGCGCGCAAATCGCGTGAGGCGGGTCAGGCGAACCGGGGCATGACCTCGTGGCAGATCAGTTTGAGCGAGCGCATCATCGTCTCGGCCGGGATCGCCGCGCCGAAATTGAGCTCGAACAATATGCCGTCGATGCCGAGCTCGCTTTCGAGCTCCTTCAGCCGGTCGACCACCGTATCGGGATCGCCGACGATGACCTTGTCGCGGATGACATCGTCGTAGGTCGCCCGTTTCACCTCCTCGACCTCGGCGCGGCGCCGCGCGTTGGGTGAGCCTTCGAGCCGGTCGATCAGCGACTTGTATCCCGCCATGATGCTCGGCTCGCCTTCCTCGCGGGCTTCGTGCTCGGTCTCGCCGCAATGCATCGAGAGGCGCAGATAGACTTCGGGCTGGCCGGGGTTCCCGCCCTCGTGCCACGCATTGCGATAGGCCTTGAGGTCCGGCTTCAGCCCGACCAGCGACCCGCTGCGCACCGAGACGAACAGCGGGAAGCCGAGCCGGCCCAGGATCGGGAAGGTGTCCTCGCTCGCGCCGGCGATGCGGATCGGCGGGTGCGGCTGCTGGTAGGGCCGCGGCACCGCCTTGGCGTCGTTGAAGCTGTGGTACTTGCCCTCATAGGAAAAGGTTTCGTTGGTCCACGCCTTCTTGAGGATGTCGAGCGTTTCGTAAAAGCGCTCGCGGCTCTCGGAATAAGGCACGCCATAGGCGGCGTAGCCGCGCGGGTTGCCGCTGCGCCCGGCGCCGAGGATGAAGCGCCCGCGGCTCACCACATCGACCGTCGCGGTCTCCTCGGCGAGGCGCAGCGGATGGGTCAGCGGCAGCACATGCACCGCGGTGCCGACCTTGATGCGCTTGGTGCGCGCGGCGATCTGGCCGGCGACATTCATCGGCGCGCTCAGCACCGAACGGCGCGCCTGCTGGTGGATTTCCGCGAGCCAGAACACATCGAGGCCCCATTCGTCCGAGGCCTCGACCTGCTCGAACCCCTGTGCGAAGGCATCGGCGTCGGATTGCCCGGGCACCTGCCGGTGAAACTCGTGATACCAGCCGAATTCCATCGCTTTTTCCTCGTCTCTGCGCTCCCGCGCCTCTCGCTAAACCCTAGGCCGCGCCCCGCCATCAAACAAATACTGTTCTTTGATCCGCCCCATACCGGGAAGGCATGACTGGCGCTATGATCGCGCCGAGGCATGGAGCACGGCCTTTCAAGAAGGATGCCGCGATGGAGCTGCGCAGCCTGCATTATTTCGTCCGCATCGCCGAGCTGGGCAGCATCACCCGCGCCGCGGCGCATCTCCACGTCGCGCAGCCGGCACTGACCCGGCATGTGCAGCGGCTCGAGGACGAGCTCAACGTCGCCCTCTTCACCCGTGCCAATCGCGGCGTGCGGCTGACCGAGGCGGGGCAGAAGCTGCTCGACGGCGCCACCCGCATCCTGCGCGACATCGAGCGCACCGGCGACGAGATCCGCGCCCAGGACGCGCATCCTTCGGGCAAGATCGTTCTCGGCATCACCCCGACTTTGTGCCCGGTGCTGGTGCCCGCGCTGTTCGCGCGAATGCGCCGCGACTATCCGATGATCGAGCTCAAGGTCATGCATGCCGGCATGGTGCGGCTTGAGGAGTTCATCATCGACGGCCGCGTCGATATTGCGCTGTTGTCGGAATTGTCGCGCAGCCGGCTCGTCGTCTCGACGCGGCTCGCCGAAGAGGAGATGGTGCTGGTGACCCGCCCGGGCGCGCGGCCGCCCGGGACCGTCGGCGGCGACGAGCTGCGCCGCACCCCGCTCATCCTCGGCGACGGGCTGCGCGCGGCGATGGATGCGCTGCTCGCCGGCCACGAGATCGAGCTGCAGGTCGACACCGAGCTCAACGACCACGAGACGATCCGGCTGATGGTCGCCGACGGCGCCGGCGCGGCGGTGCTGCCCTTGTCGTCGGTGTCGCGCGAGTGTGCGCGCGGCCTCCTTGAAGCACACCGCATCACCGAGCCCGGCGTGTTCCGCACTCTGGCGCTCGGCGTGCGCGCCAGCCGCAACGCCTCGTTGGCGCGCGAGGCGATCGCCCGCACGATCCGCGCGATGGTCGAGGACATGGAGGAAGAAGGCCGCCTCGCAATGGCGTCGAAGCGACCGGCGGCCCGGCGCAACCGGCAACGCCATGCCGAGCTTGTATAGCCAGGATAATCATCAGGCATTTTGAACATCGCAGCCGCTCGCCGTAAGCTGGCTCCAGCCAGTGAGGGAGCGCATCGATGCAGTTCGGGTTGTTCGGCAGCGCGGTGGCGCGGCGGCCGTCGAGTGCAGACGCGGCGGAATTCGACAGCGCCGAGGGCTTCCGCGACTTCATCGAGTACAATGTCGAGGCCGAGGCGCTCGGCTTTCGCGGCACCTTTGTCGTCGAGCATCATTTCACCGGATACGGCCAGGTATCGGCGACCCTCAACCTGTTGAGCTGGCTCGGCGCGCGCACCACGACCCTGCGGCTCGGCACCGCGGTCATCGTGCTGCCCTGGCACAATCCGGTGCTGCTCGCCGAACAGGCCGCGACGCTCGATCTCCTCAGCGGCGGCCGGCTCGATTTCGGCATCGGCAGCGGCTATCGCTACAACGAGTTCCGCGGCTTTTGCGTCGACATGGACGAGGCCGGCGCGCGCTTCGACGAATGCCTCGACGTGCTGGTCAAGTCCTGGACTTCGAACGAGCCCTTCTCGCATCGCGGCAAGTACTGGGCGTTCGACAACGTGATCGTCGAGCCGCCGACCGCGCAGCGTCCGCACCCGCCGATCTGGATGGGCGCCGGCGGCGAAAGCTCGGTGCGGCGCGTCGCCGAGAAGGGCTATAATTTGCTCCTCGGCCAGTACGCGCAGCCGGCCGACGTCGCCAGGTCGATCGCCGCCTACCGCGCCGCGGTCGAGGCGCAGGGCCGCCGCTACGACCCGATGTCGGTCGGCGTGACGCGCGCCTTCTTTGTCTGCGACAAGGAGGAAGACCGCGAGGCCGCGCTCGAACGCCGCCTCGCCAACCGCGTGCGTCAGCTCAAACTGGCGACCCGGCCCGACGGCACCGTGCATGGCGGGCCAGACCGCGCCACCGGCGACCCGGACGTCATCAATCGCGGCAGCGCGATGTACGGCAATCCCGGCCAGATCGCAACGAAGCTCGACGAGCTGCGCGACGCCGGGGTCGGCTATGTGCTGGTCAATGGCGGCGGCTCCGGCGGCGGCGAGCGCGGCCGGCAATCGATGCGCCGCTTCGCGCGCGAGGTGATGCCGCAGTTTACCCAGGACGCGCCGGCCAAGGCCGCCGAATAACGGAGAGACGCATGAGAATCCACAATCTTTACACCGACGACAACGGCGAATCGCATTTCCGCGACATCGAGATCGACTGGGTCGAGGAGCGGCGCGGCAGCAAATTGTCGAAAAAGCTGCCGGCGACCGGCGTCATCTTTCGCGAGACCGAGGCCGAGCACAACATCACCTGGCACCCGGCGCCGCGCCGGCAATACATCGTCAACCTCGACGCCGGGGTGAAGATCACCGCGAGCGACGGCGAAAGCCGCTTTATCCAGGCGGGCGAAATCATCCTCGTCGAGGACATCCACGGCAAAGGCCATCTCTCCGACCACATCGAGAACAAGATCCGCCACTCGATCTTCATCCCGATCGAATAGGGCGGACCGCGGGCGTCCCGCCCGCATGCGGCCGAGACGACCGCGGTCCAGGAGCGGCAATGACCCGCACCTCACACCAACCGCGGCAGCACCTTCTCCGTCAGCAGCATGAAGCTCTCGTAACTCAGCGGCGCGCAGAGCAGGTACTCGAGCCCGATCTCCTCGCGCAGCCGCAGGATCTGCTCGGTGACCGCGTCGGGCGTGCCGTGGATGATGACTTCGTCGAGATAGCGCTGCACCGGGTCGGCGACCTCGGGCGCGTGCTCGGCGAGGCGCACCGGGCGGTGCTGCGAGCCGAAATAGGAGGCGACGATCCACTCCGCGCCGGCGCGCGCCCCGGCCTCGGCCTTGCCGGCATCC
>DASZLY010000256.1:0-16152 GCA_035552135.1 Allostellaceae bacterium | reverse complement strand
TCCTTCGAGGCCTCGCTGCGCGAGGCACCTCAGGATGAGGGAGGCCGATGCCAGCTGCAAATCTCCCTCATCCTGAGAAGCGCGGAGCGCGTCTCGAAGGAGGCGGCGGCGCCGCAGCCACCGTTACCATCGCGCAAGCGGCCGAGGGCGAGCGGCTCGACCGCACGTTGCAACGCGCCTTGCCCGATCTGTCGCGCTCGCGGCTCAAGCAGCTGATCCTTTCCGGCCATGTGCGCGATGACGCAAGCGTGATCCTCGACCCGGCCCGCAAGGTGAAAGGCGGCCAAACTTTCGTCGTAATCCTCCCCGAGCCTGAGGATGCGGCGCCGCAACCACAGGCGATCCCGCTCGATATCCGCTTTGAGGATGCACATCTCATCGTCATCGACAAGCCCGCGGGGCTGGTCGTCCATCCCGCGCCCGGCAATCCGGACGGCACACTGGTCAATGCGCTCATCGCGCATTGCGGCGGCAGCCTCGCCGGGATCGGCGGCGTGCGCCGGCCGGGGATCGTCCATCGCCTCGACAAGGACACCAGCGGCCTCATCGTTGCCGCCAAGACCGAGCTGGCGCATCGCGCGCTGTCGGCCGATTTCGCGGCGCGGCGAATTTCGCGCTCCTATGCGGCGGTGGTATGGGGTGTGCCCCTGCCGGCCGAGGGCGAGATCGAAGGCAATATCGGGCGCAGCGTGACCAATCGGAAGAAGATGGCGGTAGTCGGCGCCCGGCGGGGCAAGCCGGCGGTGACGCGCTACAAGGTCGAGCGCGTCTTTGCCGACACGGCCGCGCTGATCGAATGCCGGCTCCTCACCGGACGCACGCACCAGATCCGCGTCCATCTCGCCGCGCGCGGCCATCCGCTGATCGGCGACCCGGTCTATGGCGGTCGCCACGGCAGGGCGCCGGCGCGGCGCGGAACCGCGGCCGGCGCCGCGGCGTATTTTCCCAGGCAGGCGCTGCATGCGCGCCATCTCGGCTTCCGCCATCCGGAAAGCGGGGAATACCTGGCCTTCGACAGCGATCTACCCGCCGACATGACATCGCTGTTAGATAGTTTAGAGAGCCTTTAAACTGGACGAAAACTGACCATTTTAGTGGGGTACTGGGAACACCGAGCCCCAAGGCCGCGTTCTCCGGTTGCAGCGAAAGGGGAAATTTTCTGCAATGCCAAGCCTTTCCGTACCGTCGCTTTCCGGCGAGGGCAGCCTGACGCGGTATCTCCAGGAGATCCGCAAATTCCCGATGCTTGAGCCGGAAGAAGAATACATGCTCGCCAAGCGTTGGAAGGAGCATGAGGATCCCGAGGCGGCGCACCGTCTCGTGACCAGCCATCTGCGCCTCGTCGCCAAGATCGCGATGGGGTATCGCGGCTATGGTCTGCCGCTCTCCGAGCTCATCTCGGAGGGCAATGTCGGCATGATGCAGGCGGTGAAGCGCTTCGATCCCGAGCGCGGCTTCCGCCTGGCGACCTATGCGATGTGGTGGATTCGCGCCGCGATCCAAGAATACATCCTGCACTCGTGGTCGCTGGTGAAGATGGGCACCACCGCGGCGCAGAAAAAGCTGTTCTTCAACCTGCGCAAGCTGAAAGGCCAGCTCCAGGCGGTCGAGGACGGCGATCTGTCGCCCGAGAATTTGAAGAAGATCGCCACGGAGCTCGATGTGCCCGAGGCCGATGTCGTCAGCATGAACCGGCGGCTCGCCAGCCCCGACCATTCGCTGAACGCGCCGCTGCGCAGCGACAGCGAGGGCGAGTGGCAGGATTGGCTGGTCGACGAGACCGAAAGCCAGGAGACCAAGCTCGGCGAGCGCCAGGAGTTGGGGCTGCGCCGTGACCTGCTGGAAAAGGCGCTGACTCATCTCAACGAGCGCGAACGCCACATCCTCGGCGAGCGCCGCCTCAAGGACAACCCGACCACGCTCGAGGATTTGTCGCAGCATTACGGCATTTCGCGCGAGCGCGTGCGGCAGATCGAGGTGCGCGCCTTCGAGAAGCTGCAAAAGGCGATCCGCGCCGCGGCGATCGAACGCCGCCTGGTGGCGTAAAAATCGACTAGCGTTTGGCGATCCACTCCGGCGGAGGCCGGGGCCGATTTCCGTTCCCTCGAAAAGGCGGAACGGTTGGGACTCCGGCCTTCGCCGGGTGGATGTATTTGTAGCGGAGGCGGCTTACATAAGACGCCGTCTTCCCCGCACCGTGAGCTGTCCGTGACCGCGACCGCCGAACATTCTGGCCATGATCATCCCTTTGCGGCGGGCGGAGAGAACGACCCGGTCTGCGGCATGAGCGTCGACCCGGCGACGGCACGGCATCGCGCGGTGCACCGTAACCGGCACTATTTCTTCTGCGGCGCGCGCTGCAAGGAGCGCTTTGTCGCCGAGCCGGCGCGGTTCCTGGAACCGAAACCGGCGGCGCACCAGGTGGCGGCTGCCGGGCTGTGGACCTGCCCGATGCACCCGGAGATCGTCGAGGACACGGCCGGCGACTGCCCGCTTTGCGGCATGGCGCTGGAGCCGGTCCTGCCGCACGCTGCGGCGGAGTCCGACCCCGAGTTGCGGCGGATGACCCGGCGGCTGTGGCTCGGCGCGGCGCTCTCGCTGCCGCTGCTCGTCATCGGCATGTTGGGCATCGCGTTCCCCGGCGTCGCCTGGGTGCAGCTTGTATTGGCCACGCCGGTTGTGTTGTGGGGCGGCTGGCCGTTTTTCCTGCGCGGCTGGCAGTCGCTCAAGAACCGCCGGCTCAACATGTTCACGCTGATCGCGCTCGGCACCGGCATTGCCTGGCTCGACAGCCTGGTCGCGGCGCTGTTTCCCGACGTCTTCCCGGCGGCGTTCCGTACGGGCGATGGCGGCGTCCCGCTCTATTTCGAAGCGGCATCGGTGATCGTCACCCTGGTGCTGCTCGGCCAGGTGCTCGAATTGCGCGCCCGCGCGCTGACCGGCGGCGCGATCCGCGCGTTGCTCGACCTCGCGCCGAAGACCGCGCGGCTGGTGCAGACGGACGGCAGCGACTGGGACGTACCGCTCGGCGAGATCGCGGCGGGCGATCTGCTGCGCGTGCGGCCGGGTGAGGCGGTGCCGGTCGACGGCATCATCGTCGAGGGCGCGAGCGCGATCGACGAGTCGATGCTGACCGGCGAGCCGCTGCCGGTCGAGAAGAGCGCCGGCGACCGGGTCACCGGGGCGACGCTCAACACCGCCGGCAGTTTTGTGATGCGCGCCGAGCGGGTCGGCGGCGAGACGCTGCTCGCGCGCATCGTCGCGCTGGTCGCCGCAGCGCAGCGCTCCCGCGCGCCGATCCAGGCACTCACCGACCGGGTCGCCGGCCGCTTCGTGCCGGCGATACTGGCGGCGGCGGTGCTGGCCTTTCTCGCCTGGGCGATTTTCGGCCCGGCGCCGTCGCTCGCCCACGCGCTGGTCGCGGCGATCTCGGTGCTGCTGATCGCCTGCCCCTGCGCGCTCGGCCTGGCGACGCCGATGTCGATCATGGTCGGCACCGGGCGCGGCGCGCGCGCCGGCGTGCTGATCCGCGACGCCGAGGCGATCCAGCGGCTCGAACGGGTCGACACGCTGGTTGTCGACAAGACCGGCACGCTGACCGAGGGCCGGCCACGCCTTGTCGCGGTGTCGCCGCTCGGCGACATCGCCGCCGATCAACTCCTGCAGATTGCCGCTGCGGCCGAGCGCGGCAGCGAGCATCCGCTGGCCGCGGCGATCGTCGCCGGCGCGGCCGAGCGCGGGCTGGCGATGCTGCCGGCCGCGGCCTTTCGCGCCGAGCCGGGGCGGGGCATCGTCGCCACCGTCGCGGCGCGCCGCATCGCGATCGGCAACGAGGCGCTGTTCGCCGCGCTCGACATCGACGCCAGCCCGCTCGCCGCCGAGGCCGAGCGCCGCCGCCGCGACGGCGAGGGGGTGATGCTGGTGGCGATCGGCGACCACGCCGCGGGGCTCGTCGCCGTCGGCGACGCGGTGAAGGACAATGCCGCCGCTTCGCTCGCGGCGCTGCGCGCGGAGGGGCTGCGCGTCGTGATGCTGACCGGCGACGCCGCGCCGACCGCCACTGCGATCGGCCGCAAGCTCGGCATCGACGACATTCGCGCCGGGCTGCTGCCCGACGGCAAGGCCGCCGCGATCGCCGAATTGCAGCGCCAGGGCCGCATCGTCGCGATGGCCGGCGACGGGATCAACGACGCGCCGGCGCTGGCCCAGGCCGAGATCGGCATCGCCATGGGTACCGGTGCCGATGTGGCGATCGAAAGCGCCCAGGTGACGCTGGTCAAAGGCGACCTCGCCGGCATCGTCCGCGCCCGCCGCCTCTCGCGCGCGACGATGCGCAACATCCGGCAGAATTTATTCTTCGCCTTCGTGTTCAACGCGCTGGCGGTGCCGGTCGCGGCGGGCGTGCTCTACCCGGTCGCAGGCGTCCTGCTGAACCCGATGATCGCCGCCGCGGCGATGAGCGCGAGCTCGCTCTTGGTGATCGGCAACGCGTTGCGGCTGAGGGGAGTGGAGCTATAGGGCGGCCACCGCTCAGGCTTGTGCCACCTTCATTTCACCCAGATACGCCTCGCGGATCATTTCGTTCTGGCGCAGTTCGGCGGCGGGACCGCTGAGCACGACTTGCCCCGTCTGCAGGACATAGCCGCGGGTGGCGATCGACAGCGCCATGTTGGCATTCTGCTCGACCATGAAGATCGTCGTGCCCTGCTTGTTGATCGTCTGGATGATGTCGAAGACCTGCTCGACAAAGACCGGCGACAACCCCATCGACGGCTCGTCCATGCACAGCAGCTTGGGCCTCGCCATCAGCGCCCGCCCGATCGCGACCATCTGCTGCTCGCCGCCGGACAGTGTGCCGGCGAGCTGCTTCAGCCGCTCCTCGACGCGCGGGAAGAGGCTGAAGACACGCTGCAGGTCTTCCTCGAATTCGGGCCCCTTGCTGCGGGTATAGGCGCCCAGTTCGAGGTTCTCGTAGACCGTCATGCGCGGGAACAGGCGGCGTGCCTCGAGCACCGGTGCGATGCCGCGGCGCACCCGCTCGGCGATGCTGATCCCGGCAAGCGACTGGCCGTCGAAGAAAATCTCGCCGCGCGCCGGCACGACGACCCCCATGATCGCCTTCATCGTCGTCGACTTGCCCGAGGCATTGCCGCCTAGCAGCGACACGATCTCGCCGGCATTGATCGTGTAGTCGACCGCCTTCAGCACGTGGAGGTCGCCGTAATAGGTGTCGACGCCGCGAAAGGCGAGGAGCTCAGGCAACCGCCGCGCTCCCGAGCGAGGCGCTGCGGCCGAGATAGGCGCGGATCACCTCCTCGTCACGCCGCACCACATCGGGCGTGCCCTCGGCGATCTTCTCGCCATGGTCGAGCACGACGACATTGTCGGCGAGGCTGACCACGACATCGAGCTTGTGCTCGATCAGCACGATCGACAGGCCGTGCTCGTGCAGGTTCTTGATCTGCCCGGCCAGCTCCAGCGTCTCCGCGGGATTCATGCCCGCCGTCGGCTCATCGAGCAACAAGAGCTTGGGGCTTGAGGCGAGCGCCCGGGCGATCTCGACGCGCCGCCGGTTGGCATAGCTGAGGCTTGACACGACATGGTCGAGGCGCGGCAGCAGCCGGTTGCCGAAGAGGGCGAGGATTTCGAGGCAATGCTCGCGCGCCTGTGCTTCCTCGCGCAGCGTGCCCGGCAGCCGGGTCAGCGCACCGAATGCGCCGGTATGCAGCCGTGCATGCATCCCGATCAGCACGTTTTCGAGCACGGTGAGGTTGGGGAATAGGCGGAGGTTCTGAAAGGTGCGGGCCATGCCGCGGCCGAGCACGTCATGCGGCGGCAGCCGGGTGATGTCGTATCCGGCGAGGTTGACCTTGCCGGCTTCGGGGACGACGAGGCCGGTCACCGCGTTGAACAGCGTCGACTTGCCCGAGCCGTTGGGGCCGATCACCGCGACGACCGAGCGCGCCGGCACGGTCAGCGACACTGAGCGCAGCGCCACCAGACCGCCAAACCGCACGGTCACGTCCTTCACTTCGAGCAGCGGACCGTCGCCCTGATAGGCGACATTGTCGAGGACGCGCAGTCTCTCGGCGGCGCGAGGCGCGGCGAGCTCGACCTGCGCCGCCTGTTCGGCAAGGCTCAGCGCCGGCACGGCGCGCGTCGCCGGGATGAGGCCCTGGCGGCGATAGAGCATCATCGTCACCAGGATGAGGCCGAAGATCATCTCGATCGACTGCACCAGCTCTATCTGCTGCAGCCACTCGACGTGGATCAGCCGGCCCAGCGCATGCAGCCATTGCGACAAATCTTCGAGGAACCACGATTGCAGGATCTGCAGGATCATGGCGCCCAGCACCACGCCCCAGATACTGCCGATGCCGCCGAAGACGATCATCACCAGGATCATCACCGAGACCGGGAACATGAACATCTCGGGTGTCGCGGTCTGCAGCTTGGCGACGAAATAGGTGCCGGTCGCGCCGGCAAAGGCGGCGCCGATGGCAAAGGCGAGCAGCTTGAACTTGACGCGGTTGATGCCCATCGCCGCGGCGGCGATCTCGTCCTCGCGGATCGCCATCCAGGCGCGGCCGATGCGCGAGGATTTGAGCCGCGAGCTGACGAGGATCAAGACCGCGATGAGACCTAACCCGACATAGTAATAGGGCGTCGCGTCGACCCCGAAGCTCCAGCCGAAAAGCTGCGGCGCGGCGACGCCGTTCAAACCCATCGCGCCGTTGGTGACGCTGGGCCAGTTGCGCGCGACGATCGGCACGATCTCGCCAAAGCCCAATGTCACGATCGCCAGGTAGTCGCCCTTGAGGCGCAGCGTCGGCGCGCCGAACAGCACGCCGAACAGCGCCGCGACCGCGGCCGAGATCGGCAGCATCAGCCAGAACGATACGGTGAAATGGACGACATCGCCCGTTGGCATCGGCATGCGGGCGACGAGTTGCAGCCACTGGAACGGCTCCCAGAACCCGCTCCACGCCGGCTGGATCTGGAACGAGGCGAAGGCGCCATAGGTATAGGCGCCGATCGCGAAAAACGCGGCGTAGCCGAGATCGAGCAGCCCAGCGAAGCCGACGACGATGTTGAGGCCGAGCGCCAGCGCCGCATAGGCGAGCGCGTTGGCCGCCGAGTCGATGTCGGCGTCGTTGCGGTGCAGGACCGGGAACAGCAGCGCGAACGCAAAGACGAGCGAAACGCCGACCCGCGAGCGCAGATGCGGCGCGACCCATTGCACCGGCGAGGCGCGCCGCAGCAAGGCGAAGGTCTCGCCGCCGAGCGTGCCGTGGCGCGGGGCGGCGCGGTCGCGGCCGATCATCGGCGATTTCCCGGCATCAGGAGCGTTGCGTCGTCGACCGGCCGAGCAGCCCGGTCGGCGCGAAGACGAGCACCAGCACCAGGATCGAGAAGATGATCACATCGGTCCAGCGCACCGAGACGATCTGCCCGCCGAGCGCCTCGATGAGGCCGATGATGATGCCGCCGAGCATCGCCCCGGTGACGCTGCCAATGCCGCCCAGCACTGCCGCGGTGAAGGCGCGCAGCCCGGCGCTGTAGCCGATGATGAAGCTCGTATAGTTGTAGTAGAGGCCGAAGATCAGCGCCGCCGCGCCAGCCAGCGCCGAGCCGAGAAAGAACGCGGTGACGATGACGCGATCGACGTCGATCCCCATCATCCGCGCCGCCTCGGCGTCCTGCGCGGTCGCGCGCATCGCCTTGCCGAGCCGCGTCTTGTTGACGAACAGGTGCAGGCCGAGCATCAGCACCAGCGAGACGCACCAGATCAGCAATTCGCGAAGGCGCAGCGTCGCACCGCCGATGTCCCAGTGCATCTCCGGCATCGGGTTCGGGAAGTTCTTGGAATCGGCGCCCACCCCCAGCAGGATCGAGTTGAGCAGCACGTAGCTGACGCCGATCGTCGTGATCATCGCCGCGGTGCCGCGCGCCGCTCGCATCGGGCGCAAGGCAATACGCTCGATCGCGACGCCGAGCATGCCCGCGCCGAGCATCGTCACGACAAAGCCGAAGACGAGCGCGCCGACCAGCGCGAAGCCGGTGAGGATCACCCCCTGGCCCTGCAGCCCGAGCAGCTCCAACGCCCACATGCCGATGAACGAGCTCACCATGAACACGCTGAAATGCGCGAAATTGATCAGCTCGAGGATGCCGTAGACCATCGTGAAACCGAGCGCCAGCAGCGCGTACATCGCACCGAGACTCAGCCCGTTGATGATCTGCTGCAGATAGAGCGCGCCGGTGGTCATGTCATGTCATCCGTCATGGCGAGGAGCGCGACGAAGCAAATCTCGGCAGGTGAAAGCGCCATCCGCGCGAGATTGCTCCGCTATGCTCGCAATGACAGAACGATCCGACAGTTATCACGCGGCGCTGGCCGGGGCGACGCCGACGTAGTGGTACTGATGGATCGTGTCGTTGAGCGGAAATTTGTCGTCCTTCTTGATCTGGAACACGCTGACGATGCGGTTGGTGATGTCGCCGTTCTCGTCGAAGCTCACCTCGCCCTGCAGTGTGTTGACCTTGGATGCCTGGATCGCGTCGCGCACGCTGTTGCGATCGACCGGCTTGCCCGAGGCGGCGACGCGCTTGATCGCGTCAATGATGACGAGCCCGGCGTCATAGGCGGTAATCGAGTAGTCCTCGGGCGGGCCGCCGAACTTGTCCTGAAACCTCTTCGCCCATGCCGCGACCTCCGGCTTGTCGAGCACGTGCGGCGCGGCGATTGTGCAGTACCAGCCCTCGGCCGCCGGGAAGCCGGCGCCGCTCAAGAGATCGGTGCTGTGCATCCCGTCGCCGCCGCCTTTAATGATCTTGGGCAGGATGTCGTAGGACTGCTTGGCAAGCTTAACGCCGGCTTGCGCCACGCCGCCGTAGTAGATCCCGTCCGGGTTCAGCGGCTTGATCTTGGTGAGGATCGTCGTGTAGTCGGCCTCTTTCGCGTTGAGCTGGTCCCGGCCGAGCACCTTGATCCCGCGCTTCTCGGCCTGCTTCTGGAACGTGTCGGCGATGCCGACCCCGTAGGCGCCGCTGTCGTCGAGCACGTAGAGTGATTTCACCTTCAGCGTGTCGGCGTAGTAATTGGCCATGTTGGGGCCCTGATAGGCGTCCGTCGTCACCGTGCGGAAATAGATCGCCTTGCCCGCCGGCCGGTATTGCGAGGCCATTGCCGGATTGGTGATGTCGGGGTTGGTCGAGCTCGGGGTGATGATCGCCAGATTGCCTTGGCTGAGGATCGGCGACATCGCCTTGCCGGAGCCGCTCATCTGCGGGCCGATCGCCGCGACGACGCTCGAATCCGAGACCATCTTGCGCGCGTTGGTCGCGGCCTGCGCCGGGTCGTATTGGCCGGCGGTGGCGGTGCCGTCGTCGAGCACCAGCAGCTCGACCTTGTAACCGCTGACGCCGCCCGCGGCATTGGCCTCGTCGAACGCCAGTTGCGCGCCTTGCTTGATCTTGGTCGCGGCCTGCGCGTCGGCGCCGGTGAGCGGCAGGCTGATGCCGACCGTCACCGATTTGTCGGCGGCGAACGCCCGCGCGGCGTAGGTGCCGACCAGTGCGGCAGCGGGCAATTGGGCAATCAAAGTGCGGCGTGACAGCATGTCGATCTCCCCGTTCGTTCTGTCATTCGCAATAATGCGGTAAGTTTTGCGCCTGTCGCGCGGCAACGGCAAGCGCGATGCGGCCACAGCCCGCCGCGTCACTCATCCCGGCGGCTTCATCGCCACGTCAAGCATCACATTGGGCAGAATCTCGCGGATCACGCCGCGCAGCGTCGCCTCGTCCGAAGCGCTCGCCAGCGCCAGCAGGCGGCGTGAGCCGCGGCGCAAAATGCGCGCGGTGGCGCCGCCGTCGCGGTTGGGGCGGATCGTCGCGAAGGCATCGGCCGGTTCGATGCGGCGGAGCACCTTCTTCAGCGCCTGCACGCCCTCGCTGGTCTCGATATTATGCGCCGGCGCCTCGGCGGTCTCGGGCTCGGCCTCCTCGTCGATCGGCGCGTCGATCGCCTCGACCGCGCGATGCCGCGCCAGCGACTGGTAGATCACCCGGCCGCCCTCAGTGTCGATGCGCGACTGCAGCTCCCAGCTTTCGCCGCGCGCCGACAATTCGCTGATGAGGGCGAACATATCGTCGCAATCCTGCTCGTGCGTGCAGGTGAGAAAGGCGAGCCGCCCGTCATGCTCGATAACGCGGTCGTCGTCCTCAAGAAACCCGAGTTCGTTCAGCGCCATGTCGAGCGCGCGGCGTGACGCGACCAGCAGCACGGTGACATGCAGGCGCCGGGTGGTGTCCGGTGCATCGCTCTCGGCGTCCTTTTCCGCCATCGCCTTCCTCTCGGCCGCTAAACGACCTGGCTTTCGCCGAGCCGGCTGATCCGTACGTCGCGATGGATGCTGACATTCATCAGCAGGCCAAAGCCCAGCATCACCGTGACCATCGCGCTGCCGCCATACGAAATGAGCGGCAGCGGCACGCCGACCACCGGGATGAGGCCGATCACCATCGCCGTATTGATGAATACGTAAAGGAAAAAATTGGTGGCAAGTCCCAGACCGAGAAGCCTCCCGAACTGGTTGCGGCTCCTGAGCGCGATGGTGAAGCCGTAAACGATCACCAGCGCGTAGAGCGTCAACAGCACCAATCCCCCGACGAGGCCGAACTCCT
This sequence comes from Allostellaceae bacterium, assembly GCA_035552135.1. Taxonomy (GTDB): domain Bacteria; phylum Pseudomonadota; class Alphaproteobacteria; order ATCC43930; family CGMCC-115725; genus DATARH01. Next base: position 5,466 of record DASZLY010000256.1, on the reverse strand, counting down.
CCGCGATCATCGTGAAGATGAAGTCGGTCTGGCGCTCGGGCAGGAAGGAGAGATGGGTCTGCGTGCCCATCAGGAAGCCCTTGCCGAAAATCCCGCCCGAGCCCAGCGCGATCTTCGATTGCAGGATGTGGTAGCCGGCCCCGAGCGGGTCGGTGTCGGGCGACAGGAAAGTGTAGAGCCGCGCTCGCTGGTATTCGCGCAGCATCGACCAGATAAGCGGCGCCGCGCCGGCCGCGGCGACCGCCGCCGCGGCGAAAATCCACAACCGGACGCCGGCCAGGAAGAACACGATCGCGCCCGCCGCCAAGAGCATCATCGCGGTGCCCAGATCGGGCTGTTTCAGCACCAGCATCACCGGCACCACGATCATCGCCGCGGGGGCCATGAGATCGACGATCCGCCCGGCGTTTTCCGCCGGCAGGCCGTGGAAATAGCGCGCCAGCCCCAGTACGAGCGCGATCTTCATCACCTCCGACGGCTGCAGCTGGATGATGCCGAGATCGATCCAGCGCTGCGCCCCCATGCCGATGACGCCGCGCAGATCGACCGCGATCACCAGCAGCAGCGCCAGCCCGAACACCCAATAGGCAATTCGATACCAGTGGCGGATGTCGATCAGCGCCGCCGCGATCATCGGGATGAAGGCGAGCGCGAAACGCGCCACCTGCTTCGAGGCCCAGGGCTGCCAGTTGCCGTTGGCGGCGGAATAGAGCATCGCGAAGCCGATCCCCGAGATTGCCGAGATCAGCAGGATGAGGCCCCAATTGATCCCGCGCACCCGGTCGGAGAACGTCAGCTCGCGGTGGCCGATATCGGCGGAAAAGCTGGTCATTGCTATATGGGGGCGATCTGCTTCTAGCCGCGCGGCGGGCGGGCGCCGTTCTCGGGCAGCGGCGGCGCGGCGGGCGGCGCGGCCTGCGCGATCGAGTCGGGTTGCGGCACGTGGCGGGCGGGATCGCGCTTTTGCACTTCGAGCAGCACGTCACGCACGATCGGCGCCGCCACTGCCGAACCGCCGCCGCCTTCGACGCCGCCATGCTCGACCACCACCGCGCAGACATAGCGCGGCGCGCCGACCGGCGCGAAAGCGACGAACAGCGCATGGTCGCGGTCCTTCCACGGAACGTCGGCTTCCTTCGTGAGGCCGTGGTCGCGCTCATATTGGGTGATGCGCCGTACCTGCGAGGTGCCCGACTTGCCGCCCATCGCGAAGGCCGGGTCCTGGATGCGTGCGGCATAGGCGGTGCCGCCCTGCTCGTTGCACACCGCATTCATCCCGTCGAGCACCAGCGAGACCGCGTGCGCGGTGATGCCCATCGCGCCGAAATCTGGCAGCCGCCGATCGCCGCCCGGCGGCAGCTGCGCGGCGCGCACGAGATGCGGCACGACCTGACGGCCGGTGGCGAGCCGCGCCGCCATCGTCGCCACCTGCAGCGGTGTTGCCAGCACCGAGCCCTGGCCGATGCCGGTGTTGAGCGTCTCGCCCTGCTGCCAGGCGACGCCGGTCGTCGCCAGCTTCCACTCGCGGTCGGGGATGAGGCCCGAGCGCTCGCCGCCGATATCGAGGCCGAGCTGCTCGCCAAAGCCGAAACGACGGGCCATCGCCGCGATGTGGTCGATGCCGGTGCGCCGCGCGGTCTCGTAGAAGAACACGTCGCAGGATTTCTTGATCGCGTCGCGCAAATGCAGCGTGCCGTGCCCGCCATGCTGCCAGCAATGAAAGGTCGCGTCGCCGAGCTCGAGATAGCCGGGGCAGGTGATGAGCGTATCCGGGGTGATCGCGCCCGACTCGAGCGCGGCCAGCGCGACCATCGGCTTGAACGTCGAGCCCGGCGGGTAGAGCCCGCCGACCGCCTTGTTCGACAGCGGGTTGCGCGGATCGGTCGAGAGCTCCTGCCACACCGCCGGGGTGAGCCCGGCGGAGAACAGTATGGGGTCGTAGCTCGGGCTCGACACCAGCGCCAGCACATCGCCGGTCACCGCGTCGAGCAGCACGCAGGAGACGCTCTGCTCGCTACTGCAGCGCTTGGTCGCGAAGTCCTGCATCGCCGCGTCGATCGCCAGCACGGCGTCCTTGCCGGGCTGGCCGTCGTTGCGCGCGATCTCGCGCACGACGCGGCCATAGGCGTTGACCTCGACCTGGCTTGTCCCGGCCGTGCCGCGCAGCTTCAGGTCCTGCGATTTCTCGATCCCCGCCTTGCCGATGCGGAAGTCGGGCAGTTCGAGCAGCGGATCGCCGGTCAGCTCCTTCTCCGACACCTTGGCGACATAGCCCAGCACGTGCGCGGCGGTCGCGCCGTACGGGTAGAAGCGCTGCAGGCCCTGCTCGATCGTCACGCCGGGCAGTTCGGGCACGGCGACCTCGATTCGCGCCATCTCGTCCCAACTGAGGTTGGAGCGGACGACGACCGGGATGAAGGCGTGCTGGCGCTTGGCGTCGCGCAGCGCGCGACGGCGGTCGGTGTCGGTGATGTCGATCAGCGTGCCGATCGCGTTGATCGTCGCCTCGATGTCGGCGGTCTGCTCGGGGACGATGATGACGCGGTAATCCTGGTGGTTGTCGGCCAGCTCGATGCCGAAGCGATCGAGGATGCGCCCGCGCGGCGGCACGAGCAGCCGCAGATTGATGCGGTTCTCGTCGGCCATGACCCGGTAGCGGTCTTTTTCCAGGACTTGCAGCTGGTAGAGCCGCCCGGCCAGCGCGGAGACCAGCAATACCTGGCCGCCGCCGAGAATCGCGGCGCGGCGGGTCAGCGATTTCTGTTGCTGCGTGTCGCGCGGCATGGCTCGCCCGCTCAGAACCCGGCGGTCAGCCGGCGCCGATCATCGCGCGCTGCGCCCGGCCCAGCATGAAGCTGGCCATCGGGAACATCGCGATCGTCAGGGCGGCGCGGATCATCGCATTGCGGAAATCCAGCAGGCTGAGGTCGAGAATGCAATGAAGGCACCACAAACCGAGCATCGCCACCGCGGTCAGCAAGGTAAAGCCGGTCCACACAAAGGGGAAGGTGCGGTTGACGAAATAGCGCCGCTGGCCGAGCACCGCGATCCGCGTCAGCAGCAACAGCAGCGCGTTGACGCCCATCGGCGAGCCGGCCAGTAAATCCTCGACCAGGCCGATGGCGAAGAGCGCCCAGGGCGGCAGCAGGTCGGGGCGATAGATCGTCCAATGATAGGCCGCCATCAGCGTGAAGACCGGGGTGAGCGCAGCATAACCCGGGATCTGCAGCGGCAGCACCGAAATCACCGCGGCGAGCAGCGTCGTCGCCACCGGCAGCAGCCGCGCCGCACCGTTATTGACGCGCGGCAGTGCCGGAATGCTGAAGACCTTGAGCGCCATCGCCCGCGCGCGAAATGCGCTATTCGCCGTCGATCTTGGCGCGCCGACTGGGCCGCGCGAGCATCGGCAGCGGCTGCGGCAAGGCGCGCGACAGCCCATAATCGGCGACCAGCACGTAGCTCAGTTGCGACAATTCGACGTAAGGCTCGACTCGCGGCCCGGTCGAGTCGAGGCCCGAGACAAGGCCCACCGGCAGGCCCGGCGGGAACACGCCGCCCTCGCCCGAGGTCACCACCCGGTCGCCGACCTTGGGCGCGTCGCTCGCCGGCATGTAAAGCAGCCGCGGCCGCTCGGAATTGTCGCCGGCCAGCACCGCCGCGGCATGGCTGCTCTCGATCGTTACCGGGATGCGCGAGTTGAGGTCGGTGATCAGCAGCACGCGCGAGGCGCGGTCGCCGACCTCGGTCAGGCGCCCGACAAGGCCTTCGCCGGTGATCGCCGCCTGGCCGCGCGAGACATGATCGGCGGCACCGGCATTGATTAGGATCATCCGCACGAAGGCGCCGCCCGAATTGGCAATGACCCGTGCCGTCACATAGGCCAGCGCGGTCTTCGGCACCGCGTTCAGCATGCCTCGCAGCTGCTGATTCTCGGCGTCGAGGTTAAGCGCCACCTGTTGCCAGTGCAGCAGCTTCTCGTTCTCGTTTTCGAGCCGGACGTTCGACTGATAGGTCGTCACCACCATCTTGGCGCGCTCGACCACGGCACCGATCGCGTTGAGCGGCCGCGCGACGACGTCGAGCATCGGCGCGACGACATCGGTAACATTGGTGCGCAGCGAGTCGAAAAGGAGCTGGTCGGCCTTGCCGAGCACGACGATCGCGCCCGACAGCAGCACCAGAACGGGCAGCATCGTGCGCTGGATCGCCGTGCGCAACTGCGGCGACAGGCGGATCATCGCTGTCCCTTTTTAAAGCCCCTCGGTATCGGATGCCGCGCCCCGGCCCGCTTGACCGGCGCGGCTGCGTACGCCCGCATGGCTCCCCTATTCGTCACGCTTGCGGATGCCCCCGGATAAGAGACCGTCACCACATGTTGATCAACAGGTTTTTTAACGTCTTCATTTCTTCCAGCGCCCGCCCGGTGCCGAGCGCGACGCAGGTCAACGGATCGTCGGCGATCGACACCGGAAGCCCGGTCGCATGGCGCAGCACGAAGTCGAGATTGCCGAGAAGCGCGCCGCCGCCCGTCAGCACAATGCCCTTGTCGACGATGTCGGCGGCGAGCTCGGGCGCGGTGTGTTCAAGCGCGACCTTGACCGCCTCGACGATCGAGCCGACCGGCTCGGCGAGGCTCTCCGAAATCTGTCGCTCGCTGATGACGATTTCCTTGGGAACGCCGTTCATCAGGTCGCGCCCCTTGATCTCCATCACCCGGCCGTCGCCGTCCTCGGGCATGCAGGCCGAGCCGATATCCTTCTTGATCCGCTCCGCGCTCGATTCGCCGACCAGCAAATTATGGTTGCGGCGGATATAGGCGATGATCGCCTCGTCCATCTTGTCGCCGCCGATCCGCACCGAGCGCGAATAGACGATGCCGCCCAGCGACAGCACCGCGACCTCGGTAGTGCCGCCGCCGATATCGACGACCATCGATCCCGTGGGCTCGGTGACCGGCAGCCCGGCGCCGATCGCCGCCGCCATCGGTTCCTCGATCAGGAACACCCGCCGCGCGCCGGCGCTTTCCGCCGATTCCTGGATCGCGCGGCGTTCGACCGCGGTCGAACCGGAGGGCACGCAAATAATGATTTGCGGGCTGGCGAAGCTTCGCCGGTTATGCACCTTGCGGATGAAGTGTTTGATCATCTCCTCGGCGACTTCGAAGTCCGCGATGACGCCGTCGCGCAGCGGCCGGATCGCCTGGATGTTGCCGGGGGTGCGGCCCAGCATCTGCTTTGCTTCCTCGCCGACCGCGAGCACCTGTTTGCGGCCCTTAACCATGGCAATCGCCACCACCGACGGCTCGTTCAGGACGATGCCGCGGCCCCTGACGTAAACGAGAACGTTTGCCGTCCCTAAGTCAATCCCGATTTCGATTTTAGAGGTCCTCCGCGCCGAGCGCTCCGGCCCCCCCACGCGTCCTGCGTGGGGCCCCCGGACCAACGGGCCCTTGAAGATTTGTCGACG
>DASZLY010000255.1:0-4311 GCA_035552135.1 Allostellaceae bacterium | reverse complement strand
GGCGATCAAGCAGGTCGCCTCGGGCCGCTTCGGCGTGACGACCGAGTACCTCGTCAACGCCGACGTGCTGCAGATCAAGATGGCGCAGGGCGCCAAGCCCGGCGAGGGCGGCCAGCTGCCCGGCCACAAGGTCGACAAGGCAATCGCCAAGGTGCGGCATTCGACGCCCGGGGTCGGGCTCATCTCGCCGCCGCCGCACCACGACATCTATTCGATCGAGGATCTGGCGCAGCTCATCCACGACTTGAAGAACGCCAATCCCAAGGCCGCGGTATCGGTCAAGCTGGTCTCCGAGGTCGGGGTCGGCACGGTCGCGGCCGGCGTCTCCAAGGCGCGCGCCGACCATGTGACGATCGCCGGCTATGAAGGCGGCACCGGCGCCAGCCCGCTGACCTCGCTGACCCATGCCGGTTCGCCGTGGGAGATCGGCCTTGCCGAGACCCAGCAGACGCTGGTGCGCAACGGCCTGCGCGGCCGCATCGCGGTGCAGGTCGATGGCGGCTTGCGCACCGGGCGCGACGTCGTCGTCGGCGCGCGGTTGGGCGCCGACGAGTTCGGCTTCGCCACCGCGCCGCTGATCGCCGCCGGTTGCGTGATGATGCGCAAATGCCACCTCAACACCTGCCCGGTCGGTATCGCGACGCAAGACCCGGTGCTGCGCGCGCGCTTTACCGGCCAGCCCGAGCACGTCATCAACTTCTTCTTCTTCGTCGCCGAGGAAGTGCGCGAGCTGATGGCCGAGCTCGGCTTCCGCAAATTCGACGAGATGGTCGGCCGCGTCGACCGGCTCGACATGGTGCGCGCGGTGCATCACTGGAAGGCGCGCGGCGTCGACCTGTCGCGCATCCTCTACCAGGAAGAGCCGGCGCCCGGCGTCGCGATCCATCATTGCGAAGCGCAGGATCACCATCTCGACAAGGCGCTCGACAACGAGCTCATCGCCGCGGCGCAAGCCGCGCTCGACCGAGGCGAGCCGGTGCGCATCGAAAAGCCGATCCGCAATGTGCACCGCACGGTGGGCGCGATGCTGTCGGGCGAGGTGGCGCTGCGCTACGGCCATGACGGGCTGCCCGACGACACGATCTGGGCCAAGTTCGCCGGCACGGCCGGGCAGAGCTTTGGCGCTTTCCTCGCGCACGGCGTCACGGTCGAGCTGGCGGGAGACGCCAACGACTATGTCGGCAAGGGGCTGTCGGGCGGGCGGCTGATCGTCCGTCATCCGCCGCAGGCGCGGCGCGAGCCGACCGAGAACATCATCATCGGCAATACCGTGCTCTACGGCGCGATCGCCGGCGAAGCCTATTTCGAGGGGGTCGCCGGCGAGCGCTTCGCGGTGCGCAACTCGGGCGCGATCGCGGTCGTCGAAGGCACCGGCGACCATGGCTGCGAGTACATGACCGGCGGCATCGTCGTCGTGCTCGGCGACACCGGGCGCAATTTCGCCGCCGGCATGTCGGGCGGCATCGCCTATGTCTATGACCCGAAGGGCCGCTTCGCCGGCCTGTGCAACCAGGCCGGGGTCGATCTCGCAAGCGTTGCCGCGGAAGACGGCGACGATGCGCCCGAGCACGAGCGGCCGCGCCAGCGCGGGATCGACGTGCACGATAACGGCATGGGCGATTTGATGCGCCACGACGCGGCGCGGCTGCGCATCCTGATCGAGCGCCACCATCTCCTCACCGGCAGCAAGCGCGCCCGGCAACTGCTCGAAGACTGGGACGATGCGCTCGCCGCCTTCGTCAAGGTGATGCCGCGCGACTACCGCCGCGCGCTCCTCGAATTGAAGGCCGAGAGCGAAGCGGCGCGTGCGGCGGCCGAGTGAGGCGACGGGACCTGCTGGGCTGGCTCGCCGGGGCGTCCGTCGTCTGGCCGCTGGCAGCCGGGGCGCAGCAGAAACAGCCGGTGATCGGCTTTCTCAGCGGTACCTCGGCTCAGCGATACGCACCCTTCTTCGCTGCGTTTCACGCGGCGCTGGCCGAAGGCGGGTTTGTCGAGGGCAAGAACATCGCCATTGAGTACCGCTGGGCGGAAGGTGCGTTCGACCGGTTGCCGGCGATGGCCGAGGATCTGGTCCGGCGCCGCGTCGATGTAATCGTGACCAGCGGCGGCAGTGTTGCCGCGCTGGCGGCGAAGAATGCGACCGACGCCATTCCGACAGTCTTCCTCGCCGGCGACGACCCGGTGGCGGTCGGCCTCGTCGCCAGTCTGGCGCGGCCAAGCGGCAATCGCACCGGCATCAGCTTTCTCGTCGTCCAACTCAATTTGAAACGGCTGGAGCTTCTCTCGGAGCTGGTCCCGCAAGCGCAAACGATCGGCCTGCTGATCAACCCGACCAACCCCACCGCCGCGGGCCGGATCGTCGCTCAGATTGAAGCCGCGGCGAGCAGGAAGAAAATCGCGCTCCCGGTGCTGCGGGCGAGCAGCGACAGCGAGATCGACGCCGCGCTCGCCGCTTTCGCCGCGCAGCATGTCGACGCGCTGCTGATCGGCAACGACCCGTTCTTCAACGCAGAGCGCGAGCGCTTCATCGCCCTCGCCGTGCGCTACCGCATCCCGGTGAGCTACGAAGCGGCCGAAGCCGTCCGGGCGGGCGGATTGATCAGCTACGGTGCGAGCTTTCCCGCGATCTACCGCCAGCTCGGCCTCTACACCGCCAAGGTGCTAAAGGGTGCCAAGCCCGCCGAGCTGCCGGTCGAGCAGCCGACCAAATTCGAGCTGGCGATCAATCTGAAGACCGCTACGGCGCTCGGGCTCACCGTGCCGCAATCGCTGTTGGCGGGCGCCGGTGAGGTCATCGAATGAGACGGCGCGATTTTATCGCGCTTCTCTGCGCCGTTTCAGCATGGAGGCCTGTCGAATGCCCGGCGCAGTCTTCCAGGATGCCGGTTGTCGGCATTCTGGTCGCCGGCAAGCCGGACCCGCGAGAACCATTGGCGGCGTTCCGTGAGGGGTTGCGCACGCTCGGCTATATCGATGGACAGACCATCCGTTTTACGATGCTCAACGCCGAGGGACATGTCGAGCGGCTCCCCGAGCTTGCCGCCGAGCTTGTTCGCGACAAGGTGGACGTCATTGTTGCTTGGATGACCCCCGTGGTGCTTGCCGCCCAGCGCGCGACCTCGAAAATCCCGATTGTCATGATGGGCGCTGGCGACCCGGTCGGGATGGGGATTGTGGCAACCCTTGCGCGGCCTGGAGGTAATATCACCGGAATGGCCGGCCAGACCGCGGAGCTTGCCGGCAAACATGTCGAATTGCTCAAGGAGTTGCTGCCGGGGCTGCGCCGGATCGGTGCCTTATGCAATTCGGCAGACCCATTCTCCAAACCGTTTCTTGAGCAAATTGAGCTCGCTGGTCGCGCCGCGGATGTCGAGATTGTACTGATCAAAGTGGCGGGCGGCGCGGACCTCGATGCCGCTTTCGCGACGATGGCCGACAAAAAAATCGGCGCGCTGATCGTTCAGCCGAGCCTGCCGGACGCTCGCGTGGCCGAGCTCGCGATAAGCCATCGCCTGGCCGCCGTCTCTCCCTTGGCGCCGTTTCCCCGCGCCGGCGGGTTGATGTCTTACACCGCCAGCGCGGAAGACTACTACGGCGGAGCCGCGATCCTCGTGGACAAGATCTTGCGCGGGGCCAAGCCTGCCGACCTGCCAGTCGAGCAGCCGACCAAATTCGAGCTGGCGATCAACCTTAAGACCGCCGCGGCGCTCGGTCTCACCGTGCCGCAATCGCTGCTGGCGCGAGCCGACGAGATCATCGAATAGGCATGGCGCTTGCGCGCGCGATTGAGCGCACGGGCGTTGATGTCTATCGTGCGATCGGGCAGAATGAGATAAGTCAGTATACATGACCAGTCTCGATGGGCTGGTGCTAGGACTAGGGATGGGCAAGCCGACCGGGTTTCTCGAAGTCGAGCGCGAGGACCGCCACTACGAGAAAGTGGCGGAGCGTGTACGGACGTGGCGCGAGTTCCTCGAACCGCTGCCGGGGAAGACGCTGCGCGCGCAGGCCTCGCGCTGCATGGATTGCGGCATTCCGTTCTGCCATGACGGCTGCCCGGTCAACAACATCATCCCGGACTGGAACAATCTCGTCTATCGCGACCAGTGGAAGAACGCGCTGACGGTTCTCCACTCGACCAACAACTTCCCGGAGTTCACCGGCCGCATCTGCCCGGCGCCGTGCGAGGCGGCGTGCACGCTCAACATCGACGACAACCCGGTGACGATCAAGACGATCGAATGCGCGATCGTCGACCGCGGCTGGGAAGAGGGCTGGATCGTCCCGCTGGTGCCGGCCAAGAAGAGCGGC
>DASZLY010000254.1:0-2288 GCA_035552135.1 Allostellaceae bacterium | reverse complement strand
GCCAGGGACGCCCAGAAGCCGCCCCCCGGGGACTGGCGGGTCTGGCTGCTGCTCGCCGGGCGCGGCTTCGGCAAGACCCGGACCGGCGCCGAGCTCGTTCGGGCTCGCATCGGCGCGTGCACCGCGCGGCACGTCGCGCTCGTCGCGCCGACCGCCGCCGATGTCCGCGACGTCATGGTCGAAGGGGAAAGCGGCCTTCTCGCGATTGCGCCGGCCGATGACCGGCCCGAATACGAGCCGTCAAAGCGGCGGCTGACCTGGCCGAACGGCGCGATTGCCACGACCTACTCGGCCGACGAGCCCGAACGCCTGCGCGGCCCGCAGCACGATTTCGCCTGGTGCGACGAGCTGGCGGCATGGCGCTATCCCGCGGCGTGGGACATGCTGATGTTCGGGCTGCGGCTCGGCGCCGACCCGCGCGCGGTGGTGACGACAACGCCGCGTCCGACAAGGCTCATCAAGGCGCTGCTCGCCGACCCGACGGTCGTGGTCACCCGCGGCACCACCTACGAGAACTGGAAACACCTGGCGCCGGCCTTTCTCGAGCAGATCGTGCGCCGCTACGAAGGCACGCGGCTCGGCCGCCAGGAGCTCGAGGCGGAAATCCTCGAAGATGTCCCGGGTGCGCTGTGGAACCACGCCGTCATCGAGGCGGCGCGGGTGGCGAGCGCGCCGGAACTGACGCGGGTCGTCGTGGCGATCGACCCGGCAGCGGGGTCGAGCGAACATTCCGACGAGACCGGGATCGTCGTCGCCGCGAAAGACGCGGTGGGACACGGCTATGTCCTCGCCGATCTGTCGGGGCGATACGCGCCGACCGAATGGGCCAAGGCGGCGATCGCCGCCTACCGGGCGCATGACGCCGACCGCATCGTCGCCGAGGTCAACAATGGCGGCGACATGGTCGAGGCGACGGTTCGCATGGTCGATCCGAATGTGCCGTTCGGTGCGGTCAGGGCATCGCGCGGCAAGGTCGCGCGGGCCGAGCCGGTCGCGGCGCTCTACGAGCAGGGGCGGGTGCACCATCTCGGCGCGCTGCCGCGGCTCGAAGACCAGATGTGCGCCTTCGCGCACGACTACAACCGGGAGAGCGCGGGCTATTCGCCCGACCGCGTCGACGCGCTGGTCTGGGCGCTCAGCGAGCTGCTCGTCCAGCCGGTCGCCGGCGAAGGGATTTTCGAGGCCTATCGCCGCCTTGCGCAACAGGGGCAAGGCCAACAGGAGCAAGGCCAAGAGGAGTAGGGATGGTCATGACGCTGCTCGTCAAAGACGCGAACACCGCGGTGCAGAGCCTGTCGACCGAGCTCGACGGCAGCGGCAACCTCGTGCCGGCGCATGTGCCGGCCTCGGTCAGCGCCGGCGTCGCGAGCCCGGTCGGGCCCGCCAACCCGCTGCCGGTCATCAACACCGCCGGTGCGGCGGCGAGTGACGGCAGCAGTGCCGTCGCGACCGGCGGCAGCGCGCAGACGCTGTTCGGCGGCACCGTGCCGGCGAACGGCTTCCTCGTGCAGAACAATTCGTCGGCCGCTCTGTGGGTGTGCGACACGGGGATCGCGTCGAATGGCGGCGCGAGCATCCAGATCGCCGCCAATGGCGGGCTCTTCGCGACGCCCGCGGCGTACAAGCCGGCCGGCGCGGTCAGCCTCTATGGCGGGACGACCGGCCAGGTCTTCGCCGCGCGGCGATGGTGAACGTCGAGGATGCCAAAAGCTCGTCATACCGGCGAAGGCCGGTATCCAGCCATCCGCCGTACGATCAGTTGAAACCTGGGTCCCGGCCTCCGCCGGGACGACGATCTCGGGGAAAGCGGAATGCGAGCTGGGATGATTTTTGGTCGCGTCCTCGCGGCGGCGGCGTTCGGCGCGTGCGGGGTCGTCGCCTCGGCGGCGCTGGCACAGTCGCCGGGCAATTTTTCGACGCTGTCGACGACCGGCACCGCGACCTTGGGCGGCGCGGTGCTGTCGTGCGCGGGGCAGCCGTGGATCGATGTCCGCTGCCCGGGCATGGCGGGCGGCGCGGCCGGCGACGACAGCCACGACGACACCGCCGCGATCCAGGCGGCGATCGACGCGGCGGTCGCCAATAACTGGCCGGTGCACATTCCGGCCGGCACCTACAAGGTCACCAGCGGCCTGGTCATCGATTACGCCGGCCGGGCGGGCAGCGGGTTCCGGCTGATCTCGGAAGGCGCGACGATCGACGGCACCGCGATCGCCTCGGGGCCGGTGCTGCAGGTCGAGTGCTCGGGCGGGACGGTTTCCAGCCCGGCCGGCTGCTTCTATTTCAAG
>DASZLY010000253.1:0-2762 GCA_035552135.1 Allostellaceae bacterium | reverse complement strand
GCGCAGCCGGCGTCCTTGCAGCCGGCGGCGATGCCGGCGACGACGGCGGCGCCGGTCTCCGGCGCCAGCCGGCCGCAGGCATAGTAGTCGAGAAAGAACAGCGGCTCGGCACCCTGCACGACGAGGTCGTTCACCGACATGGCGACGAGGTCGATGCCGATGGTCTCGTAGCGACCGGTGTCGATGGCGATCTTGACCTTGGTGCCGACGCCGTCGGTCGCCGCCACCAAAACGGGGTCCTTGAAGCCGCAGCGCTTGAGGTCGAAGAGGCCGCCAAAGCCGCCGATCTCGGCGTCGGCGCCGGGTCGGGCAGTGGCGCGCACCAGAGGCTTGATCAGATCGACCATCCGGTTGCCGGCGTCGATGTCGACACCCGCCTGCGCGTAGGTCAATCCGCGCTCGTCTTTCGCCATGGCGGCCCTCTTTTGCGTGGGGGTCGTACGTTGGAATCGCAAGTCGTGCAATGGCCCCACGGGCGCTATACTCTGCCGGCTCATCGCGCGCCGGCGCCGCGGGGCGGCGGCGTCCAGAAGTTCGGGTCACCTTTGAGTATTCCAAACCTCATTACACTGGGACGCATCCTCCTGGTTCCGATCGTCGTTTGGGCGATCTCCTCGGGAGCGATGTGGGTCGCTTTCGTGCTGTTCCTCGCCGCCGGGGTAAGCGACGGCGTCGACGGTTTCCTCGCCAAGCGCTACGGCATGACCACGGTGCTCGGGTCCTATCTCGATCCGCTTGCCGACAAGGCGCTGCTGGTCTCGATCTATGTGACCCTGGGGATCAACGGGCTGTTGCCGCGTTGGCTGGTCATCCTGGTCGTCTCGCGCGACGTCATGATCGTCGGCGGCGTCATGCTGTCCTGGCTGGTCGGCAGCCCGGTGAAGATGCAGCCGCTGATCGTGTCCAAGCTGAACACGGTGGCGCAGATCGTGCTGGTCTGCGTCGTGCTCGGCTCGCTCGGCTTCCACCTGCCGGTGGGCATCACGACCGAGGTCCTGATGTATATTGTGGCGGCGACCACGCTACTCTCGGTGGCGGCCTATCTCACGGGCTGGATGCGCCACATGAACGCGGCTACGGCGAAACAATGAATCCGCGAACGCCGGCCAGGATCGTTCCCGATCCGCGCGGACGCGACGCCATCCGCCGGCAGGTGATGTTCTGGCTCGGCGGCTTCGCCGTCATCGTGCTGGTGCTGTGGCTGCTCAGCGACATCCTGCTGCCTTTCATCATGGGCCTGGCGATCGCCTATCTGCTGACGCCGCTGACCGACCGCATGGAGCGGCACGGCGTCAACCGGCTGGCGGCGGCGCTGCTGATCATCAGCATCGTCGTGATGCTGTTCGTGCTGCTCGTGCTGCTGGTGGCGCCGGTGCTCGGCGGCCAGCTCGCGTCGTTCATCGACAACATCCCGCTCTACGTCAGCAAGCTGCGCGCGCTGATGACCGATCCCAGCCGGCCCTGGCTGCAGAAGCTGCTTGGGGTCGGCTTCAACACCGACAAGGGCATCAGCGATCTGGTCAGCCAGGGCGTCGGCTATCTCACCGCGTTCCTCAAATCGCTGTGGTCGGGCGGTCGCGCGCTGGTGTCGCTGTTCTCGCTGCTGGTGGTGACGCCAGTCGTCGCCTTCTACCTGATCTACGACTGGCATCGCATGATCGGCAAAGTGGACAGCTGGGTCCCGGTCAAGCAGCGCGACACCGTGCGTGGCCTCGCGCGCGAGATCGACGCGGCGATTGCCGGCTTCGTGCGCGGCCAGACCGCGGTTTGCCTGATCCTCGGTTCGTTCTATGCCATCGCGCTGACGTTGAGTGGCCTCAACTTCGGGCTGCTGATCGGCCTGATTTCCGGACTGATCACCTTCATTCCTTATGTCGGCTCGATGACCGGGCTGGTGCTGTCGCTTGCGGTCGCGGTGGCGCAGTTCTGGCCGAACTATTATTCGATCCTGACGGTGCTCGGCATCTTCCTGTTCGGCCAGTTCCTCGAGGGCAACGTGCTCTCGCCCAAGCTGGTCGGCGAAAGTACCGGCGTGCATCCGGTGTGGCTCATCTTCGCGCTGCTGGCATTCGGCTATCTGTTCGGCTTCGTCGGCCTGCTGGTCGCCGTGCCGCTCGCTGCGACCATCGGCGTCCTCGCGCGTTTCGCGCTCAAACGCTATCTGCAGAGCTCGCTCTATACCGGCGAGGATGCAAGCGTATGACGACGACGTCGTTCGGTCCGCGTCAGTTGGTGCTCGCCCTCGACCACACGGTGAGCTATGCCCGCGACGATTTCCTCGCCGGTCCCTCGAATTCGGCGGCGCTGACGCTCGTCGAACGCTGGCCCGACTGGCCCAATCGCGTGATGGCGCTGGTCGGGCCGGAAGGTTCCGGCAAAAGCCATCTCGCGGCAATGTGGGCCGAGATCTCCGGCGCGCGCGTCCTCGCCGCCAATCTTCTGAGCGAGGAAACGCTGCCGACCGCGCTCGCCACCGGCGCGCTGGTGCTCGAGGATCTCGAGGCGGACAGCCTCGACGAGCGCGCGCTGTTTCATCTCATCAACTTGGCGCGTGAGGAGGGGGCTTACGTTCTTGTCACCGTCCGCACGCCGCCCTCCGCCTTCAAGGTCGCGATCCGCGATCTCGGTTCGCGCCTGCGTGCGCTGCCTGCGGTGACGCTGAGCGCGCCAGACGACGCGTTGCTGCGCCTCGTCATGGTCAAGCTCGCCGCCGACCGCCAGATCGCGCTCGATCCGGGTGTGGTCAATTATGTCGCCAACCG
>DASZLY010000252.1:0-25505 GCA_035552135.1 Allostellaceae bacterium | reverse complement strand
CTAGGCGGCGCCGAGCGCGTGGTGGGCCGAACGGCTCTGCTCGCTCCCGTCGGGTCTATACGAGCGATGCGGGTCCTGGCGGCGGAGCCTGTCGATGGCGGCGGTCAGGTGGCGCAGCATCGCCGCGCAGATGACCGCGTTCTCCTGGTTGTAGCGCACCAGCGGACGCAACAGCGCGGCGTTGGGGCGCGCCGTTCCGGGCACCATCGTCACCTGGTCGATCGTATCGGCGAGCAGCATCTTGCGCCGGGTGATCGCGCCGATTGCCTCGGCGGTGCCGCTCAGCAGCGCGCGCCGCTCCTCTTCCAGCACATCGCGCAATTCGTCGATCAGTTCGGCGAGATTTTCGGCCGGAATCGTCATCGCGCGTCTACCGTCGTCAGAAATTGATCTCGACGCCGCCGTCGCGCGCCACTGTCGCGCGCAGCGTCTTCTGGCTGTCGGTGTTCTCGACCGAGATCGTGTCGCCGACCCTTCCGTCGTCGAGCGCGGTCGCGCTTGTCTTGATCGTCATCTCGGGGTCGGTCAGCGTCAGCATCACCTTCTGCCCGCGATGCACCGCGATCGGCAGGTCGAGCATCGGCGTCAGGATCGGCGACCCGGCGATCAGCCCGGCGCGCAGGATCTTGCCCTCCGCCTGCTGCGGGTCTGTGATGAGCCCGCCATTGCCGGCGAACGCGTCGGCGCGGCCGCGCGTCAGCTCGGTCGAATTCAATCGTGTATTCGGCGCCAGGTTGGTCGCCGCGACGACGGCGTCGACCCAGGCATGCAACCGGACCTGCACGTAAAGCGTCCAGCTCGGCGCCAAACAACTGACTTTCGCGGTAACCAGCGCAGAATTGGTCGAAGGTAAATCGACGCTGATATTGCCGCATGCCGGCAGCCGAAGTCGCGAATCAATCGCGCCCACTTCGGCCTCGCCTTGGACCCCGTGCATCGCCGCGAAACGCGGGGCAATCGCGCTTTCGATCGCGCTACGAATAGCTACTTGATCTTGTATCTCATTGGCGGGCCAGCCGCTAGATTTGGCAAAGAGGAAGATAGTCGCGGCGGTAACGGCGATAGCGCTCCGTCTATACTTATAGGCCATCGCAGTTTTCCCTTGCCTTTGATGCAAAGTTTCCACATCATAACGAAAATTGGGAATTCGGCAAGTTGCGAAATTTTTCGGCGGCGGAAGGGAAAGCGGTCATCCGATGCACGCGGTAATCGCAGTGGCCCACGCAATCAATCGCCGCCCACTCGGCAAGTCGAGGCGGCGGTAATGGCTGCGCCGATCGACACCGGGCTCGAGTTTTTCCGGCAGGTTCTGGAGCTGCGCGCCTACCGCCAGGAAATCCTTTCGGCCGACATCGCCAATGCCAGCACGCCGGGGTTCAAGGCGGTCGACCTCGACTTCACGGGCGCGCTTGGTGCGGCGAACGCGCGCCGGCCCGGCGCCGATGCGCCGGCGACGCCGAAGCGCGCCTGGCTGGTCGACGACGCGCGCCACCTTGCCGGCGGCGCTGCAAGTGCGGTCGATGTCTCGCCGGAATACATCAAGTACCAGACCGGCACCGAGGTAACGCTCGACGGCAACAGCGTCGACCTCGACCACGAAAAGGTGACCGCGGCGGACAACGCCGTGCAGTACGAGGCGGCGGCGACCTTCGCCTCGCAAATCGTGCGCATGATGATGGTCGCGATCACCGGCTCGTCGTCGCAACAATCGGGCGGGGGTTAGCCATGTCGCTGTTCGGCACGCTGTCGATCGCCGGCTCGGGCATGTCGGCCGAGTCGGAGCGGCTTTCGGCCATCGCCAGCAACATCGCCAACGCCAACAGCGCGGGCGCCGGGCAGGCCTACCGGGCGCGCGAGGTGGTGTTCCAGGCGGCGCCGATCAATGCCGATGCCGACGATACCTCCCAGGCCGGGATGACCGGCGTCAGGGTCGCCGCGGTGGTCGAAAGCAGCGCGCCGACGCACACCGTCTACGACCCGAGCAGCAGCTTTGCCGACGCCAACGGCTACGTGCAGATGCCCAACGTCAATCCGGTGGACGAGATGGTCAACATGATCTCGGCCCAGCAGGACTACCAGGCGAACCTCGAGGCGTTCAACGTCGCCAAGACGCTCGCCATGCGCACGCTGAGCATCTAGCGGCGCCTCGCGGGGGGGACAGGCCATGACAGTTGCGGCGAGCGTGATGCCGGCCACGGTGACGAAGTTGCCGATCGGCACCCAGTTGCCCAATACGACAAGCAGCGCCTCGGCGGCGGCGAGCGGTGCCAGCTCGACGCTCAGCGAAGGCGATTTCCTGACGCTGCTGACGACGCAGCTCGAAAACCAGGACCCGCTCAACCCGCAAAATCCGAGCGACTTCGCCGCCGAGCTGGCGCAGTTCTCGACCGCCAGCGGCGTGCAGACATTGAACACGACGCTCGGCGCCGGCGGCGGCGTGCAGGCGGCAGGACTGGTCGGCAAGAATGTCGCGGTCGCCGGCAACGCGCTGGTGCTCGGCTCGAACGGCACCGCGCAGGGTGCCTTCAACCTCTCGGCCGCGGCGCAGGACGTCAAGATCACGATCACCGACGCGTCGGGCAGCCTCGTGAATGTCGTCGATCTCGGCGCGATGGGCGCGGGCAACCAGAATTTCGGCTGGAACGGCCAGTCGTTCGCCGGTTCGGCGGTGCCGGCCGGCACCTATTCCTACGCGATCCAGGCCAGCTCGGCCTCTTCCGCCAACACGGTGACGGCGACACCCTACGCGGTCGTGCCGGTGACCTCGGTGGTGATGGGCGGGCAGAGCGGCCCGATGCTCGATCTGGGCGGTGGGCTGGCGCCGGTGGCGCTGACCTCGGTCCAGGAAGTGTTCTAGTTCCCCGTTTCGGAGGACGACGATGTCTCTATCCGTCGAATTGACAGGCTTGCAGGCGGCGCAGACCAATCTCGATACGATCGGCAACAATATCGCCAATGTCAGCACGGTCGGCTTCAAGGGCTCGACGCCGAATTTCAACGACATTTACGGCGCATCGCTGCTCGGCGCGGCGGGCAACGGGGTGTCGCCGGGCCAAGGCGTGCAGACCAACAGTCTCTCGCAGCTCTTTACCGAAGGCTCGATCAGCCAGACCGGCAACCCGCTCGATGTCGCGATCAGCGGCAACGGGTTCTTCCAAGTCCAGACGTCGACCGGGCTCGCCTATACCCGCGACGGTTCGCTGCAGGTCAACGCGCAGGGCGTGCTGACCAACGATACCGGCGCGCTGGTCATGGGCTATGCCCCGGGAGCCAGCGGTGCCTCGGGCACGAACGGCGCGATCGGCGCGATCCAGATCAGCCAGTCGAACCTCGCGCCGGTCGCGACCTCGACGCTGAACATGGGCGTCAACCTGCCATCCGGCGATACGCCGATCGACACCACGACGCCGCCGTTCAGCGTCACCAACCCGCACAGCTATAGCGAGACCACGGCGACGACCGTGTATGACAGCCTCGGCTCCGCCCGCACGCTGACGACTTTCTTCACCCCGGTCGCCGGATCGGGATCGCCGGCGAATTGGCAGACACATTGGGAGCTGAGCGACAGCAGCAGCGGCGCGATCGTCGCCTCGGGCAGCGGCGCGACGCTGGCCTTCAACAGCTCCGGCGTGCTCACCTCGGGCAGCGGCACGATCAACGTCGCCAGCCTGCCCGACGGCGCCGCGCCGCTGTCGATCCAGGAGAGCTTTAGCGGCACGACGCTTTCCGACCTGTCGTTCGAGGTCAACGCGGTCGCCAATAACGGCACCGGCGGCGGCCAGTTCTCCGGCCTGGAGATCGGCACCAACGGCAATGTGATCGCACAATACTCGAACGGCTCGACCAAGTCGGTCGGTACGATCGCGCTGGCCAGCTTCGTCAATCCGCAGGGGCTGACGCCGCTCTCCGGCAATAACTGGCAGGCGTCGATCGGCTCGGGTGACCCGGCGATCAACCCGCCGGGGGTGGGCGGCCTCGGCACGCTCGAATCGGGCGCGCTCGAATCGTCGAACGTCGATCTGTCGACCTCGCTCGTCAACCTGATCGTCGCCCAGCAGGCCTATCAGGCCAATGTCCAGGGCATCAACGTCGACCAGCAGGACGTCCAGAAGCTGCTGCAGCTGCAATAGCTGAGCCGCCGAGGCCGGGCAGGGAACGGATGGGAGCAAGATGAGCCAGCAGGCGATCTACCTGGCGATGACCGGGCTGAACGCGACGATGGACAAGATGACGGCGGCGACCAACAACCTCGCCAACGCCAGCACCACCGCGTTCAAGGCGCAGCAGCCGGTGTTCAAGGCCGAGCCGTTCTACGGCCAGGGGCTACCCGATCGCGTCGATGTCGCCAGCACCGAGGACACGGCCGATTTCCGCCCCGGGCCGATCGAGCAGAGCGGGCGCCCGCTCGACGTCGCGCTCAACGGCCCGGGCTGGATCGGCGTGCAGGCGAATGACGGCACCACCGCGCTGACCCGCAACGGCTCGCTGTCGCTGTCGGCGAGCGGGCTGCTGCAGACGAGTGACGGCAACCCGGTGCTCGGCCAAGGTGGCGCGCCGATCACCCTGCCGCCGCTGCAGAGCGTGACGATCGGCGAGGACGGCACGATATCGGGAACCCCGCTCGGCGCGCCGGCGACCGAGGTCACGACGCTCAATCGCATTTTCCTCGTCAAGCCGCAGAACACGCAGCTGACGCGGCGCAGCGACGGGCTGTTTCAGGACAAGACCGGTCAGCCGGCGCCCGATGCCTCGGTCAAGCTCCAGGTCGGCGCGCTCGAAGGCAGCAACGCCAACCCCGTCGCGATGATGATGAGCATGATCGAGAACGCCCGCAGTTTCCAAATGCAGACCGAGCTGGTGCACATGACCATGCAGCAGGGCCAGGGCCAGAGCAGCCCGCTGACCCTGAGCTGAACGGGCTCGGGACCGGCGCCGCCGCGGAGGATTTAAACCGATGATGCAATCGCTCGCCGTGGTCCGTACGGGCCTCGAAGGCGAACAGACCAAGATGGACATCATCTCGAACAACCTGGCCAACATCAATACGACCGGGTTCAAGAAGATGCGTCCGGTTTTCCAGGACCTGCTCTACGAGAACCAGACCCAGGCCGGCGGCTTCACCTCGCAGGCGACGAACTATCCCTCCGGCCTGCAGCAGGGCACCGGCGCCAATGTCGTCGCCACCGAGCCGATCGTCACCCAGGGCAGCCTCGAACAGACCGGCAACGCGCTCGACTTGGCGATCAACGGCGCCGGCTATTTCCAGATCCTGCTGCCGTCGGGCACGCTCGCCTACACCCGCGACGGCAGTTTTCAGGTGAGCGCCCAGGGCCAGGTGGTCACCGCGCTCGGCAACCAGCTGCAGCCGCCGATCACCATCCCGCGCGGCGCGCAAAGCATCACCGTCGGCCAGGACGGCACGGTCAGCGTCACGCTGCAGGGGCAGAGCCAGCCCTCGCAGATCGGCGTCATCCAGCTCGCCAGCTTCATCAACCCGGCGGGCCTGCAGAACACCGGCAACAATCTCGCGACCCAGACCCAGGCATCGGGCGCGCCGGTGACCGGACAGCCGACCCAGAACGGGTTGGGCTCGATGGCGCAGGGCTATCTCGAAGGCTCGAATGTGTCTGTGGTCGACGAGATGATCGACATGATCGCGACGCAGCGCGCCTACGAGCTCAACACCGAGGCGGCCAAGGGCGTCGATCAGATGCTCAATTACCTGACCCAGGCGACCTCGTGACGCTTCGCGTCTCGCCGGCGGCGGTGCTGCTGCTGCTCGGCGGCGGGGCGGCCGGCTGTTCGCACACGCCGGCGACGCCGGGTCAGATGCTCGCCGATCTCGGCCATCTGCCGGGCGATCAGGCGACCGAGGGGCCGGTCACCAACGGCGCGATCTATCAGGGCAACGTTCAGGGCGGCGGCGGGCTGGAATTGTTCCGCGACCACCGCGTCTGGCAGGTCGGCGACATCGTCACCGTGCAGATCGTGCAGAACGCCACCGCGACCAAGAATGTCAGCCAGAACCTCGGCCGAAGCGACAGCGTCAACAGCACGGTGAACAATCTGTTCGGCCTGCCCACCTCGTTCGGCCATTCGAGCAAGTCGACGCAGTTCAACCCGAACCTCAGCTACACCAGCGCAAACACGCTGCAAGGCAGTGGCGCCACCGCGCAGAGCGACACGTTCCAGACCACCGTCTCGACGATGGTCCAGCGCATCCGTCCCAACGGCGACCTGGTGATCGCCGGCAATGACGAGATGAAGCTGGTCGGCGGCAAGGAATACATCCGCATCGCCGGCGTCGTGCGGCCCGAGGATCTGTCGGGCAACGTCGTCCAGTCGACCCAGATGGCCGAGGCGCATATCGAGTTCAGCGGCGACGGCGAAACCTATCTGGCGCCGAAAATGGGCTTTCTGCAGCGGGCATTCTTGACCGTGAGCACGGTATGGCCAGGCAATTGGTTCGATTAGCGCGCTTTCTCCTGCTGCCGCTGGCCGTCGCGCTTGCCGCCATCGCGCCCGCCTCGGCCGATCGTCTCAAGGAGCTGGTGCAGGTCCAGGGGGCGCGCGACAACCAGCTCATCGGCTACGGGCTGGTCGGCGGGCTCGCGGGCACCGGCGATCAGACGACGCAGGTGCCGTACACGGTGCAGGCGCTGCAGAACATGATGCGCCAGATGGGCCTCACCCTGCCGCCGGCGGCGTTCCTGCAGCCGACCGCGGTGGCGGCGGCGATGGTCACCGCCGACCTCCCCGCCTTTGTCCAGATCGGCCAGAAGATCGACGTCACGGTCTCGGCGATGGGCAACGCCAAGAGCCTGCGCGGCGGCGTGCTGCTGATGACCGAGCTGCGCGGCGCCGACGGCCAGGTCTACGCCATCGCGCAGGGCTCGCTTTTGGTGAGCGGCTTCGAGGCGAGCGGCCAGGCCGCCTCGACCACGGTCAACATCCCGACCGTGGCGCAAATCCCGTCGGGCGCGATCATCGAGCGCACCGCCAAATCGACCTTCGCCGCGGACGGCGCGATCATGCTCGACCTCGACCAGCGCTCCTTCGGCAACGCCGCGCGGATCACCGATGCGATCAACGCGCGCATGGGGCATATCGCCGAAGCCACCGGCCCGGCGCAGATCGCGGTGCAGGCGCCGGCGACGCCGGCCGCGCGGGTGCGCTTTATCGCCGACCTGCTCGACCTCAACGTGACGACCGAGGTACCGGTCGCCGAGGTGGTGATCGACGCGCAAAGCGGCACGGTGGTGCTCGGCCAGGATGTCCGCATCGGCCCCGCGGCGGTCGCCTATGGCGGACTCGCGGTCACCGTCAACGAGACGCCCGAAGTCTCGCAGCCCGGCCCGTTCAGCAGGGGCGGTACGACCAAGGTGGTGCCGCGCACCCAGGTCAAGGCTACCGAGAAGACCGCCAAGATCCTCGAGTTGACCAATGCACCGCACGTCTCCGACATCGTGCGCAATTTGAATGCGATCGGCGCGACCTCGTCCGACCTGATCGCGATCCTCCAGGCGCTGAAGCAATCGGGGTCGCTGCACGCCAGGATCAAGGTGATCTGAGGTGGATCTCGGCGTCGCTCAGACCTTGGCCGCGACGACCGGCACCGGCGATCTCGCCGGGCTGAAGAAGATCGCCGCCGAGAACAATCCGGCGGCGATGAAGAAGGTCGCGCAGCAATTCGGCTCCCTCCTGATGCAGAACCTGATGCGGCAGAGCGACGGTACCGCGCTGCCGATGACCGGCGGCGTCGGCGGCGACATCGTCAACCAGATGTTCGCCGGTACGGTCGGCCAGGCGGTCATGTCGCACGACCGCACGGGCCTCACCGACATGCTGCTGCATTCGCTGCAGAAAAAGCAGGCCGATGCGAACGGCGACAGCGGCACGGCGAGTACGGGCTCGGCGCCCAAGCTGGCGACGGCCGGCGGCACGCCGTTTCCGCTGCAGCCGTACTGGCAGGGCAACGGGACGCGCCCGCTCGCCGCGGCGATCGCGAACGGCCTGGCGCAGGGGATGGCGCGCGGCACCGTCACGCCGGGCACGGCGATGGCCCTGATGACGCATCTCAACCCCAAGCTGGCGATGGCGTTCGGCGCCGGCACCGCGGCATCCGCATCGGGCGCCGCTGCCGCGGGCGCCACGACCTTCCAGTCGCATCCCGGCCATGCCTCGGGCGGTGCCTCGTCCGAGGACATCGCCGCGTTCTCGCAAAAGCTGATGCCGCTGTTGCAGAAGGCCGGCCAGCAGCTCGGTGTGTCGCCGAAAATCCTCCTGGCGCAGGCGGCGATCGAGACCGGCTGGGGCCGCTCGGTGGTTGGCAACAATCTCTTTGGCATCAAGGCCGGCTCTTCATGGAACGGGCAGAAGGTCGATGCCGCCACGCACGAATATGAGAACGGCGCGCTCGTTGGCATCACCGATGCGTTCCGCGCCTATCCGAGCGCCGAGGCCTCGGTCGACGATTTCGTCGCGCTGGTGCAGAAGAGCCCGCGCTACCGCACCGCGCTCGGGGTTGGCGACAATGCCGCCGCCTATGCGCAGGGGCTGATGTCGGGCGGCTGGGCGACCGACATCAATTATGTGCACAAGCTCTCGTCGGCGGCGGCGAGCGCGACGGTCGCCGCCGCGGCGAATGCCGTGCCGGCAGCGCCCGCGCCGCCATCACCCGCACCGGCCGCCGGGGACGGGCCGGGACAGCCGGTCGCGCTGCTGCCGGCGAGCTTTACCCTGCCGGCGCGGTGAGGCGATGGCCACGGCGACGAGCGACGACACCACCCGGCTGATGACACGCGAATACCGCGCGGCGCGCCGGCTCGCGCGGCTGTTCCGCATCGAGCGCGCGGGCGGGCTGGCGCGCCGCCCGCCCGAGATCGCCAAGCGGCTCGTCGCCCGGCGCGGCCGCCTCGTCGACGAGCTGGCGCGGCTCGAGGCGCAGCGCCGCGCGCTCGCGCCGTGGACCATCGTCGAGCTCGATCTGGCGATGGGCGCGCTGGCGCGCGAAGTCGACTCCGCCGAGCGCTGGTGTCTCGGCCGTCTCGCCGAGCTCGGCGACGAACTGGCGCGGCGGCGCGGCGCGGGCGGCACGACGGGGCTGCGCGACGGCGCCGCAGGCCAGTTGTTGGGGCACGGCTAGATGTCCGGCCTGAGCCAGCTCATCTCCACCGGATGGAGCGGCCTCAACGCCGCGGCGCAGGCGCTCGAGACGGTCTCGAACAACACCGCCAACGTCAACACGCCCGGCTACAACGTCGAATCGGTCCAGCAGACGGAGCTGCCGGGCTTCGCCGGCTCGCCCGGCGACGGCGCCGAAGTCACTTCGATCCAGCGCTCCTACAACCAGTTCGTCTTCGAGCAGATGGTCAGTGCCGGCTCGGCCAACCAGGCGGCGCAGGTCGCGCAGGACAACGCCCAGAACCTGACGGCAATATTCCCGGTCGCCTCGGGCGGCGCCGGCGGGCTGGGCACGTCGCTGACCAGCTTCTTCGCGGCGATGAACGGGATCACCCAGGACCCGACCAGCCTGCCCGAACGTCAAACCTTTCTCAGCCAGGCCAATGCGTTAAGCGCCAATTTCAATTCGGTCGGCGGTCAGATCGCGGCGAATTTGAGTTCGCTCAATGCCCAGCTGGCGAACGCGGTGACGCAGGTCAACACGCTGAGCGCGCAGATCGCCAACCTCAATGGGCAGATTGCGACGGCAACCGCGGCGAGCACCACCGGACCGCCGGCTTCGCTGATGGATAGTCGCGACAATCTCGTGCAGGAGCTCGGCCAGGAACTCGGCGTCACCGTGGTGACGGGACCCGACAACACGCTCAATGTCTACACCACCGGCGGCATGGCGCTGGTCAACGGCAACAGTTCGGCGAACCTCGTCGCGAGCTCGGGCAGCTATGGCGGCGGCAGCCTGTCGATCGGCTACCAGCCGACCGGTCAGGACATCACCGCCAGCCTCAGCGGCGGCACGATCGGCGGCGTCATCACCGCGCAGGTGCAGACTGTTTCGGCGCAGGACTCGGTCGGGGCGCTCGCCGCGGCGCTGACGCAAGCGGTCAATACCCAGCAATCGCTGGGGCTCGATCTCAACGGCGCGCTCGGCGGCAACCTGTTCTCGGTCGCGGGGCCGGCGGTGCTGGGGGCGGCGTCGAACACCGGGAGCGGCACGCTCAGCGCGACGATCACCAACACCAACGCCTTCATCCCGGGCAATTTCATCATCGCCAAGACCGCCGGCGGGTACCAGGCGACCAACACCGCGACCGGCCAGGTAACCGCGCTCGGCGTCGGGCCGGCGCTGAGCCTCGACGGCATGACGATCGCGGTTTCGGGCACCATCAATAACGGCGACTCGTTCGAGATCGAGCCAACCGCGGCCGCGGCGCAGACGCTCAGGGTCACCGAGGCCGATCCCGGCAAGATCGCTGCCGCCTCGCCCTATGTCGCCACTCCGGGCGGCAATCTCGGCAATGTCACCGCGGGAGCGTTCAGCGCCGCCGCGAGCGGCTCGCTCGCCGCCGGCACGGCGATCGTGCCCGCCGCCTATTTCGGGCAGAACCTCACCGTCAAGTTCACGTCGGCGACGGCGTTCAACGTGGTGACCGCCGGCAATGCGGTCGTTGCGTCGGGCAGCTTCAACGCCGCCACCGGCGCGCAGATCGCGATCGACTACCCGCCGTCGGCTCCGCCCGGCCAGGTGACGGTGGCGACGCTGTCGGCTGGTACGGTCGCGGCCGGCGACAGCTTCTCCTTGACCCCGAGCGGCACCAACAGCAACGGCAATGCGTTGGCGATGACCGGCCTGTCGAGCCAGAATTTGGTGTCGGGGCAGACGCTGACCAGCGCCTATGGCACGCTGGTCGGCCAGGTCGGCAGCGCCGGCGAGGCCGCCAGTTTCACCGCGCAGGCGACGCAGGGCGTGTTGAGCCAGGTGCAGTCGGTTCAGCAATCGATCTCGGGCGTCAACCTCGACGAGCAGGCGGCCAATCTGGTGAGCTTTCAGCAGGCCTACCAGGCCTCGGCGCAGGTCATCGCCAGCGCGCAGGCGCTGTTCCAGACCCTGCTGACGGCGGTCCAGGCGTAAGGCGGCCGGCATGCGCATCAGCACCAACGAATTCCTGCTCGGCTCGGTCAACGACTTGTTGGCGCAGCAGCAGAACGTCAACCTGCTCAACCGCGAGATCGCCACCGGCGAAACCATGCTCGACGCCAGCAGCGACCCGGGCGGCGCCGGCCAGGTCATCGGCCTTGCCAACCAGATCGGCACGCTGTCCTACGACACGGCGAACGGACAGGCCGCGGCGCAGATGCTGCAGACCGGGGTCAGCGCGCTGCAGCAGGTGACGACGCTGCTCGACCAGCTGCGCCAGACCGCCACGGCCGCGGCAAACGGCACGACGACGCCGGGCGACCGCCAGTCCTACATCAGCAGCGCGCAGACGCTGGCTCAGCAGCTTGTCCAGCTCGCCAATACGCAGAACGCCAACGGCAGCTACCTGTTCGCCGGCACTCACTCGAACGCCCAGGCCTTCACGACGCAGTCGAACGGGCAGGTCGTGTTCAACGGCGACGCCGGCACCAACCAGGTGCAGATCGCGCCCTCCCTCGACATCGGCTCGACGATTTCCGGCCAGAACGTGTTCATGAATGTGCAGGCCGGCACGCAGGGTGTCGCGGTCAGCGCCTCCGGCGGCAATACCGGCTCTGCCTATGCGCTGGCGCAGGGCATCACCAACATTTCCCAGGTTACCGCGGCCTCGCTCGCCGGCACGCAATACGACATCACCTTCAGCGCCGCCGGCCCCGGCCTCGAGTTCCAGGTGACGAGCGGCCACGGCGCGCCGGGCAGCCCCGGCTACATCGCGACCGAAGGCGTCGTCGCGTCGGGGAGCTATACCCCGGGCACCGCACTCAGCTTCGGCGGCGTTCAGGTGCAGGTCACCGGCACCCCGGCGGCGGGCGACAGCTTCGCGGTACAGCCCGGCGCGTCGACGAATGTCTTCCAGACCGTGCAGGACCTCATCTCCGCGCTCAACTTGCCGCGTAATACCCCGGCGGAGAGCGCGCAGGCGCAGCAGGCGCTGCAGAACATCCTCACCAACCTCACCGGCGCGCAGACCAGCGTGCTGTCGGCGCAGGCGACGCTCGGCACCAGCCTGGCGGAAATCCAGTCGGTGCAGAACCAGACCAGCACGCAAGGCGCCAATGCGAGCACCGCGATGTCCAATCTGCAATCGGCCAACCTGCCGCAAGTGCTGGCGAATTACAGCGAAAGCTTGACCGCGTTGCAGGCCGCGCAACTCGCCTTCGCCAAGGTTCAGAACCTGTCGCTGTTCCAGGATTTGACGCCGTAGCGGCGAATGCGCCGCGTCACATGACGGGCGTCAAAATCTGACGAAAATCGGAAATTCGTGCTAGAGTTCCGGCGCTCGCTGGGAAAGTTCGCGGATGAATGACATAGCGCTCGCCAGCAAGGCGACGGGCGGATTGTCGGCGATGGCCGACGAGCCGGTGGAAGGGCTGGCCGGCTCGACCGCGCTGGTCGTGCTCGGCATGCACCGCAGCGGCACGTCGGCGCTGACCGGGATGCTGCGCTATCTCGGCGTCGCGCTCGGCGAGCATTTGATGCCGGCGACGCCGGACAATCCGCGCGGCTATTGGGAACACGCCGGCATCGTCAAGGTGCACGAGCGGCTGATGGCGGCGCTCGGCTGCGGCTGGGACGATCTGCGCTCGCTGCCGCTCGGCTTCGAGCTGAGCGAGCCTGCACGGGCGGCGGCGGGCGAGCTGCTGTCGATCGTCAATCGCGATTTCGCCGGCGCGCCGCTATGGGGGCTGAAGGACCCGCGGCTGTGCCGGTTGATGCCGCTCTGGTCGGCGCTGTTCATGGCCGAGCGGGTCGAGCCGCGCTACCTGCTGGCGGTGCGCCATCCGCTCGATGTCGCCGCCTCGCTCGCCGCGCGCGACGGCATGGGCATCGAGCGCGGGCTGGTGCTGTGGCTCGGGCATCTGCTCGATACCGAGCGCGCGACGCGCGGCCGGCGCCGGATCGTCGTGCATTACGAGGAGCTGGTCGGCGCGCGCGGCTGGCGCGCCGTCGCCGGGCAGATCGCCGGCGAGTTCGGCCTCGCCTGGCCGCAGGCTGACGAGGGCGCGGTCGACGCATATCTCGCGCCCGAACTGCGCCGCCGGCGCGCGAGCGACGGCGCCGCTGTCCGGCTGCCGCGCTGGATCGAGATCGTCTATGCCGCGTTCCGCGCCGGCGAGCTGCATCTCGATGCGGCCTGCGATACGGTCGCGCGCGAGCTCGGTGTGGCGGGCGAACTGTTCCTGCCCGTCATCGGCGAGGCGGCGGGCGCGCTGGCAAATGCCCAGACGCAGCATCAGGCGCAACTCGGCGAGCTGGCGCAGCAGCTCCGCCGCGCGCACCACGAGGCCGGCGAGTTGCGCGATCAGCTGCACCGCGTGCTGGCCGAAGTGGCGCAGGCAAAGCGGCAAGGTCCTGCCGCCCTCTCGGTCGACGGCCAGCGCCTGCCGTCGGCACTGCCGCTGGAGGAGGCGTTCCCGCGCTGGATCGTGGGGCGCAGCTATACCGCGCTGGCGCGGCCGGATTGGGTCGCCGAACGTGTGCGGCAATGGCCCTTCATGCCAAAGCTCGGGCTCGGCATGATCGTGCTTGAGGGCGCCGAGGGGCAGCTTGCGCTGACCCTGCGCTCGCTCGGCTCGCAGACGCTCGGCGACTGGTCGCTCGACATCGTCGCCGAGCGCGACGCGCCGATCTCGTTCGATTCCGAGCCGCGCATCCGCTGGCATCGCGCCGCAGGCTCGCTCGCGGCGGAGCTGAGCCGGCGGCTTATGGCGTCGGACGCGCATTACGTCGCGCTCATCGACGCCGGCGACCAGCTCGCGCCGCACACGGTGTTCGCGGTGGGAGACGCCTTCTTTCGGCACCCCGAATGGCAGGCGCTCTATACCGACGAGGCGCGTATCGACCCGCAAGGGATCATGTCGAACCCGCATTTCAAGCCGGACTTCAATCTCGAGCTGATGCGCGGCCTGCCCTATGTCGGCGCGCTGGTCGCGGCGCGGCGCGAGGTCTTCACGGCCCTGGGCGGGTTCGACGCGCAATGGGACGGCACCGAGGAATTCGACTTCGCGTTGCGCCTGGCGGAGCGGCTCGGTGGTGAGGGCTTCGGTCATGTCGCCGACGCGCTCTACCACCGGCTGACGACATCGGGCCGGTCGCGCCGCCCGCCAGAGGCGATGTGCGCCGACATGGTGCAGATCGTCCAGGCGCATCTCGACCGTGAGGGCGTCGCCGCAACCGCCGAGCCGAGCGTGCCGGCCCATACCTGCCGCGTGCGCTACCGCCATGACGGGCCGCCGC
The DNA here is from genome assembly GCA_035552135.1 of Allostellaceae bacterium. Taxonomy (GTDB): domain Bacteria; phylum Pseudomonadota; class Alphaproteobacteria; order ATCC43930; family CGMCC-115725; genus DATARH01. The sequence goes on along the minus strand of DASZLY010000252.1, from coordinate 11,110 downwards.
CGCTGGTCTCGATCATCGTTCCGACCAAGAACCAGCTTGCGATGCTCAAGCGCTGCGTCGAGAGCGTGCTGCGCCTCACCGCGTACGAGAATTACGAGCTCATCATCGTCGATAACGGCAGCGACGAGGCCGACGCCCGCGATTACCTGCAGGCGATCGAGGGCAAATTCGCCGAGATCGGCAGCCGCATCCGGGTGCTGCGCCACCCCGGCCCGTTCAATTTCTCGACGATCAACAACCGCGCGGTGCGCGAGAGCGCGCAGGGCGAGTATCTCTGCCTGTTGAACAACGACGCCGCGCCGCTCGACGATGCCTGGCTCGGCGAGATGATGGAACTGGCGCGGCGGCCCGAAATCGGCGTCGTCGGCGCCAAGCTCACCTATCCCGACGGACGGCTCCAGCACGGCGGGGTGATCCTCGGCGTCGGCTACGGCTCGCCGGCCAATCATCCGTATAATGGCGAGCCGGACACTGCGCCCGGCTATTGGGGCCGCCTCCTGGTGCCGCAGGAATTCTCGGCGGTGACCGCGGCTTGCTGCGTCACGCGCCGCGCGGTCTGGGACGCGGTCGGCGGGTTCGACGAAGACAGCTTCGCGGTCTGCTACAACGATGTCGACTATTGCCTCAAGGTGCGCGAAGCCGGCTATCGCGTGATGTGGACGCCGCACGCGCGGCTGCTGCACGACACCAGCGTCAGCCAGCGCGCAAATGTCGAGAAGAAGGCGGTCGACGAGCGCAACGCCCGCTTCGAGGGCGAAAAGCTGGCGATGTTCGCCAAGTGGATGCCGCAGATCGCGTTCGACCCGGCCTATAACCGCAACCTATCGTCGTTCGGCACCGGCTTCGCGGTCGAGCCCGAGAGCGCGCCGACCTGGGACCCCGAATTCCGCCCGCGCGAGCGCGTGCTGGCCTATTCCGCCGATCGCGAGGGCTGCGGCGAATATCGGGTCATCGCGCCAAGCCGGGCGCTGTTCGGGGCGGGGCTGGCGCACAGTTACGAGACAATGCGCCTGATGACGCCGCCCGAGATCGCCCGCATGGCGCCCGACAGCATCGTCTTCCAGCGCCAGCTCGAACTGCCGCAGATCGCGGTCATCGAGCTGGTCAAGAACACGTCGAAGGCGTTCCGCGTCTTCGAGCTCGACGACCTCATCACCAATTTGCCGCCGAAAAGTGCGCACCGCCCCAACATCGCGCCGGATATCGCGCAGCGCCTCAAGCGGGCGCTCGCACTGTGCGACCGCTTCGTCACCAGCACCGAGCCGATGGCGCGCGCCTACGGCAAGATGTGCGGCGACGTGGTGGTGGTGCCGAACCGGCTGGAGAAGGCGCGCTGGCTCGGCCTCACCCCGCCGCGCCGGCGGCCGGGCAAGCCGCGCGTCGGCTGGGCCGGGGCGGTCGGGCATCTCGGCGATCTCGGGATCATCGCCGCCGTCGTCGAGGCGACGGCGAAAGAGGTCGACTGGATTTTCTTCGGCATGTGCCCGGATGCGCTCAGACCGTTCGTCGCCGAGTACCACCCTTGGGTCCCGCTGCACGACTACGCGGCGAAGCTCGCCTCGCTCGATCTCGACCTCGCGGTCGCGCCGCTCGAATACCACCCGTTCAACGAGACCAAGAGCAATTTGCGGCTGCTAGAATACGGCGCCGTCGGCTACCCCGTGTTGTGCACCGACATCCTGCCCTACCAGGGCGACCTGCCGGTGACCCGCACGCAAAACCGGCCGCGCGACTGGATGCGCGCGCTGCGCGAGATGGTCGCCGATCGCGCGGCGCTGCAGCGCGCCGGCGAGGCACTGCGCCAGGCGGTGATCCGCGACTGGATGCTCGAGGATCATCTCGACGAGTGGAAGCGCGCCTGGCTGCCATGATCCTTGCCGCGCGCCGCGCACCGGCAAGGCTGGATCGGCCCCGCCTCGGACCCGTTTGCCTAAAATTCGAGATAAAATTTTCGTCCAATTCGGATCGAAATCGATTTTTCTGTGTTTGCCGCCGCTCAACCTCTGCAACAAAATCGAAAAGCGTCCGTCTCCTTTGGGGTGAACGGCCTGCTGCCGACGCCAAGCCATTTCGGTTTGGGTGCCGGTCGCGTGGTCACCCCAGTCCGCGCCGGGAAGCGTCCCGCGCCGACGGCAGTAGGAGGCAAACGATGCTATCCGGCGTTATCAACACCAACGTCAATGCCCTTTACGCATTGAATTCCTTGGCGAACACGACCAACACGACGAGCACCCTCGAGCAGGAGCTCTCGACCGGCCTGTCGATCAACAGCCCGGCCGACAACCCCGCGGGATACATCGCAGCGCAGGGCTTCACGGCTCAGCTCGGCGGCGTCACCCAGGCGACCTCGAACGCCAACCAGGCGATCTCGCTGGTGCAGACCGCCGACGGCGCGATCACCCAGCAGGTCAACATCCTGCAGAACATCCTGTCGATCGCTTCGCAGGCGGCCAATGGCGGCTCGACCTCGGCTCAGCTGGCGGCGCTGCAGCAGGTCGTGTCGCAGCTGGTGACACAGGTTTCGTCGATTTCGAGCCAGACCAATTTCAACGGCGTGAACCTGCTCGACGGTTCGTTCCAGGGCATCAACTTCCAGGTTGGCGCGCAAGCCGGCCAGACGATCGGCCTGAGCATCGCGAACACCGCTTCGAACCAGCTCGGTGCGTACGAGTCTTCGGTCTCGGGCACGCTGTACACCACAACGGGCAAGGGCACCGGCGGCGTCGCGGACAACGCCGGTAATTCGTTCACCATCACCCAAGGCACCACGGCCGCCGCGAACGGTGCGTTCACCGCGGGCAGCGTCGGCGTCTCCGGCTCCGCCGGCAATGCGGCCTTCACGGTGTCGGCGAACTCCGAATCGGCGCTTGGCGTGTCCCAGTCGGTCAACTCCAACACGCCGAAGACCAATGTGAGTGCGGTTTCCGATACCAGCGTCGCGTTGACGGTGACCGCCGGCTCGTTCGACTTCACCCTCGGCAACGGCACCGGTCTCACGCAGACCAATGCTGCGACGATCACCGGCACCGTGACGAGCGTGTCGCAGTCGGGCCTCGCCAACCTGGTCAACCAGATCAACGAGAATACCGGCACGACGAACATCACGGCGAGCGTCAACGCGCAAAGCCAGCTGGTGCTGACCAACCAGACCGGCGACAACATCTCGGTCAAGGGCTTCTCGGGCACCGGCACGCTCGCGGCCGGCGGCGTGACCGTCAACTCGACCGCGGCGACCAGCAGCGCGACGATCCAGGGCCTGGTGACGTTGCAGTCGACGCAAAGCTTCTCGCTCGCTGCCTCGGCATCGGACATCGGTCTCGGCAACAGCTCGGCGCTTTCCGCCGTCTCCTCGGTCAACGTGGGCACGACCGCGGGCGCCACAGCGGCCCTCAACGTCATCGGCTACGCGCTGCAGCAGCTCGAAAGCGTCGGCAGCCAGCTCGGTGCGACGCAGCAGGAGCTGCAGGCGACGGTCAACAACCTGCAGTCCACCGACACGAACCTCACCGCGGCGCAAGGCGTGGTGCAGGACGCCAACATCCCGCAAGTGTCGACCCAGCTGACGCAGGAAGAAATCCTGCAGCAGGCCGGTGTCTCGGCGCTCTCGCATTCGAGCACGTTGCAGCAGTCGTTCCTCAAGCTGCTGCAGAACTTGTAGTCGACGCGCGTGGCGTCGGAGGGTTCCCGCTCTCGGCATAGCCGGGGGCGGGATGCCCGCAGCAAGTGAGTGAAATCGCCCGATGGCCATCACGTCGCAAGTGCAATCCCTCCTCAGTTCCAGCGATATCCAGGCGCTGATCCAGCAGGCGAGCGCGGCGAACCAGCTGCCGGCCGCGACGCTGCAGAGCCAGGAGAAGCCGATCGAGTCGCAGATCTCTGCGCTCGGCAAGGTGCAGGGCGCGCTCTCCAACTTACAATCGGCGCTCGCGCAGCTCTCCGATCTGCAAAACCTGTCGCAGCGCACGGTGCAAAGCTCGGCGACCGGCATCGTCACGGCCGCAGCGACGAACGCGGCGCCGGTCGGCAATTACTCCCTCAGCAATGTCCATCTGGCGCAAGCCGAGACGCTGATCTCGTCGGGGTCGGCTAGCGCGAGCGGCAGCCTTGGCTCCGGGTCGATTTCGATCCAGGTCGGCAGCGGCACCGCCGTCACGGTCAACATCACCAGCGGCTCGTCGAGCCTCTCGGCAATCGCCGCGGCTATCGACCAGGCCAATACCGGCGTCAACGCGAGCGTGGTGTTCGACGGATCGAGCTATCGGCTCGCGCTCACGGGCAAGGGCACCGGCACGGCCAACGCCTTCACGGTCAGCGGCACCGGGGGGCTCGCCGGGCTCAGCTACCATACCGGCGCCTTTGATCTGACGGATTCGCAGGACGCCGCGAATGCCGGGTTCTCGCTCAACGGCATCAGCATTACCAGCGGCTCCAATACGGTCAGCGGGGTGATCCCGGGCGTGACGCTGACCTTGGCGGGTAATGGATCGGCAACGGTTAGCGTCAGCCAGAATATCACCCCGCTCGACGATGCCGCGCAGGGCGTTGTCCAGGCGCTCAACCAGACGCTCAATACGATTAACCAGGAAACCGCGTTCAGCGCGACGAGCGGCGCCGGCCCGCTCCTCGGCAATGTGGGTGTCGAGCAGCTACGGCAGACCCTGCTCAACTCGCTGACCGCGGAGATCGGGGTCGGCGGCGCGCCAGGCGGCACGTCGTTCAACTCGCTGAGCTCGGTCGGGTTCCAGATCGCCAGCGGCGGCACTATCACGCTGGACAACGCGGCGTTCGAGAGCGCCGCGCAAGGCAATTACGCGGCCGTCGCCTCGCTGCTCGGCGCGGTCGGCATCGCGAGCAATCCCAATGTCGCGGTCACCAGGCTCGGCCCCGCGCCGGCCGGCACCTACGCAGTCGTCGTCACGAGCAACAATAACGGCGCCGTCAGCGGCACGATCAACGGGCTGGCGGCGAGCGGCACCGACGGGGTCCTGGTGGTCAATGGCCAGAGCTCGCTGTCCGGCCTCGATTTGCAGATCCAGCCCGGGGTCACCGGCAATCTCGGCACGGTGACGGTGAGCCAGGGGCTTTTCGGCAGCCTGTCGAGCGTCGTCACCGCGGCGCTGGCGAGCGGTTCGGGCGGGGCTGTCGGCCAGATCAACAGCCTCAACACGACGATCGCGTCGATGAACAAGCAGATCGTGGCGCTGCAGAAGCAAGCGGCCCAGGAGACGCAAAACCTCACCAACCAATTCACCGCCGCCGAGGCGACGCTCAATCAGCTGAGCACGGTGAGCAGTTTCCTGACGACTTATTTCACGCAGACTTCGGGCTAGCAGGAGGCTGACGATGATCGGCGCACGGCCATACCACAACGCTGCTGGCGCTTATCGCGCGGTCGAGGGCATCGGCGCGCGGCCCGAGGATTTCATGAAGATGGCGCTCGACGCGACCCGCAATCTGCTGCTGCGAGCCGAGCTTGCGATCGCCGCCAACGAGCGAGCCGAAAAGGCGCAGGCGCTGAGCTCGGCGGGGAGCGTCGTCGAATTCATGCTCGGCCTCTCCGGCACGGCACCGGCCGCGTTGAGCGAATGCCTCGCGAGCGTGTATCAATACGTCCTGGCTGCGATCCTGAAGGGCAATGCCGGGGACGATTTGGAAGCCATCGCCGCGGCGCGTGTCGCGGTCGAGGAGCTGGCCAAGACTTGGCGCACCATCTTTCCCGACGCGATGGCCTTCGAGGAGACCGGCCCCGACTCGGCGCTGAGCGGGAGACGCGATTATGCCTGATCCGATCCGTGGGGTAGACAATTCGGCCCCGATCACCCCGACTTCGCCGGCCTCGACCGGACAGGCCGGCGCGGCGAATTCGGCCGGCACGGCGGACAATACTGCCGCTGCCAATGCCACCGTGAGCGGCGGCGGCGCCGACCTTGCCGATGTTGCACAGACCGAGACACTGCTGCAGAACATCCTCCAGGCGGCGAGCAATACGCCCGGGATCGATCAGTCGAAGGTCACCGAGCTGCAGCAGGCCGTCGCCTCGGGCGCCTACCAGGCCAATCCCCAATCGATCGCCCAGAAACTCGTCGAGCTGGAAGCCCTGCTCGGCACTGCGGGGACTCTTCAATGAAGCTCTGGCGCTCTTTCTCAGGAAGCAAGCCGCAGAGCGGCGAAGAGCGGATCGGCGGCGGCAGCGTCGGCCTCAGCCCTGATCCACTCCTGGACGCGCGCCAGGCGCTCGGCGGCCTGGTGAATGTCGTCGCGCTCGGCGATGTCGGCGAAGGCGTCGAGCAGCGCGTCGAGGCATTCGCCGCGGGTCAACGCCGCAGCGGTCGCCGGATTTTCGCCGCGGCAGCGCGGCGCCCGTATGATCGGCCGCACCCTGTCGATCTGTCCCACCCCGGCGCCTTCCCTTGCGGCGTTCCGGCGGCGACTCAGAGTCGCCCCGTCGCCGGCTGAGCCGGCGCAAAACCGTCCCGAATCACGATGACCGATTCCCCCACGGGTGCCAGCTTGACGATAACCGGGAAATTTTCAATGTTGCGGTATGGAGGGAAAGATGCGAGCCCGATCTGAAATCGTCTTTCCCAACAATATCAGAGATTTGCGTTTGCGCCGGCAAATGACCCAGGCGCAGGTCGGGCGCATGATGGACCCCCCAATCGGCGAATCGACCGTGTCGAAGATGGAGAGCGGCGAGCGTCGTTTGACGAATCTGCAGCTTGCCAACCTGGCCGCGATCCTGCGTTGCCAGCCGGATGAAATCCCCGTCCTCAGCGGCCGCGACTCGGCGGAAGGGGTGCGGCGCTGGCAGCGCGCGCAGCAGGAGGTGGTCGGCAGCAGCATCGCCAGCGGCGCGGCGGCGGCGGGCTATGTGCTGGCCAGCCTCCGCAAAAGCCGCGGCAAGACGATGCAGCAGGTCGCCGATGCGATCGGCATGACGCTGTCCGTCTATCACCGCATGGAGATGGCGAGCCGGATGATCCAGGGCGACGAGATCGGCAAGGTCGCCCGGCTCTACGACATGAGCCCCAACGCGCTGACCGGGCTGTTCGAACGGCGCACCGCCGACAATCTCGAGCAGCTCAAGAACGGCGTGCCGGTCGAGCAATTGCTGCCGCGGGTGCCGCGCTCGCTCCTGAAGGAAGGTGGAAAGTGGGGCCGCCTCGGCGCGCTGGAGCGCTACGCGCTGCAACGGAGCATCCGCTATGCCGCCGCGCCGGCCGCCGAGCCGGCCTTATTGCCGGTTTGCGGCCGGATGAAAATCGACAATACCGGGATTCACCGCTTTTCCATCGATCACGAAGCGGCAACCGAGCGGGTGCCGCTGCACGAGCTGTTGCGCCCCAGCGAGACCGGCTTTCTCGTGCGCAACTTCTCGCAGCGGCTCGGCGTGCTCTTGCGCCCCGGCGCGCTCGCCTATGTCGACCCGCAAGTGCCGGCGGCGATGGGCGACATCGTCTTCCTCAACCGCAAGGACGGTACGGCCGAAGCCGCGGTGGTGATCGGCGACGGCATCGGTCCGCTGATGCTCAAAATGTACAATCCCGACGAGCAGATCCCGATCAGCGACCCGAGCATCGCCACGGTGCTCCGGGTCGGCATGCTGGTGCTGCCGTAACCGGCTGCCGGCGCCCCGTGTTTTCCCGGCGGCGGCGATTCGCGCAATGCGACAGCGCCGGCTCGCCCGGCATACCCGCCGGTTTCGCCACGATATGGCGCAAAGCAGCGCAAACGCTGGTGATTTCCACACCGCCCCGGCTTGCTCGCAGGCGGGCAAATCGCCCGTTATTCGCGCGTCGTATAAACTTCGCCTGCGCCAATCGGAGCGTTGTCGCGCTGGGCGCACCGCCGCGGGGACTGCGACGTGGGCAGCATGCCCGATCCATCGCCTGACCGGCCGGACAGCGACGCGCCGGTGCGGTCGTTCATGCCGTCGCGGCCGCGCTGGCCGGACTGGCTGACGCAGTCGCCGCGGCTGGTCGCGCTGGCACTGGTGCTGGCCGGGGCATTGCCGCCGGTCGGGCTCGCCGCGCTGCCCGGCGGCCTGGCGATGCTCGGCGCGCCGCATACCGGGATTGTCCTGGTCAGCGCCTTGCTCTTCGCACCGGCGCTGGTCGGCTTCACCGTGGCGCTGCAGGGCCTCGACACCGCGCTTGCCCGCCTGCGCGGCGAGGCCGGCGGCGAATATCGCCAGATCATCGCCCGGGTGCTGCTCGCCGCGCTGATCCTCGGCTATGTCTTCGCGCTGCTGGCGGCGCTGCCGGACGACCCGTCGATCGGGCCGTCGCTGCTGATCGGCTCGCTCAATCTCGCGGCGGCCTGGCTGTTCCTGCTCAACGTGATCCTCGACCCGCGCCGCTCGGGGTTGCGGCGCTGGGCGGCCCTCGTCTCCGACGTCACGCTGCTGTCGATCCTGCTCGCCGCCGGCGGCGGGCTGACCGCGCCGCTGGCGCTGGTCTATTGCTACATCGCGATCAGCAATGCCGAGCATCACGGTAGGCGCGCGCTGCTCGCGGCGCTCGGGCTGGAACTCGCGGCTTTCGCCGTGGTGACGGCGGCGACCCCCTATTGGCGCGAGCACCCGCTGCTCGCCGCCGGCCTGGCGCTGGCGATGGTGCTGCTGCCGGCCTATGTCGGCGCCGTGCTGCACCGGCTCGGCGCGGCGAGGAGCGAGGCGGAAAGCGCCAACGCGGCCAAGAACCGCTTTCTCGCCGCGCTGAGCGACGATCTGCGGGCGCCGTTGCGGACCATCGCGCGCGCCGGCGCGGCGCTCGACCGCGCCGCGCTCGACCCCGCGCAATGGGACACGATCTCCCGAGTGCGGCTCAGCGCCCGCGCGATGCTGTTGCAGCTCGACGACATGCTCAACTACGTCAAGATCGACGGCGGCACGTTCGCGCCCGAGACGCGTTCGTTCGACCTTTACCGCCTCGCGAACGGCGCGGTCGCTGCGCTGCGCGCGCCGGCCGCCGAGCGCGGCATCGTGCTGGCGCTGCGCATCGACCCGCTTCTGCCCTATCAGCTGCGCGGCTGGCCGCACCAGCTGCGCCAGATCATCATCTGCCTCATCACCAACGCGATCCGCCATTCCGGCAAGGCCAAGGTGCGGATCAATCTCGACGCGATCGATCTGGATGACGCCGAGCTCGGCGCGGCGCAGGTGACTCTGCGCCTCGCGGTGGCGAGCACGCTCGCCGAGAACCCCCTCGAAACGGTCGACGAGGATATGGACGCTACCGGCCGGCCGCTCGGCCTTGCGGTCGCCGACCGGCTGGTCGGGCTGATGGGCGGCCGGCTCGCGGTCGAGACCGATGCGCGGCGCGGCCTGGCGATGCGCGTCGAGCTGCCCTTTGCCATCGACCAGGCGTCGCTATCCTTGCCGCTCGACCTCGCGCATCTGCCGCTGTTGATCGTCACCAAGGATGCCGAATTCGTCGCCGACCTGATCGAGCCGCTCGAAGCCTGGCGCGGCGATCCGCGGTGGATCGGCGCCGGCGATGCGGCGCTCGACTATCTCGCTTCCTTCGATTCCGGCATGCGCCGGGCCGCGCTGATCGTCGATGGGCGCGGCGACGTGCTCCAGGCGCTCGCTTGGGCGCATCGCGCGACCGAGCCGCGCGGGCCGGAGCCGCCTTACGTGCTGTTCGTCGCCGACGAGCCGCGCATCGACAGCGTCATCGGGCTCGCCGACGGCGAGCTCGACGGCATCCTGCCGGCGCCGTTCACCCACGCCGCGCTGCGCGGCGCGCTGCATGCGCTGCGGGTCGAGCCGGCCGACTGGTTTCTCGCCGACGGTGCGTTGCCGGCGCTCGACGAGCCGGCGCCGGCGCGCCGCGGTCCGCCCGCTACCGAGGAGATCGCGCCGCTGCGGCCGCGCGCGGCCGGGCCGCCGCGCCCGGCGCCGGTGGAGGAGGCTGCCGCCGCGGCGGCGAGCCCGCCCGACGACATGCCGATCCGCTTCGTGCCGCCGCGATCCGCACCGGCGGCGGGCTCTTCCGGGCCCCGGCGGCGGCAGATCCTGGTCGCCGCCGGCAACCCGGCGAACCGCAAGATACTCGGCTCGATCCTGGCCGGCGCCGGCCATATCGTGCATTTCGCCGAGGATGTCGACGAGGCGCGGCAGGGGCTCGAGACGCGCGATATCGATGCGCTGCTGCTCGACCTCACCGGCTATGCCGGAGCCGATTTCGGCGCGGCGCGGCACTGCCGGCGAGCGCGGCCGAATTTGCCGATCATCGCGCTTTCCGGCGAAGCCCCGGAGATCGCCGAGCGGCGCGCGCGGGCGGCGGGGCTCGACGCGGTGCTGCCGAAGCCGGTCGAGGGCCGCCGCTTGGTCGCGGCGATCGCCACCGCGCTCGACGACGAGCCACGGTCGGCAGCGGCGGGGCCGCGCGCCGTCGTCACCGAGATCGCCTCGCACCCGCGCTTTGCCGGCGAGAGCGCCGCGGCGAGCGGCTCCGACGGCGGCCAGCCGCTCTGGTCGGCGAGCCAGGAAGGCGAGGCGCTGCAGGATCTGATCGACAATTTCCGCGTCGAATCGGCGCGCATCGTCGCCGATATCGACCGCGCCTGCGGCACTGGCGATGTCGAATCATTCGCGGCGGCGGTGCAGGCGATGCACGGCTGCACCGAAGTCTTCGGCGTCACCCGGGTGCGCGAGACACTGGCGACGATCCGTGCCCCGACGCCGGCAAAATTGCGCCTCCAAGGTGCCGATTTCGTGCATCGGCTGGAGGGCGATATCGCACGGCTCGACGCCGCGCTGATCGACTACCTAAAGTCCGCTAAATAGTGGCGTGTCGGCCGGCTCGGGCGGCCTCGGCGGCAGCATTGCGGAGCCGCGCCGCTTGGCGAGCAGCGCGATCCCCCGGTCCCGGTTTTCCCAGCACATCTCGAGGTAATAGATCGCGCTCGACGCGATGAAGACCGAGAGCGCGTTGTTATACGCGCCGACCGCCGCTTCGAACCGCGCATTGCCCTCGCCGCGCTCGCCGAGGCGCAGCAGCGCCCCGCCGAGATTGTTCTGCGTCATCGCCCATTGCATCGGCGCGCGCTGCTGCGTGCACTCTTGCAGCGCGTCGCGATAGCACTGCACCGCTTCGTCGAGGCG
>DASZLY010000251.1:0-6612 GCA_035552135.1 Allostellaceae bacterium | reverse complement strand
TCCCGCCAGCGCTCGCGCCAGCCTTTATCGTTCATTTCGGCGTTCCACCCGGTTGTTCTGCGACCGGGTCTTCGGCGCCCGGCAGCTGGTCTGTTGTCATGCCGCGTTCGCGGTAAAAGCGTTCGGCGCCGCGATGCAGCGGCAGCGAAAGGCCGTTGAGCGCGTTGGCGAGGCGGATCTGCTTGCCGATCGGATCGATCCCGGCAAAGAGCTGCGTTGCGCCCTCGCTCCACACCGCGCGGGTGATGTCGTGGATCAGCTCCGCGTCGGCCTCTTCGCCCGCCACCCAGAGCGCGGAAAACCCGACCGACACCGTGTCGTCGTCGAGGTTGCGGTAGACCCCGGCCGGGATCGTCGTCGGTCGGTAGGAGCCGTATTGCTGCGCCAGTTTCTCCGCGACCGCGCCGTCGATCGGCACCAGCCGCACCGGCAGCGCGGTAGCGAGCTCCTGGATCGCCGGCACCGGATAGCTGCCGGCGAGGATCAGCGCATCGACCGTGCCCGCCTTCATCGCCTCGGCCGCCTGCGCCGGACGCAGGTTCTTGCGCGTCACCTGATCCTCGCCAAGCCCCGTCGCCGCGAGCAGCGCCTGCGCGTTGACCGCGGTGCCGGAGCCGTTCTCGCCGACCGCCACGGTCTTGCCCGCGAGGTCTTGCAGCGTCCGGATCGCACTGTCGCGGCGTACCACGACGTGCAACGCCTCCTCGGACAGGCTGGCGATCGCGCGCAGATGCGGCATCGCCCCTTCATCGGCAAAGGCGCCGACGCCGCGATAAGCCATCGCGGCGAGATTGGCTTGGGCGAAACCGGACTCGATCTGCTTGTTGTTGACCAGCCGCAAATTCTCCATCGATCCCTGCGTCGCCTGCGCCACCGCCACGAGGCCCGGTACGCCGCAGCCGCCAGCGGCTGCGCAGGCCGACCCCTCGACCGGGCTCGAGATCGCGGCGGCGACGATACCGCCGATCTCGAAGAAGCTGCCGCCGGTCGAAGCCGCGCCGATGCGAAAGAACCGCGTCTCGGTTTGCGCACCCGCGCCCGGCGACAGGGCGAGAAAAAGCAAACTGGCGCAGGCGAACCTGCGCCAGTAAGGGTTTAGCACCCGACACATCGTCTCATCCGGTGAGACAGTCATGTGAAATGACAGCACGCCGACCGGGCGAATTCAATCTGCGCGCGGCGACGTATTTTTCAGCGATTTTACATTATGATACAGCTAATTCCATCGGCGCGGATCGCCCGGATTTTATGCACCGGAGATGACGCATGTGGCAGAGATGCGCCATTCTAGCGGCGCATCGCACCGCCTCGCGCCTCTCCTGCCGGAGCTCAGCCCATGTCCGACGCCGTCATCGATTTGCGCTCCGATACCGTGACCCGTCCGTCCGCGGCGATGCGTCGCGCAATGGCGGAGGCGCCGGTCGGCGACGACCAGTACGGCGAAGACCCTTCGGTCAACCTGCTGCAGGAGCGCGTCGCCACGCTCGCCGGCAAGGAGGCTGCGCTCTTCGTGCCGAGCGGGACAATGGCGAACCAGATCGCACTGCGGCTGCTGACGCACCCGGGCGACGACGTGGTCGTCGGCCAGAACGCGCACATGATGTGGCACGAGGCCGGCGCCGCCGCGGCCAATTCGGGTGTCCAGTTCACCGCGATCGGCACCGGCGGCCGCTTCACCGCCGGCGAGTTCCGCGCCGCGATCAAGCCGCGCGGGCATATCGTGCTGCCGCCGACCGGGCTCGTCGCGATCGAGAATACGCAGAACATGGGCGGCGGCATCGTCTTCCCGCAGGCCGAGGCGGTGGCGATCTGCGCCGCGGCGCGCGACGCCGGCATCGCCTCCTATCTCGACGGCGCGCGGCTCTTCAATGCAGCGGCGGCGAGCAACGCCGGCATCGGCGAGCTGGCGCAGCCGTTCGACCTCGTCTCGGTGGCGCTGTCGAAGGGGCTCGGCTGCCCGGTCGGCAGCGTACTCGCCGGCAGCAAGGCACTGATCGCCCAGGCGGTGACCGCGCGACGGCGGTTCGGCGGGGCGATGCGGCAATCGGGCATCCTTGCCGCCGCCGGACTTTACGCGCTCGACCACAATGTTGCGCGGCTGGCCGACGACCACGTCAACGCGCGGTTCGTCGCCGAGCGTATTGCCGGGCTGCCCGGCGTGCGGCTCGATCTCGCGACGGTGCAGAGCAACATCGTCATCTGGGAGATGACCGAGGACGCCGCCGATGCCGCCACCGTCGTCGCCGCGGCCAAGGCGGCGGGGTTGCTGATCTCGGCGCTCGGCGCGCGCACAGTGCGCGCGGTGACGCATATGGACATCAGCGCCGAGGATTGCCGCCGCGCCGGCGAGCTGCTCGCCGGCATCATCGTTGGCCGCTGACGCGTCCGGGATTGGGATCGCGCTTCCGCAGCAGGTATTTCTGTTCGCCGCTCAGCACCAGCTCGTTCTTCTGGTTGTGCACACCCACCGCGACCGTCACCACACCGGTCGTGCGTTGCGGCGCCAGGGCGGCGATTGTCAGCGACGGGTAGAGCGTGTCGCCGGGATAGACCGGCTTCAGGAATTTCGACGACTGCTCGATAAAGGCGATCAGCGAATCGCCGACGACATGCGCGAAGGTGCCGGCGCCGGCCGCGGTGAAACACAGCACCTGGAGACCGTGCGCGAGCGGCCCGGGATGGCCGCGCTCGCGGCAATATTCAATGTCGTAATGGATCGGATGGTTGTCGCCCGAGACGGTCTGGAACGCGGCGAAATTGGCATCGGTGACGGTGCGGCTCGGGATGTAGAAGCTGTCGCCGATCTTGAGGTCCTCGAAAAACTTGCTCTCCGGGAAGCGGTGGGCGCGGCGGTCGAATTCATCGGTCATGGCAGTGCCACCGTCTCTTCGGCGACGAGCCGAGTTGCATTCCTATATAGGCGTCCCGAGCCAGATCGCCACGCTTTGCGCCGCCGCCTGCTCGGCGCGCTCGGCGATTTCGGCGTCCGACAGCGTCGACAGCGGGTGGTCGATCACCACCGGCGCGAGGTCGGGCATGCCGAGCGCGTCGCGCTGCATATTGGCTTCGTGCACGAACTCGGTGGTCACCACCACCGCGACCGGCCGGCCGAGGGCCTCAAGAGCAATGCCGTCATGCGTACAGCACGACGTGCACGACCCTCAGTCGCCGATCGCGGTGAGGACGATGTCGTTGTCGGCGGCGATCCGGGCGATGAGCGCCGGGTCGGCGACTTTCGAGAAGCTTTCCTTCTTGTAGTACCTGACTGCGGCGATGCTGTGGCGCTCTTCGAGCAGCGCGGCGGTCTTGCGCAACAGCCGGTTGGCGTTCCATTTGGTGTTGTCGAGAATGCCGAGCCGCCTGCCGGCGAGCGCCGACGCGCGCGGCGCCAGCGCCACCGGCACGGCATCGACGCGGCCGCGCGGGTCGAAAACGGTCAATTCATCCATCTGTCCCCTCCCGCCTGTTCCGCCTGATATTTGCTGGAAATTTACAGGCGCCTCTCTGCTGCATTATCGACTGCGGCATAGCTCTACAAGACGAATACGGCGATTTTAGCGTCGAGGGGAAGTCAGAGGTAACACGTCCCATCGACGCAGACCGGGCCCGAGGGGCCGCCGCCCTCGATACCGCGCAGCACCGGCGACGACATGTGCCCCCAACCCGGGATGAAGGCCGAGAACCGCCCCGCCGCGCCGCCGATCACGAAAAGGTGGATGTGATCGGGGCTCGGCACGATCGGGATGCGCGCCTCGAGCTCGCGCTTGTACCAGCGCGGCAGGTTGCGGTTGTAGATCTTGCCGTAGCGATGATCGAAGGCGAGGTCGCCGAACCGGTTGCCGGAATGCAGGTGCAGGTAGTTGCGGATGTCGTGCCGCGTCCAGCCCTTGGCGGCGATGGTGCGGGCGTGCTCCGGGCCGATCACCACCGCGCAATGGCCGCTCGACACCGCGTTGTTGTTGGCGATCGTCGACATCGCCGAGCAGATCGTGTCGAGAATGCCCTCGGGATCGTCGGCGACATGGTTGGTGCAGCTGTGCGGCGGCTCGGCGGCAATGACGAAAACGGTCGAATCCTCGGGCGCAAACCCCTTCTCGACATGGTAGGGCGCGAACGGGCTCCCAGCCTCGTTCTCGGCGACGCAATAGGTGTATTTGCCGGGGTGGCCGAGCGTCGATTTGTCGAGGTCGCCCGGCGTGCCGCCGCCGACATTGAGGAGGATGAGGCGAATCGCTCGGCCGATCGTCGCGTTGGCGCGGTTGCCCGAGCCGAACGCGTTGGTGCCGCCGTTCATGCCGATCTCGCGCGCGACCGGGCCGTTGACCACGAGCAGCGGCCCGGCCATGTGCGTCGTCGCCTGCACGCCGTTGAGGTTGAAGGCGCTGGTCGTCAGCGCCAGCATTGCCGCGCGCACGACGGGCGCGTAGTCCGGCTTGCACCCGGCCATTACCATGTTGACCGCGAGCACCTCGCGGGTGAGGCCGCCATAGCGCGGCGGCACCCGGCATTCGAGAAACTCCGGCTCGCCGCCCAGCGCCTTGATGCAGGCGGCGATCTTCTCCGCCGTCGGCGGCACGACGGGCAGGCCATCGGTCCAGCCCTCGTTGAAATACCATTCGACGAGGTCGGTGCCGGCGGGAACGCGGGATAGGGCGGTGGTGGTGTCGGGCATGGCGATGATCTTATGCGATAATCATCATCATGGCCCGTTCGGATACGCCTCGTGACATTCTGTGGGATCGGCCGCAAAACCCGAGCCCTTATGTTAGCGAAGCGCTGGGCGTCGAAGAATGGCAGTTGCGCCGAGCCATTCACAAAATCAAAGGTCGCAGCCCCCTGCGCGGGCCCGATCGGGTTATTATCTATCGCAACGGTGATGTGACCGACGAAAAGGGTGAGGCACTCGGAAGCGTGTACGATGAAGTCTGAGCATTCCGACACCCGCAATACCTATTTGACGTTCCGCGTGGTCGGCGACTTGCTGACGCCGGACGCCGTCACCAGGGCATTGCGGGTCGTGCCGACGGTCCAGTACGCCAAAGGCGAAACCTATTTCGCAGGGCCGCGCACCGGCGAACTCGTCGGAAAAACGGGTTTGTGGGCATTGACGACCGACAAGCTTGTGGCGAGCAACAACCTTCGGGATCACCTGGCCTATCTGCTGGGGGTGCTGATTCCCGACAGGCAGGATGCCAATCCGCTGTTCCAGCTCCACGCCTTGCTCGCCAAACGGCCCGATTGGCGCGCCGATTTGAGCTGCTTTTGGCACGGCCGACCGGAGGCGAAAAAACCGTCAATTCCGAAGTTTGTCAGCGAGGTCATGAAGTTTCTGCCCGCCGCGATCGAAGCGGATTTCGCGACGGACTCGCCGACGGAACGCGAGCAGCGCCGGGCCTAACCACCGGACCGTGGCCGTCTCGCCGCTTGGCGGGCGGGACGCCCGCGGTCCGCTTTTCCGCTCACCGCCGCGAGTAGTGCGCGCCCATGCTGGTGGCGTAGCCCGGCTCGACGCGGACATCGACGAGGACGACGCCGCCATCTTCGACCGTCTCGATCGCCTGGCGCAGGGTGCGCACCAGTTCGGCGGGGTCGCGCACCGGGCCGAGGCCGGTGGCGCCCTGGCCGCGCGCCAGGGTGGCGATGTCGGGCTCGGGGTCGGCGATGCGCTGGCCGATCCAGCGATTGCCGACCGGCCGCTCGCGCTGGCGCGCCATGCGGTCCTGGTGCAGCTCGTCGTTGAAGAACGAGTTGTTGTTGGCGACGATGATCAGCACCGGGATGCGGTAATGCACCGCCGTCCACAGCGCGGTGACGCCCATCAGCGTGTCGCCGTCGCCGAGCACCGCGATCGGCAGCCGGCCGGTGCCGCGTAGCGCCAGCGCCGCGCCGACCGCCATCCCCGGCCCGCCGCCGATCCCGCCGCCGCCGTCGCCGCCGAGCATGTCGAGCGGGTGCGCGGTCTCCCACGCGTGGCCGCCCCAGGCGAGCGGCGTGCGGATGAGGCAGGTGGTGCGGCCGCCGATCGCCTCGCGCAGCGCACCGGCGAGCGAGAGCGGGGTGATGACGTCTTGCGGCGCCTCAGGCGGCGGCGACGCCGGTTCCGGCGCCGGTGCGGCCGGGCGCGGAGTGCGCGGCTTGATGAGCGGCAGCAGCGCGGCGACCGCGATGTCGGGCGCCACCGCGAGGTGGATATCGGCGGGCGGCAGGCCCTGGTAATCCATGCTCCAGCCGTTGTGGAGCTGGTGGTCGAGCGAGGCGAGGATGACCTTGCCCTTGACCTCCGCGCCGCCACAGGCCGCCTTGAGCGCGCCGCCGAGATCGACCCAGTCGAGGCTGAGGATCGCGTCGGCCTCGCGCAGCAGCGCGCAGGCCTCGGCGCTCGGCGCGTTGCCGGCGGGCGGGCCCTGCAGCCGGTGCGCGGTCGGGAAGCCCGAGCCGGTCTTGGGATCGGTGAACACGGTGGCGTCGAGCGCCTCGGCGAGCTGGACGCGGCGCGCCCAAGCCGCCTCGTTGCGGGCGAAGCGGCCGACCAGGATGACCGGCCGTTGCGCGTTGTTGAGGATGCCGGCGGCCGCCTGGAGCGCCGCCGGGTCGGGCGCGGCGGCGGCAGGA
>DASZLY010000250.1:0-16965 GCA_035552135.1 Allostellaceae bacterium | reverse complement strand
CCGAAGGCCGGGACCCATCGATCGGCTTTTCGGGCGGTCGAAAAAAGGGCACCGGCCTTCGCCGGGGTGGTAATTTGAGTTCATGTCCGAGCTCGATACGCTGATCGGCCTGCTCGCCAAGCTGCCCGGCCTGGGGCCGCGTTCGGCGCGCCGCGCCGCGCTGCACCTCATCAAGCGCAAGGAAAGCGTCATGGAGCCGCTGGCCGTGGCGCTCAAGGACGCGGCGGCGGCGATCCGCACGTGTCCCATTTGCGGCAACCTCGACACCACCGAGCCCTGCGCGATCTGCCGCGACCCGCGCCGCGACGCGCAGGCGCTCTGCGTCGTCGAGGACCTCGCGGACCTCTGGGCGCTGGAGCGCACCCAGGCGTTTCGCGGCCGCTATCATGTGCTCGGCGGCACGCTGTCGGCATTGGACGGCATCGGGCCGGAAGACCTCAATATCGGCCGTCTGATCGCCCGGCTCTCGCCCGGCATGGAGCTGATCCTTGCCTTGAACGCGACGGTCGACGGGCAGACGACGGCGCATTACATCGCCGACCGCGCCGCCGCGACCGGGGCCACGGTGTCGCGCCTCGCCCAGGGCGTGCCGATCGGCGGCGAACTCGACTATCTCGACGAGGGGACGCTCACCGCGGCGCTCAAGGCCCGAAGAGCGGTGTGAGGCGGCCTTGGTCGTCCCGGCGAAAGCAAGCTTACGACGCCCACTAATCCCGTCATTCCGGGCGCGCGCCGCGAGCCCGCAATGACGAATTAAGTCTGGTGGTTGCTAATCGCGCTCGTCGGCCTCGCGTGACAGGCGCACCCGTTCGCCGGTTTCGACCATCAGGTCGTGAAACCGTTCGCGGTCGTAGCCGGCGCTCTCCAGCACGGGCTGCATGATGTCGTCTTCGAGCAGCTCGTCGAGGCTCGGCTCATAGCGGCAGCAATCGGCGCGTCCGGCCATGATTCCCCTCCTGTCACATCAGATTGTAGGGAAGATGGCGGTGAAGCGTGTCCGCAATGTGACCCTGGATCGGTGATTTCGCGGCATTTTGCTCACCTCGCCGCCGCGATTTCGCCTAATTGGATTGTCCGCCGCCGCTCAGCCGAGCCTGTTCCGCCGCCGCCTCACTTGCTTTAAACAGGCGATCTGCGCCTCGTCGCGCCGAACCCGTCGTATCCGCTCCTTTGCCGAGGCGCCGTGATCGCGTCGTTTATTGCCCGTCTCGTCGATGCCAGCCGCCGCCATGCCGCGCTCCACGCGCTCGCCGCGCTGGCGCTGGTGGTGCTGACCGCCTGGTACGCCGCCGGGCATCTCGCGCTCGACACCGACATCGAGAAGCTGCTGCCGAGCCATCTGCCGTGGCGGCAGAACGAGCTCAAGCTCGACAAGGCGTTTCCGCAAAATGCCGACCTCCTGGCGATCGTCATCGACGGCGCGAACGGCGACCTCGCCGACGACGCGGCACAGCGCCTTGCCGACCGGCTCAAGGCCGAGCCGCAATTCTTCCGCCATGTGCGCCGGCCCGATGGCGGCGCGTTCTTCGACAAGAACGGGCTGTTGTTCCTCTCGGTCGACGAATTGAATTCCTTGTCGGACCGGCTGGTCACCGCGCAGCCGCTGATCGGCAGCCTGTCGGCCGACCCGAGCCTGCGCGGCCTGTTCGATACGCTGAAGCTGTTCATCGACGGCGCGAGCCGGGGCGATGTCGGCATCGACAAGCTCGCCCCGACGCTCGACAAGATCGCCGATGCCGTGGACGGCGTCGCCGCCGGCAAGGCCGAGGGCCTGCCGTGGCAGCAGCTGCTGACCGGCGCCAAGCCCGGCCCGCACGAGCTGCGCAAATTCGTGCTGGCGCAGCCGGTGCTCGACTACAGCGCGCTGGAGCCGGGCCTCAAGGCGACCGACGAGATCCGCCGCATCGCCGCCGAGCTCGGGCTCGACGCGAAAGACGGCGTCCGCGTGCGCATCACCGGCTCGGTCGCGCTCGACGACGAGCAGTTCGCCGCGCTCAAGCAAGGCGCGCTGCGCTCGACGCTGCTTTCGGTCGGCTCGGTGGTGCTGATCCTGCTCGCCGGGCTGCGCTCGCCGCGGCTGGTGCTGGCGATCCTCGCGACGGTGCTGGCCGGGCTGGTGCTGACCGCCGGCTTTGCCGCGCTGGCGATCGGCTCGCTCAACCTGATCTCGGTGGCGTTCGGCGTGCTGTTTGTCGGGCTGGCGGTGGATTTCAGCATCCAGTTCTCGGTGCGCTACCGCGACCAGCGCCACCGCCTCGGCACGCTCGACGCGGCGCTTGGCGGCGCGGCGCGGGGGATCGGCCCGTCGCTGGCGCTTGCCGCGGCGGCGACGGCGATCGGCTTTCTGTCGTTCGTGCCGACCGATTATGTCGGGGTGCGCGAATTGGGCTGGATCGCCGGCGCCGGAATGGTGATCGCGATCGCGCTCAATTTCCTGCTGCTGCCGGCGCTCCTGACGCTGCTGCGGCCGCGCGCCGAGCCCGAGCCGGTGGGGTTCGCGCGCGCCGCGCCGGCCGATGCGTTTCTGCGCGAGCGGAGGCGCTGGGTGATCGGCGCGGCGGCGGTGCTGGCGGTGGGGTGCCTCGCGCTGCTGCCGCTCGTCGGTTTCGACTTCGACCCGATCGACCTCAAGGACCCCAACGGCGAGGCGATGCGGACCGCGTTCGACCTGATGCGCGACCCGCAGACGACGCCCTATACGGCCGAGATCGTGGTGCCCTCGCTCGACCAGGCGGCCGCGCTCGCCGGCAAGATCGGCGAGCTGCCCGAGGTGGCGCAAATCATCACCGGCGCCAGCTTCATCCCGGCCGACCAGGACCAGAAGCTGGCGATCCTCTCCGACCTCACCCTGCTGCTCGGCCCGAGCCTTCAGCCGGTGGCGAAAAAGCCGGCGCCGAGCGACGCCGAGGTGATGGCCTCGATCGCCCAGTGCCGCGACGCGCTCGTCAAATTTGCCGCCGCCCATCCCGACGACAAGCCGACTGCGCATCTTGCCGCGGCGCTCGGCGCGGCGCTGGCGCGCGGCCCGGGCATCGTGGCGCCGCTCGACAAGGCGCTGCTCTCGGGGTTGCTGCACCGGCTCGATGTGCTCGCCCAGCTGATGCAGGCAAAGCCGGTGACGCTCGCCGACCTGCCCGACGATCTGCGGTCGAGCTGGATCGCGCCCGACGGCGAAGCGCGCATCGAAGTGTTCCCCAAGGGCGATGCGCGCGACCCCGCCGTGCTGCAGCGCTTTGTCGCCGCGCTGCACGCCATCGCGCCGCAGGCGACCGGTGTGCCGGTGACGATCCAGGAATCCGGGCGGCTGATCTCCTCGGCCTTTATCGAGGCGGGGATCATCGCGGTCGCGGCGATCGTCGTGCTGTTGGCGGTGGTGCTGCGGCGGGCGCGCGACGTCGCGGTGGTGGTCGCGCCGCTGCTGCTCGCGGCGCTGATGACGCTGGCGCTGACCGCGGTCACCGGCATGAAGCTCAACTACGCCAACATCATCGCGCTGCCGCTGCTGCTCGGCATCGGCGTCGCCTTCGACATCTATTTCGTGATGAATTGGCGCGCGGGGCTCAGCGACCATCTGCAGTCGTCGACCGCGCGCGGCGTCGTGTTCAGC
This sequence comes from Allostellaceae bacterium, assembly GCA_035552135.1. Classification (GTDB taxonomy): domain Bacteria; phylum Pseudomonadota; class Alphaproteobacteria; order ATCC43930; family CGMCC-115725; genus DATARH01. The sequence goes on along the minus strand of DASZLY010000250.1, from coordinate 13,358 downwards.
GCGGCGACGACGATGTGCGCGTTCGGCAGCCTGATGCTGTCGCCCGACCCCGGCTCGGCCGAGATGGGCAAGCTGCTCACAATCTCGCTGGCGATGACGGTGCTGTGCACGCTCTTTGTGTTGCCGGCGCTGCTCGGGCCCGCGCGGGCTACGGCGACAGATCGCGAAACCGCGCCAGCCCGATCCCCAGCTCGCCGATCCGCCGCCGCAGCGCCGGGCTCAGCAACGCCGAAAGCTCCTCGGCGTGACGGTAGCCCGGGACGAAAGAAGCCGCGCCGCAAGCCGGGTGGCCGTAAATCTCGCTGACCCCATCGGGCAAATGCGGCAATAGCGCGAGCAGCCGCTCCTCGGTCATTGCGCCGCTCCAGGCGATGCCGAAGACCTGGTCGTTGCGCGCCAGCCCGGCGCGGTCGAGGCGCCGGCGCAGCGCCGCGACCACCGGCGACCAGGGCGGCGCCGCGCGGCGCTCGGCGGGAACTGCGCGGCGCAGCGGGGCTGCCGGCTCATATGGCAGGCGCATTGCGCGCAGCCCGAACTCGCGGCCGATCTCGACGACCAGCCGGGCAACCGTCGGGTGCAGATGGATGTGCTTGTGGCCGTTGACGTGGTCGAGCGCCAGCCCGGTCACGCGGAACGCGGCGAACTGCGCGCGGATTTCCGCCGCGAGCTGGCGCCGCGCGGCGGGCGAGAAATAGAAGCGGAAGCCGGCGCGCATCATGTCGGCGCCGAACGCGCCGTCGCTGCCGACCAGTGCCGGAAGCTCGGCCGGCGGCAGCAGCGGCGCACCGTCCGCCAGCACGAGGTGCAAGCCGACGCCGAGACCGGGCAGCCGCCTCGCGCGCACTACCGCGTCCGCCGCCGCCGGCGCGCTAACCATCAGGCTCGCGGCGGTGAGGATGCCGTCGCGATGCGCCGCTTCGACCGCCTCGTTGACCGCGACATCGCGGCCGAAATCGTCGGCGGTGACGATGAGGCGTTTTGCCGGTTGCATCTAAGCGTGTCGCCCCGGCGAAGGCCGGGGTCCACCTTTCAACCGGTCCTGCGTCGGAACAGTGGGTCCCGGCCGTCGCCGGGACGACGTGAGAAGCAGACGGCCCGAGGTCGTCAGCCCGCCATCTCCCGCTGGCGCAGGAACTGGAAGAACTCGACGCCTTCGCGCAGCCGGCGCTTCATCATTTGCGGGCTGCGGATCATCTCGCTGACGATCGAGGCGATCTTGCCGGCGCGGAAATAGAAGCGGCGGTAGAACTGCTCGACCCCGTCGAAAATCTCGACATGGCTGAGGTGCGGATAGCTGAGCTGGGCAATCTGCGTCCCCTGCTCGGTCAGGAGGTCGGCGTGCTCGTCGGCGAACCAGCCGTTCTCGGTCGCCTGGCGATAGAGGAACGTCCCGGGATAGGGCGCCGCCAGCGACACTTGGATGGTGTGCGGGTTGATCTCGGTGGCGAACTTGATCGTTTCCTCGATCGTCTCCTTGGTCTCGCCCGGCAGCCCGAGGATGAAGGTGCCGTGGATGACGATGCCGAGCTCGTGGCAGTCCTTGGTAAAGCGGCGGGCGACGTCGACCCGCATGCCCTTCTTGATGTTGTGCAGGATCTGCTGGTTGCCGCTCTCGTAGCCGACGAGGAACAGCCGCAGCCCGTTATCCTTGAGCACCTTCAGCGTGTCGCGCGGCACGTTGGCCTTGGCGTTGCACGACCAGGTGACGCCGAGCTTGCCGAGCTCGCGCGCCAGCGCCTCGACCCGCGGCAGGTTGTCGGTCAGCGTGTCGTCGTCGAAGAAGAACTCCTTGACCTGCGGCATCGCCTGCATCGCCCATTTCACCTCGCCGACGACGTGCGCGATGCTGCGGGTGCGATAGCGATGGCCGCCGATCGTCTGCGGCCACAGGCAGAAGGTGCAGCGGCTTTTGCAGCCGCGCCCGGTGTAGAACGAGATGTACGGGTGCTTGAGGTAGCCGCCGAAATAATTCTCGATGACGAGGTCGCGCTTATAGACCGGCGTCACCCAAGGGAGCTGGTCCATGTCTTCGAGGATCGGGCGTTCCTGGTTGTGGACGATGACGCCCTGGGCGTTGCGCCAGCTGAGGCCGTCGATCTTGTCCCACGGCCGGTCGTCGGCGACGTCCTTGATGGTGAAGTCGAACTCGTTGCGCGCGACGAAATCGATCGCTTCGGACGCCTTGAGGCTGCCCTCGGCGTCGACCGCGACCTTGGCGCCGATGAGGCCGATCTTGAGGTCCGGCTTCAATGCCTTCAGCCGCTCGGCGGTGCGGATGTCGGAGGCGAAGGACGGGGTCGAGGTGTGCATCACCACGAGGTCGCGGCTCATCACTTCGGGCGCCACGTCCTCGAAGCTCAGCCGGTGCGGCGGCGCGTCGATCAGCTTGCTCCCCTCGACCAGCGCCGCCGGCTGGGCCAGCCAGGTCGGATACCAGAACGAGCGCACCTCGCGCTTCATCTGATAGCGCGCGCCGGCGCCCCCGTCGTACCCGTCAAACGAGGGCGGATGCAGGAACAGGGTTTTCATCGTCATTCGCCGTCTCTTTCGACAATGATTCCGCCGGGTTCGATGCGGAACAGCTGATCGCGCCAAGACACGTTGCGGCCGCAGAAACTGCCGGCGAACACCGCGAACGACAACAGATCGCGCAGCGGCAGCAGCCACAGCCCCGCCAGCGGCAAACGCAGCAGCCCGGCGATCGCCAATGCCGAGGCCCAGCGCAGCGCGCAGGACATGGTCAGAAACACCAGCGAGGTCAAGCTGAATCCGCTCAACAGCGCCACCAAAAGGGCGATTGGCACGGCATGGGTGACGATTGAGCCGGCAAATCCCATCGGCGCCATCAGCCGCACGGTGCGCGCCCAGCGCAGCTCGTGCTGCCACAGGCAGCGTAGGCTTTTCTCCGAGACCGAAGTCGCCACCAGATAGGGCGACAGCGCGGTCGCGAACCCGGCCTCGCGCACCGCGGTGCCGATGCGGTGGTCGTCGGCGAGCTCGTCGCGCACCACGGCGAGCCCGCCGATGCGGTCGAGCACCGCGCGGCGCAGCACGATCGTCGCGCCAAAGCAGCCGTCGCCGGTGCCCAGCGCCTCGCCCAGCAGCGCCGCGGGCAGGAAGCCGTAATTGATGTGCAGCGCGCCGAGGCACGACCACAGCCGCGACCACGGCCCGCGCAGCGGCATCGCAGCATTCGGCAGGCCCTTGTAGAGGCAGGTCACCAGCCCGATTGCCGGGTCGCAGAGCGACGCCGTCACCGCCGCCAGGTAGTCGCGGCCGACCCGCATGTCGCTGTCGGCAAAGATCAGGACATCGTGGCGCGCCGCCGGCAGCATGTTGTTGAGGTTGGCGACCTTGAGGTTGCGGCCGGTCGCCCGCGAATCGATGACGAGGGCGATGTCGCGGTCCGGGCGCGCGGCGATCACCCGGCGCGCGACCGGCAGCGCGCCGTCGCTGTCGCTGCGCACGCCGAAGACGATCTGCAGCTCGGGGTAATCCTGGTCGACAAAGGACAAGAGGTTCTCGTACAGCCCAGGCTCGGCGCCGTAGAGCGGCTTCAGCACCGAGACCGGCGGCTGCACCGGGGGCGGCGCGACACGTCGCCGCGAGAACCGCCAGGCGGCGGCGACCGTAGCGCCGAGATAGGCCCAGACAGCAATAAGGACGAGGGCGAGGAGGGCGAGCTTCATGGCGCCGCCGCTTGCATCGCCCGGCCGCGACACTCGTGTTTTGCGGTTGCGTTCGCGATCCGGATTGTCAACGATGACGCTAATCCTGCCGGCCACCCACCGGCCAATTTCGTCCAGGAACCTGCGGAACCTTTGGTGAGCAACGCGCTTCCCCCTCGCGTCATCGGCCGCTGGCTGGGCGCTGTTGCTCTAATGGCGGCGAGCCTTCTGGCGGGCTGCGCCACCCCGCCGAGCGACCCGGCCGCCCGCGCCGCGTTCGAGCAAGCCGACGATCCGCTCGAGCCGCTCAACCGCAAAACCTTCGCTCTCAACCTCTTCCTCGACCACACCCTGTTCCGGCCCCTGGCGAAGACCTATGTCGCCGTGGTGCCCGACGACGGCCGGCGGGCGATCCATCATATGCTCGACAACATGAAGGAGCCGACCCTCTTCTTCAACAACCTGCTGCAAGGGGAATTCAGGCGGGCGGCGATCTCGCTCGGCCGATTCGCGGTCAATAGCAGCGTCGGGTTCGCCGGCGTGGTCGATGTCATGACCCTGAGCGGGGTCGAGCGCCAGCCGGCCGATTTCGGCCAGACCCTTTACGTCTGGGGCATGTCGTCGGGGCCGTATCTGATCCTGCCGATCCTCGGCCCGACCAACCCGCGCGATGCGGTCGGCAGCGCGGTCGATTCGTATGACGATCCGTTCACGATTCTCGCCAACCAGAGCGGCATCACCGAGCTCACCACGGCGCGGTTCCTCGTCGGCGGGGTCGACGAGCGGGCGGAGGTGCTCGACGAGCTCGACAGCCTGGAACAGAACTCGGTCGATTTCTATGCCGAGCTGCGCAGCCTGTCGCAGCAGCATCGCGCCGCCGAGCTGCGCCACGGTAAGGCGCCCGACGCCGCCCCCGACCTCTACAACGACCCCGGCGCGACGCCCGCCCCGGCGGCCGCGCCGCCAAAGCCCGGCGCGGCGAAGGCCCCGGTCATGCGCGCGGCGCATCTCGCCAAGCCCGTCGCGCGGTATCCCGCCGCGCCCCACGCGCGGCGCGCGCAAAAGCGCTCGCGGCTCGGCCGGCTCAGCCCGTGCGCAGCGCAGCGATGCGCTGCTCCAAAAGCTTGACGAGCGCGTCGCCGCCGCCCTGCTGCAGGACGCTCGAGAATTCCGAGCGGCGCGTCGCCAACTCGCTGATCGTGCCGCTGAGATAGACGTCGATGACCTGCCAGGCGCCGTCCGGCGCTTGCCGCATCAGGTAGTTTAGCTGCACCTTGTCGCCGTCGGACTTGGTCAGGATCGTCTGCACGGTGACGCCGTTCGCGTTGCTCGCCGGAGTGGGTTCGACGGCGAAGCGTTCACCGTTGTAGTCGTCGAAGCGGTTGGCGTAGACCGAGATCGTGTAACGCGAGAACGCGTCGGTCACCGCCTGCTGCTGCGGCGGCTGCATGTGTGCCCATTCCGGGCCGACCGCGAGGCGGCTCATCAGGGCAAGGTTGTAGGTCTGGCCGATGATGGAAGCGAGAATTTGGTAGCGCTGGTCGAACGACAGATGCTTCGCCGCTTTCATCACCGCGAGCAGCGCGTCGTAGAAGCGCTGGATCACCGCGGGTGCGGCGCCGGCATCGGCCGCCAGCGCGCGGCGTGCGGCCAGGAGGGCGGGCGCGGAGGATAGCAGGAGGGCGCGTCGTGACAGCAACATCGCTCGCATCGGAATGGTGAATGGCAAGCGACAGTGATAGCAAAGCGGCGGTCGTGACGCAGGCCAAATCCGCGCAGCGCAATTGTCGCCGCGCTGGCGCTGCCTATATGCCAGGCGATTGCGCGGATGGCGCGAACTGTGGCAGGGATAGAGCGGCCGGCACGCGATCGAGGCGCACCGGCGGCGGCACCGCCGCGGAGGCAAGAAGACAAGCATGATTCGAGTCGTCCTGGCCCAGCCCCGCGGCTTTTGCGCCGGGGTCGAACGCGCCATCGAAATCGTCGAGCGCGCGCTCGAAAAATACGGCCCGCCGATCTATGTCCGGCACGAGATCGTGCACAATCGGCACGTCGTCGAGCGGCTGCGCGCCAAGGGCGCGCGTTTCGTCGACGAGATCGACGAGATCCCGCCCGGCGCGGTGACGATCTTCAGCGCGCACGGCGTCGCCAGCTCGATCGAGACGCGCGCCGAGGAGCGCGGCCTGCCGGTCATCGACGCGACCTGCCCGCTGGTCTCGAAGGTGCATATCGAGGGCCAGCGCTACGCCAATCAAGGGCGCGAGATCATCCTTATCGGTCATGCCGGCCACCCCGAGATCGAAGGCACGATGGGCCGCATCACCGGCAAGGTGCACCTCATCTCGAAGCCGGAAGAGGTCGTCCGGCTCAATGTCTCCGACCCGACAAAGCTCGCCTTCATCACCCAGACGACGCTGTCGGTCGACGACACGCGCGCGGTGATCGAGGCGCTGAAGGCGCGCTTTCCCTCGATTGTCGGCCCCGACACCAAGGACATCTGCTACGCGACGCAGAACCGCCAGCGCGCGACCTTGGAGCTGGCGAAGATCGTCGACGTGGTGCTGGTGGTCGGCGCGCCCAACAGCTCGAACTCGAACCGGCTGCGCGAGATCGCCGCCGAGTTCGGCGTGCCGAGCTATCTGATCGAGGACGCCAACGCGCTCGACCCGCGCTGGCTCGAAGGGGTGTCCGCGGTCGGCATCACCGCCGGCGCCTCGGCGCCCGACGAACTCGTCGAGGAGCTGGTCGAGCGGCTGCGCGAGATGGACGAGATCGAGATCCAGCGGCTTTCCGGCGTCACCGAGAATGTCCGCTTCCGAATGCCGGCCCAGCTCGCCGAACCGCTCGGCGCCGGCAACTAAGCAACAACATACGAGGTTTTGCCGTGGCGATTCCGCTGCATCAAATGGTTCGCGTCGGCGCCTATGTCGCCGGTCAGCATCTTCGCGGGGTAAAGCGCTATCCGCTGGTGCTGATGCTCGAGCCGCTGTTCCGCTGCAATCTCGCCTGCGCCGGTTGCGGCAAGATCGATTACCCCGATCCGATCCTCAACCAGCGCCTGACGCCCGCCCAATGTCTGCAGGCGGTCGACGAATGCGGCGCGCCGGTGGTCGTAGTGGCGGGCGGCGAACCGCTGTTGCACCGCGAGATCGAGGAGATCGTCGCGGGCATCATCGCGCGCAAGAAGTACGTCTACCTCTGCACCAACGCGCTGCTGCTCGAAAAGAAGATCGACCAGTTCAAGCCGAACCCCTATTTCGCCTGGACCGTCCATCTCGACGGCGACCGGCAAGACCACGACCGCTCGGTCTGCCAGGACGGCGTCTACGACCGCGCCGTCGAGGCGCTGCGCCTGGCGAAGGCGCGCGGCTTCCGCGTCAACATCAACGCGACGCTGTTCGACACCGCCGAGCCTGCGCGCATGGCGGCTTTCTTCGACGCGGTCACCGAGATGGGGATTGACGGCATCACCGTGTCGCCGGGCTACGCCTATGAGCGGGCGCCCGACCAGGCGCATTTCCTCAACCGGCGCCGCACCAAGGAATTGTTCCGCGACATCTTCCGCCGCGATCCGGGCAAGTCCGGGGGGCGGCGTTGGGCGTTCAACCAGTCGAGCCTGTTCCTCGATTTCCTCGCCGGCAACCAGACCTATCACTGCACGCCGTGGGGCAATCCGTGCCGCAATTATTTCGGCTGGCAGCGGCCGTGCTACCTCTTGGGCGAGGGCTATGCCGCGAGCTTCAAGGAGCTGATGGAAGAGACCGACTGGGATTCCTACGGCACCGGCAATTACGAGAAATGCGCCGACTGCATGGTGCATAGCGGCTACGAGGCGAGCGCCGTCGTCGATACCGTAAAGCGGCCGTGGAAAGCGGCGCGAGTGGCGTTGCGCGGGATCAGGACCGAGGGCGAGATGGCGCCCGAGATCGACCTCACGCGCCAGCGGCCGGCGCAATACGTCTTCTCGAACCATGTCGAGCAGGCGATGACGAAGCTAGGCGCCGGCAAGCACCCGGTTCAGAGCGCGAGCGGGGCCGACTAGCGCCTGCAGCGCCTGCCGCGCCTCACGCGCGACGGTCAAGAGGCTCGGCAGCTGGCGCGGCCGGGCCAGCACCGAGGCAAGCACCTGACGGATCGCCGGCGTGCCGTCATCGGCGAGCGGCACCAGCGCCGCCGGCGGCAATTCGCGCGCCGCCGGGTCGGCGATGGCGCGCAGCACGACAAACGGAATGCCGAGCGCCGCCGCGGCGCGCGCCACGACGACGCTTTCGAGATCGACCGCGATCGCGCCCGTTTCCTTCCATGCCCGCCGCTTGTCGCGCCGGGTGGCGATCGCTATCTGCGCGCCGAGCACCGGCCCCTCGATCGCGTCGAGCTCCAGTGCCAGCCCGGCGATGCGCGCCGCGATCGAATCGCTGCTGCGCCAGATGCGATCATCGTCGATGACCTCGGTCGAGAGCACGATGTCGCCCGCCCGCAGCCCCGGCTTCAACCCGCCGGCGATGCCGAAGCTGACGAGGCATTCCGCCGCCGACGCAGCCTCGGCGACGACCTGCACGGTGCGCCGGTGGTCGCCCGCGCCGACCACAGCGCTGAGCCCCGCACGCCGCGCGATTTTCGCCTCGGCCTCAAGGCCGGTCGTGCAGAGCACCGTATAGGACAGGGTGAGGCTCCCAAGCGCCGCTTCGTTTTTTCTTCGGCCGCGCTCGCATACGCGATTTGCGGGAAATGCGCCAGCGCCAATTTGGCGCAGCATTATCTCGCAGAATGAAGGGGTTGTCTTCGCCCGGTTAAATCCCGAAGGCGACCCGCGGCGAGTTGGCCTGGCTGAGGCGGCGGTAACGCGCGAGCGCCCAGAGCGGGAAATAGGCCCGGTAGCCGTGATAGCGCAGATAGAAAACGCGCGGAAAGCCGACCGCCGTGTACCAGGATTCGTCCCAGTCGCCGTCGGCTTTCTGGGTGGCGATCAGATAGGCGATGCCGCGCTTGACCGCGGGGTGCGCCGCTTCGCCCGCCGCCATCAAGCCGAGCAGGGCCCAGGCGGTCTGTGAGGCGGTGCTGTACGGCGCCTCGCCGCGCGGCGCATCGCCATAGCTGGCGCCGCTCTCGCCCCAGCCGCCATCGTCGCGCTGGCGGGCGAGCAGCCAGGCGACGGCGCGGCGCATCTCCGGCGCGGCATGCGGCACGCCGGCGGCGTTAAGCGCGGCCAGCACCGACCAGGTACCGTAAATGTAATTGGTGCCCCAGCGGCCGAACCAGCTGCCGTCCGGCTCCTGCTCGCGGCGCAGGAACTCGATCGACGCGGCGACCGCGGGATGCTCGGCGCTATAGCCGGCCTGCGCGAGAAAGCCGAGGCAGCGCGCCGAGACGTCGGCGGTCGGCGGGTCGAGCAGGGCGCCGTGATCGGCAAACGGAATGTGGTTCAGGTACTCGTGCGTGTTGTCGGCGTCGAACGCGCCCCAGCCGCCGCCTTTGCTCTGCATGCCGAGGATCCATTCGGCGGCGCGGTCGAGCGCCTCGCGGTAGCGCGCCGAATCGAACCGGTCGAGCGCGAGCGCCGCGGCGGCGGTGTCGTCGACATCGGGGTAATGCGGGTTCTCGTACTGGAACGCCCAGCCGCCGGGCCGCAGCCCCGGGCGCTGCCCCGCCCAGTCGCCGACGACGTCGAGCACCTGCTTTTCGGCGAGCCAGTCGAAGGCGCGGGCGATCGGCGCGCGCAGCGCCTCGTCGCCGACATCCATCAGCGCATGGCCGGCAAGCACCGTGTCCCACACCGGCGACAGGCAGGGCTGGCAATAGGCACTGCCGTTGTTGCGCGCGACGAGCTTCTCGACGGCGCCGCGCGCGGTGCGGCAATACGGATGGTCGAGCGGATAGCCGAGCGCGACATACATGATCAGCGAGTTGGCCATCGCCGGGAAAATCCCGCCGAGCCCGTCCTCGCCGTTGAGCCGCTCGGTGACAAAGGCGACCGCCTTGTCGATCGCGCGCTGGCGGCGCTTTTTAGGGAAATAGGGCTCGGCCGCGCGCACCATGCGGTCGAGCGCGACAAAGACGCTGCCGGCGAGGGACGGGGTCGGCGGCGCGATCCAGTCGGCGACGCTGTCGGGCGGCTCGAGGAAGAGCTCGGCGATCGAGACGTTGCGCGGGTTCTTGGCGCGCGGCTGCTTGGCCATCAGCACCGCGAGCGGCACCACGACGACGCGCGACCAGTACGAGATCTTGTCGATATGGAAGGGAAACCATGCCGGCAGCAGCAGCATCTCGACCGGCATCACCGGCACCGCGCGCCACGGCACCTCGCCCCACAGCGCGAGGAGGATGCGGGTGAAGACGTTGCAGCGCCGCGCGCCGCCGGCGGCGAGAATCGCCGTGCGGGCGCGCGCCATATGCGGCGCGTCGGGCGGGTCGCCCACCGCCTTCAGCGCGAAGTAGGCCTTCACCGAGGCGCTCAAATCGAACGCGCCGCCGCGATAGAGCCCCCAGCCGCCATGCCCTTCCTGCGTCGCGCGCAGATAGCGGGCGATGCGCTCTTCGAGTGCGGCATCGATCGTGTCGAGGTAATGCTGCAGCAGGATGTATTCGGCGGGGATCGTCGTATCGGCTTCGAGCTCGAAGACCCAATGCCCGTCTTCGTGCTGGCGCGACAGCAGCCAGCCGGTCGCGCGCGACACCGCGCCGTCGAGCGGCGCGAGCGGGCTCGCTGCTGGGGTCGTCGCCACCGGTTCGGGGGTCATCGCTCCGCTCTGCACTGTCGGGTTCCGCGCGTCCGCGCTCCTAGCGGGCGGCGGAAAGCCGGGCGATCGCCTCGGCCGCGGCAAGACCGGAGCGAATAGCGCCTTCGATCGTAGCCGGCAACCCAGTATCGACATAATCGCCGGCAAGTAGCAGGTTGTTCCATCGCGTCGTCGTTGCCGGGCGCTTTTCGAGCTGCGCCGGAGTGGCGCGAAACGTCGCACGCCGCTCCTTGATGATCCGACAGGGCGGCACCGGAAGTTCCGCAAGGCCGAACGCCCGCGCGACGTCGCGCCACAGCCTCGGCCCCAGCGCCTCGGCCGGCTCGTCCGCCAGCGCGTCGGCGGCGCTCACTGTCACCGAGATCACCCCCGGCTTGCGGAACACCCATTCCGCCGTGCCGCCGACAAGCCCGGCGAAAGGCGGCATGCCGGGCGGCGCCGCGGCGCGGTAATGCGCGTTGACGATCGGCGCATGGTCGTCCGGCACGACGAGGCCCGGCACGAGCCGCGCGGCGACCGCCGCCGGCACCGCCAGCACCACCTGGTCAGCGTCGCCGAGCTCGACGGCAAACCCGTCGAACGCGAGCGCGGCGACACGGTCGCCGTCGAGCCGCAGCGCGCGCAGCCGCGCACCGCTGCGGATCTCGCCGCCGGCGGCGGCGAGCCGCGCGAGGGCCGGGTCGATAAAGCTCTCGGACAGCCCCTCGCGCGGCAACAACGGGCGGCAGGCCTCGGCGCCGCCGCCCAGCGTTTCTTGCAGCACCCGCCAGAACAGCCGCGCCGATCCTGCCTCCCCGGCAGTGTTGAGCGCGGCGACCGCGACCGGCTGCCACAGCCGGCGATAGAGCGCGCTCGCCGCATCGAGGCAATCGGTGACAACCGCGTTTTCGCCCGCCTTCCGCAGCCCCGCCGCCGCGAGATAATCGCGCGCTCGCGTGCCCGCGACGCGCCGTCCCGGGCACAGCACCCACCACGGCAGCGCGCCGCGATTGGGGCGGAGCGTCCAGCGCTCGCCGGTGGCGAGGTCGACAAACGGAAACGCCGCCTCGCCCGGGCCGTCGAACGTGCCGAGCGCGCCGGTGAGGCGCAGATAGGCGAGCGCCGAGCGGTTGCCCGACAGCAGCAGATGGTTGCCGTTGTCGATGCGTACGCCGAGCTCGGCGTCGAGATAGGAACGGCAGCGGCCGCCGAAATGCGGCCCGCTCTCGTAGAGCGCGACCGTCCGCCCCGCTGCGGCCAGCGCCACGGCGGCGGCGAGCCCGGCGACCCCGCCGCCGATGACATGCACCGTACCGGGCCGGCTCATACCAGGCCGTGGCGCAGCACCAGCCATAATTTGCGGCTCTTCGACAGGCCGATCCGCGCGGCGGGGTCGCGCCAGCCGGCCTCGACCAGGGCGTCGAGCATCGCCCGGTAGAACGCGCCCATCACCGCCGCCGGGCGCATCGCGCGGCGCGACGCCTCGCCCATCGCCCTTCGCGCCGCATCGAAATGCCCGGCCGCGATCGCCGCGAGGTCGCGGCACGCCGAGGGCAGCGCCGGATGGCGCAGCACGGCGGCCGGGTCGTCGCCGCGGATGCCGTGGCGGTCGAGCAGCTCGCGCGGCAGGTAGAGCCGGCCGCGCTCGGCGTCCTCGGCGAGGTCGCGTAGGATGTTGGTGAGCTGCAGCGCGCGGCCGAGCGCGTCGGCGACGCGGTGCGCCGCCGCGCCGGAATCGCCGAAGACATGCACCGACAGATGCCCGACCGCCGCCGCGACGCGCGCGCAGTAAAGGTCGAGCGTCGCCAGGTCGGGGGCGCGGATGTCTTGCGCCGCATCCATTTCCATACCGTCGATGACGGCATGGAAATCGCCCTTGCGCAGCGCGAAGCGCGCCACCGGGGTGACGAGCGCGCGGCCGATCATGTGGCGCGGACGGCCGGCATAGACCGCCTCGATCTCGTCGTGCCAGGCGGCGAGCCCGGCCGGCCGCTCGGCCGGCGGCCAATCGTCGGCGATGTCGTCGACCTCGCGGCAGAACGCATAGACCGCGTACATGCCGTCGCGCCGCTCCTGCGGCAGCATCCGCATCGCCCAATAGAACGAGGTGCCCGCGGCTTCGACCCGCCGGCGAATGGTCTCGCGCAGCGCCGCCTCATCGGGGATCGCCCCGAAATCTTCCACGACCGTGCCAGTCACCGGCGGCGGCCGCGAACGATGCCGGTGAGGAGCGCGGCGGCGAAATCGCCCTTGCTGAGCGCGACCCGCACGGCGAGCGGATCGCCGCGGCGCAGCCGGCGCGACAGGCGCCGCGCCAGCTCGACGATCGTCGCCGATTCCCAGCGCAGGCCGCGCGCCTTGACCCCGCCCGGCAGCGCACCGGCATCGGCGATCAGCCGGTCGGTCGCGTCGAGCAGCGTGTCGATGACCCGCCGCAGCCCGGGCTTGGCGGCCGGCAGCACGAGGTCCTCCACGACGATGCCGTGCGCGCCCATCACGTCGAGCGGCAGGTAGACGCGGTCGAGGTTGCGGTAGTCCTCGGCGCAATCCTGCAAATGGTTGAGCACCTGCAGCGCCGAGCACAGCGCGTCCGAAGCCGGCCAGGTATCGCGGCTTTCGCCGTGCAGGTCGAGCAGTTGCCGCCCGACCGGCGAGGCCGAATAGCGGCAATACGCCATCAAATCGTCCCAGTCCTTGTATCTGAGCTTGCTGGCGTCGAGCCGGAAGGCGCGCAGCACGTCGTGGCAATGCTGCGCCGTGGTGCCGGTGACGGCGAGGCTGGCGCGCATCGCGCTCGCCGCCGGCGCATCGTCGCCCGGCGCGCCGGCGAGGATTTCGCCCATGCGGTCGAGCCGGCGCAGCTTGTCCTCGGCCGCGAGGTGGGGGTTGTCGGCGATGTCGTCGACCTCGCGGCAGAACGCATAGACCGCGTACATGCCGTCGCGCCGCTCCTGCGGCAGCATCCGCATCGCCC
>DASZLY010000249.1:0-1625 GCA_035552135.1 Allostellaceae bacterium | reverse complement strand
CGACGGCTTCCTCGTCGGCGCCCACGCGGCATCGGTGACCGAGCGGCTGGGGTTCCTCCTGGCGCACCGGCCGGGCTTTGTCGCGCCGCCGGTCGCCGCGCGCAAGCTGGCGACGCTCGACCAGCTGACGGGCGGCCGGCTCGCGGTACACATCATCACCGGCGGCAGCGACGCCGACCAGGCAAAGGACGGGGACTGGACCGACGCGGCGACCCGCTATCGCCGCACCAGCGAATACGTCGCGCTGCTGCGTCGCTGCTGGACCGAGCCGACGCCGTTCGACCACGCGGGCGAGTTCTACCGCACCCGCGGCACCTTCGCCGAAATCCGCTGCCGGCAGGAGCCGCACATCCCGGTCTATGGCGGCGGCGGGTCCGACGAGGCGATCCGGGCGCTGGCGCCGCAGGTCGACGTCTTCATGCTGTGGGGCGAGCCGCTCAAGGAGACGGCGGCGTTCATGGCGCGCGTGCGGGGCGAGGCGGCGCAGGCAGGCCGCCGGCCAACGTTCAGCCTGTCGACGCGGCCGATCCTCGCGGCGAGCGAAGGCGCCGCCTGGGACCGGGCTCGCGCGATCCTCGAGCGCGTGCTCGCGCGAAGCGGCGGCGCACCACCGCCGCAGCGGCAGAATGCCGGCTCACGCCGGCTGCTGGACGCGGCGCAAGCAGCCGAAATCCACGACAGCTGCCTGTGGACACCGCTCGCCGTCGCGACAGGGGCAGCAGGCAACTCGACCGCGCTGGTCGGCACGCCCGAAACCGTCGCCAAGGCGATGCTCGAATACTACAAGCTCGGCGCGACCAGCCTCTTGATCCGCGGCTACGACCCGCGCCCCGACGCGGTGCAATACGGCGACGAGCTGATTCCGCGCGTGCGGCAGCTCGTGGCGGAATACGACGCGCGGGCGGCGTAGCGCGCATTTCGGCCGCCGACAAAACATTAGCGCCGCCGCATCGCCTATAGTCGGCGAATGAGCAGCAGCGAATACAGACAAAACAGCCCGGTGATGGCGGCCATCGGCGGGTTGTGCGCGATCGCCGCCGGGATCGGCATAGGCCGCTTCGTCTATACGCCGATCCTGCCGCCGATGATCGCCGCGCTGGGGCTCAGCAAATCGCAAGCCGGGCTGATCGCCTCGGCGAATTTCCTCGGCTACCTGATCGGCGCATTGCTGGCAGCGATACCGGCGCTGCCGGGATCGCGCCGCGCCTGGGTGCTCGGCGCGCTCGTGGTCAGCGTCGCGACCACGGGGGCAATGGGCGTCGCCGATACCATCCCGGCGTTTCTGGCGCTGCGTTTCGTCGGCGGCATCGCCAGCGCGTTTGTGCTGATTATCGCCTCGACGATGGTGCTCGACCACCTCGCCGCGCAGGAGCGCGGCGGGCTGTCGGCGATCCATTTCGCCGGCGTCGGCAGCGGCATCGCCGTGTCGGCGGCGCTGGTCGCGGCGCTGTTGCGGGCGAACCAGCCCTGGTGGATGCTGTGGCTGGCGAGCGGGGCGCTGTCTGTCGGCGGGCTCGTCGCGGCGGCGGCGCTGCTGCCGCGCCGCTCGGCGCCGGCGCATATCGGCGGCCCGCGCCCGCCGACAGCGCTCGACCCGGCGCTCAAACGGCTCATCGTCGCCTACG
>DASZLY010000248.1:0-2846 GCA_035552135.1 Allostellaceae bacterium | reverse complement strand
ATGGCGCTGGCGCTCACGTCGGGGGCGGGGTCATCGGATTGGCTTGCTCCGTGGCGATGGTAGAGGACAATGCCGCGCGTATCTCCTACCAGATAGCGGATGGCCGAATTGAGTAAGTCTACCTCTCGTTCGTCATCCTCGGGCTTGACCCGGGGATCTGTCTCGCGGTTGGGAGATGGCCGGGTTGCGCCCGGCCATGACGAAAAACCGCCGGACGCCGCGCTGATCGAGCGCTGGGCGCTTTCCTATGTCGGCCGCTTTGCCAGCTCGGCGGAGAATTTGCGCCGCGTGCTGCGCCGCCGGGTGAGGAAGCGCCTGCCCGACGACCGCGACGCGGCGGCTACCGCCTTTGCCGCGATCGACGCGCTCGTCGCGCGCTATCGGGAGTCGGCGCTGGTCGACGACGCGGCCTATGCCGCCGGCCGTGCCCGGTCGCGGCTGCGGCGCGGCCAGTCGCTGCGGACAATCCGCGCCGGCCTCGCCGCGAAGGGCGTCGGCGCCGAGGACGCCGCCGCGGCGATCGACGCCCTGCGCGAGAACGGCGACCCCGACCTTGACGCCGCCGTCGCCTTCGCGCGCCGCCGTCGCATCGGCCCGTGGCGCCGCGACCCCGGCGCGCCCGGTGACGGCGTGCGCGACAAGGAACTCGGCGCCTTCGCCCGCGCCGGCTTTGCCCGCGCCGCCGCCATGGCGATGCTCGGCTGCGAAACGCCGGAGGAGGCGGAGGCGCTGGTGCGGGGTGATTAAGTGCTGTCGGGCGCCGAAACGCGGCAAACAACAACAAATCACCACGGAGCCACACAAACCCGGTGGCGCGAAGGGTGCGATAACATGCCTGCAGCCTAGGCGGTCGCTTCTATGCTCATCGCCGGATCGACGATCTCCGGCAGATCCCGCGCGCTCGCGAACACCGCGACCTGTAGCCGCTGCTGTCGGCCGCGGATCTCGATTTCGCCGCGGCGGCCGCCGAAAACATCGATCCCGGTGCGGCCGATAACCTCGGCCGAGACGACGAGCTCGGCGGCGTATTCTTTCGCGAGCCCTTCGAGGCGGCTGGCGGTGTTGACGGGATCGCCGATTGCGGTGATCGCGCTAGCCTCGCCATAGCCCATTTCGCCGACGATCGCCGGCCCGGCATGGATGCCGATGCCGATGCGCAGCGGCTCCGCCAGCTCGCCCGCGAGTGCTTCGTTCAATTCGACGAGACGCTCCGACATCAGCCGCGCCGCCGCGAGCGCCGCGCGACAGCCCGGCACGACCCCGTCCTCGACGCCGAACAGCGCCATGATCCCATCGCCGACGAATTTGTCGACGCGGCCGCCGGCGCTTTCGACCGCGCGGCCCATCGTGGCGAAATAGCGGTTGAGGATGAAGACGACGTCATAGGGCAGGCGGCCTTCGGCGAGCGCGGTAAAGCCGCGTATGTCGGCGAACATGATGACGATCTCGCGCTCGCTGCCCTGCGCGACATCGACCCGGGTCAGCGCGTCCTGCGCCTGCGCGACCGGCGGCAATAGCGGCGTCACCTGCACCTCGACCGCCGGACGCAGCATGCAGGCGAGCCGCACATTGGCCGTCGCGCCGATGCGGGCGAGCACCCGCCGCTCGTCCTCCCCGGGCGGCGGCAGGCCGGGATAGGCGGCCCGTACCCGCACCCGGCACGTCGAACAGCGGCCGCGCCCGCCGCAGATCGAGGCGTGCGGGATGCGCGCGAGGCGGCTCGCCTCCAAGACGCTGGTGCCGCGCACGACATCGACAAAGCGGCCGTTCGGATAGGTGATGCGCACGACGCCATGGCGCCGCCGCCACAGCCGTCGCGCGCAGCGGCCGAGCAGCACCGCCGCGACCGCGGCGGCGAAGAACCACATCAGCGTGTCGGCGATGCGCGACAGCGTTGCTGCGTCCGCCGGCGTCGGCAGCCGCATCGCGGCGAAAGCCGCCTTGCGCCACGCCGGGTCGGCGTCGAGCGCGACGATCTGGCGGCCCGCCTCGACCGTGCCGAGCAGCGACAGCACCGGCATCAGCACCGCAACGGTCAGCGCAGCCTCGCGCCAGCGTGCGTACCACGGGCGGATGCGCAGCCAGAAATGCAGGCCGAGCATCGCGTGCGTCCAGGCGACGACCAGCGCCACGAGCTGCAGATAGCCGTTCCACGGCGAGCCGACGAAATAGACCCACAGCACATAGCGGTAGAACAGATCGTAGGTGCCGAAAAAGCTGTCCGACACGCGCGTGCCGACGACATGATGGGCGAGGAGGAGAGGCAACAGGAAGCCGAGCACGAGCTGCAGGTATTCGTTGCCGCGCAGCCGCAGCGTCCGCCGCTCCCAGAGCGCCCACAGCGCCAGCGCGTAATGCACGACGAAGGCGCCGTAGAGCGCCAGCTGCATCGGCGGAAACGACCACACCGGAAAGACGATGCCGGTCAGCGCCCAGCCCATCGCCGGGATCGAGACCAGGCCCAGCGCGTGGTTGATGAGGTGCATCGTCACGTAGGCGAGCATGACGAGCCCGGCGGCGAGGCGGATGCGGCGGATCATCGCCGCCTCGGGGCGAGACTCGGGCCTCGGTATCGGATGAGGTGCGCGCTTGCTATCATGGCGCCGATCCGGGGACGCGCCCGGCCAATATGGCCGAGCGGGAGTGGACATGCTCGAAATCCGCAACCTCTACAAGAAATTCGGCGCTTTGGTGGCGGTCGACGACGTCTCGTTCACGGTGGCGCGAGGCGAGGTGCTGGGGTTTCTCGGCCCCAACGGCGCCGGCAAATCGACGACGATGAAGATGGCGACCGGGTTTCTCGCGCCCGATCGCGGCACCGCGATCATCTGCGGCCACGACATCGC
>DASZLY010000247.1:0-8959 GCA_035552135.1 Allostellaceae bacterium | reverse complement strand
CGGTCTGGATGTCGCAATTGAGGCAACGCTCGGCCTCGAGATAGCCGAGCTTCTCGTCGTAGCCCAGCTCGACCTCGACCCGGATGTCCTTCAACGCCACCGCCGTGTCGCGCAGCGGCACCCGGTAGCGGATGTCGTTCGAGATGTCGTTGTCGTAGCTCCACTCGTGGATGCCCATCTTCTGGCTGACCAGAGTGGTGCCCGGCGGCGGCCGGTCGTTGACGTCCTCGCCGCGGCAGAATTTGTCGATCGAGAGCGCCGCGTCGTGGCCATGCGCGACCGCCCAGATGATGTTCTTCGGCCCGAACGCCGCGTCGCCGCCGAAAAACACGCTGGGGACCGTCGACTGCATCGTGCGCGGGTCGACCTTGGGCATGGCCCAGCGGTCGAACTCCATGCCGATATCGCGTTCGATCCAAGGAAAGGAGTTCTCCTGGCCGATCGCCACCAGCACGTCGTCGCACGGGACGTGAACATGCGGCTCGCCCGACGGCACCAGGTTGCGCCGGCCCTTGTCGTCGTACTCGGCCTTGACCTTCTCGAAGACGATGCCGGTGAGCTTGCCGCCCTCATGGGTGAATTCGAGCGGCACCAGGAAATTGAGAATGGGGATGCCCTCGTGCTGGGCGTCCTCCTTCTCCCACGGGCTCGCCTTCATCTCCTCGAAGCCGCTGCGCACGACGACCGTCACTTCCTCGCCGCCCAGGCGGCGCGAGGAGCGGCAGCAATCCATCGCGGTATTGCCGCCGCCGAGCACGATCACGCGCTTGCCGATCTTGTCGATATGGCCGAACGACACCGATGACAGCCAGTCGATGCCGATATGGATGTGCTCGGCCGCTTCCTGGCGGCCGGGGATGTCGAGCTCGCGGCCGCGCGGTGCGCCCGAACCGACGAAGATCGCGTCCCAGCCCTCGGCGAGCATCGCCTTGAGGCTCGAGATATAAGTGCCGAAGCGCGTCTCGACGCCGAGGTCGAGGATCTGATCGACTTCCTCGTCGGTCACGGATTCGGGGAGGCGGAAGCGCGGGATCTGCGTCCGCATCATGCCGCCGCCCTTGCTGTCGCCGTCGAACATCACGCACTCGTAGCCGAGCGGCGCCAGGTCGCGCGCGACCGTCAGCGAAGCGGGTCCAGCGCCGATCAAGGCGATGCGTTTGCCGTTCTTCGCGGCGATCTTCGGCATATAGGCGCTGATATCGCCCTTGTTGTCGGCGGCGACGCGCTTCAGCCGGCAGATCGCCACCGGCTCCTTCTTCTCGTCGATGCGGCCGCGCCGGCAAGCGGGCTCGCACGGCCGGTCGCAAGTGCGCCCGAGGATGCCGGGAAAGACGTTCGACTCCCAGTTGACCGCCCACGCCTCGCTGTAGCGGCGCGCCGCGATCAGTCGGATGTATTCCGGCACCGGCGTGTGCGCCGGGCAGGCCCATTGGCAGTCGACAACCTTATGAAAATAGTCGGGATTGGTGATGTCGGTGGGCTGCAACAACTATCTCCCGCCGGGCCAAGCCCCCGCCAGCCCGAATGAACCTCTGGCGCGATGGCACGCCCGCCGTGGTGCGCCGGAGGCGCGACGCGACGGCACCGCCGGCGCTTATACCCCTACCGGCCAACGCCGTCACTCTTCCTTCGCACGGCCGGAAGCGAGCGCGCGGGAATGTGCCGCAACGCCCGCATCCGCGCAATGTCGCCAACGGCATGGCTGCGGCGCAGACTCTATATGGGGACGGCCGTCGCCGCCCCGCAACCCGGGCAGATCACCGCCTACGCGCCGGTGAGGTGCGCGACCTTCGGCATCACCTCCTGCGCGAGCAGACGCATCGAATCGCGCCAGGCTTCGGGGTTCTCGCTGTAGTCGAAACAGAACAGCAGGAGCGAGCCGAAGCCGCCGACCTCGGCGTACATACGCTCGATCTTCCCGACCACGGTCGCGGGCGAGCCGATCAACCAGTTGTGCGTCGCGCAGTATTCCGGCGTGACATCGCTGTCGGCGACGCTTTCGTCGTGCTTCAGGAACTGGATGACGCCGACATCGGTCAACAGAGGCAGGAAATATTCGCGCATCATCCGCCCCATCTGGCCGCCCACCGAGAGCCGCCACGCGGCCTCGTCGGTGTCGGCGACAAAGATTTCGCGCACCAGCCGCCAGTCGGAGCGCCGCGGGGTCTTGCCGCTGCGCCTCGCGCCTTCCTCGACCGATTCCCAGTGGCTTGCGACATAACTGGGGTTGAGGTTGAGGCTCATCGGCAGGAAGCCATGCTCGCCCGCGAGCTTCAGCGTCTCCGAGCCCTTGCTGACCCCGGCGACGCCGATCGGCGGATAGGGCTTCTGGAACGGCTTGATGTGGGCACGCAGCGTGCGCAGTTGCGGCGCGATCTGCGACACCTGCCAGTATTTCCCCGCATAGTCGAACGGCTCGTCCTCGGTCCATAGCCGCAGGATGATGTCGAGCGCCTCGCGCGTCATCTCGCGGTGCTGGCCGGAATTGCCGTCGACATGGAACATCGCCCAGTCGCTCGGCAGGCCGCTCGCGGCGACGCCGAAATTGAGCCGCCCTTGCGCCATGTGGTCGAGCATCGCGACGCGGTTCGCCAGCTCCGCCGGATGGTGGTAGGGCAAGAGGAAGCCGCCCGGCGCGAGGCGGATGTTCTTCGTCTCCATCAGCGCCTGCGCGATCAATAGGTCGGGTGAGGGGTGGGGCTCCCACGGCGCTGTGTGATGCTCGCCGATCCATGCCTCGCTGAAGCCCAACTCGTCGGCCCAACGCAGGGTCTGCAAATCCCAGCGGTGACCGTCATAGAGGCTGCGCTCCGGCGGATGCGAAGGCATCGTGAACAGGCCGTACTCCATGAGGCACCTCCCGGACAGCGTTAGCGATCGGGTCACCAAAGCATCGCCTAATAGGCGGCGGGTACGACGATGCCTGGCAGCCGGTCCGCGCGATCGACAAAGCCGAGCTTTTCGTATAATCGCCGCGCCGGCAAGTTTTCCGGCGCGATGGCGAGGCAGATCTGGTCGATTTGCGCGCCGCCGCTGCCGGGCTCGCCGCGTGCAGCGTAATAACCGCGCGTCGCTGCCTGTGGATGATCCGAGTTGCCGCTGTGGATGAAACGGTGGGAGGTTAATCTACCGCAGCGCACGCGGCCGATCTGCTCGCACGCGATTTCGGTAACGGCGATGTAACGGCGTGTAACGGAAATGTAAACCTGACTGCGAAACAGGCAGTTCTGAATTTTTTCGGTTACTTTATTTGCAAAACAGTTGCCTGCGGCAAAAAGGACTCTTATTAAGGCGCCACCGGACGGGGCGAGTTCCCCTAAAGCCCCAAACGGAGGGAGGTAACCATGGCGGCGAAGCGCGACATCGATGCGCATTTCCGTAGATGGCATGTCAGTGAAGCAGCGACGATCGATCACCTGGTAAGGTCGTTGGCCCCCGAAGCACCTCACATCGACACCCGCGTGCATGACGCGATGACCCATACCGGGCTCTGTGTCGAGGCACAGGTGCGCAAGAGCTGGAACAATCCAGTCATCGGCCTCGCGATCTTCTGATCCCGAGGCTTTCGCATTTTTAAGGGCATGCGGCTCCGTTGCGAGCCGCGGCGGTGGCGTGCGGCCATGCCGCAGCCGGCCCGCCGCCCGTTGAATTGACCGGCCCCGCGCCCTTACATAGGGTTCGCCGCCGCGACCGGGCCTCGGCGTCCGCTCGGCGTGAACCTTGTGCGAAAGGGTAGGGTCATGCAGCCGAACCGGCGTCCGGCGAACCCGTGTTTCTCGTCAGGCCCTTGCGCCAAGCGGCCCGGTTGGTCTCCGGAGGCGCTGTCGCGCGCGCTCGTTGGCCGCTCCCATCGCTCGTCGGTTGGCCTCGCGCAATGCGTCGAAATCATCGAACGCTCGCGCGCGCTGTTGCAAATCCCCGCCGACTATAAGATTGCGATGGTTCCCGCTTCGGACACCGGCGCCGTCGAGATGGCGCTGTGGTCGCTGCTGGGGGCGCGCGGCGTCGATCTCCTGTCGTGGGAGAATTTCAGCGAGACATGGGTTGACGACGTCGTCAACCACCTGAACCTGCCGGATGTCCGCCATCTCGCCGCGCCCTACGGCAAGATCGCCGATTTGTCGGCGGTGTCGCCTGATCGCGACGCCGTCTTCGTGTGGAACGGCACGACCTCGGGCGTGCGGGTGCCGAACGGAAACTGGATCGCGGCCGGCCGTGCGGGGCTGACGATCTGCGACGCGACTTCCGCTGCATTCGCGATGCGCCTGCCCTGGGCCAAGCTCGATGTCGTCACCTGGTCGTGGCAAAAGGCGCTGGGCGGCGAGGCGGCGCACGGCATGATCGCGCTCTCGCCGCGCGCGGTCGAACGCCTGCAGAGCTATACGCCGCCCTGGCCGCTGCCCAAGATTTTCCGCATGACCGCCAAGGGCAAGCTGATCGAGGGCCTGTTCCGCGGCGAGACGATCAACACGCCGTCGATGCTGTGCATCGAGGACGCGCTCGACTCGCTGCGCTGGGCCGAGAGCGTCGGCGGGCTCGACGGTTGCGTCGCCCGTGCCGAGGCCAATCTCGCGGTCGTCGCCGATTGGGTTGCGCGCACGCCGTGGGTCGAGTTCCTCGCCGCGGACCGCGCGACGCTGTCCTGCACCTCGCCCTGCATCATGATCACCGACCCCTGGTTCCAGAGCCTCGATCCCGAGACCCGCTTCACCACCAACCGGCGGATGCTGGCGCGGCTCGACAAGGAAGGCGTCGGTTACGACCTCGCGACGCATCGTGCCTCGCCGCCGGGTATCCGCATCTGGACCGGCGCGACGGTCGAGACCGGCGATGTCGAGGCGCTGATGCCGTGGTTCGACTGGGCCTGGGAGCAGGAACGCGACGCGGCCGAGGCCGCTTAAATTCACGGTGATGCAGTGAGGCAATAGTGAAAGGGCGCACCGCGCCCCAAATTCACAGCCTCGCGATGAATCTGGCCTCCGCTTCGCTGGTAAATTCTGGCTCACTGCCTCACCGCTTCATCGTGAAGAACTGGGGTTTTAAATGCCGAAAGTACTGATCGCCGACGAGCTGAGCCCGCGCGCCGTCGCGGTTTTCGCCGAGCGCGGGATCGACGCCGATGTCGCCATCGGCTTGAAGCCCGACGCCCTCGCCGACCGCATCGGCGGTTATGACGGGCTTGCGGTGCGCTCGGCCACCAAGGTGACCGCCGCGCTCCTTGCCGCCGCCGGCCAGCTCAAGGTGATCGGCCGCGCCGGCATCGGCGTCGACAATATCGATGTCCCTGCCGCGACGCAGCGCGGCATCGTCGTGATGAACACGCCCTACGGCAACGCGATCACCGCGGCCGAGCATGCGATCGCGATGATGTTCGCGCTGGCGCGACAGATTCCGGCGGCCGACCGCTCGACCCAGGCCGGGAAATGGGAGAAGTCGCGCTTCATGGGCGTCGAGCTCTCGGGCAAGACACTCGGCGTCATTGGCTGCGGCAATATCGGCGCAATCGTCGCCGACCGTGCGCAGGGGCTGAAGATGCGAGTGATCGGCTACGACCCGTTCCTCTCGGAAGAGCGGGCGGTCGATCTCGGCATCGAGAAGGTGGGCCTTGACGACCTTCTGACCCGCGCCGATTTCATCACGCTGCACACGCCGATGACCGACGCGACGCGCGGCATGCTCGACGCCAAGGCGCTGGCCCGTCTGAAGCCGGGCGCGCGGCTCATCAATTGCGCGCGCGGCGGGCTCATCGTCGAGACCGACCTCGCCGCGGCGCTCGACGCCGGGCAGGTCGCGGGCGCGGCGATCGATGTCTTCGTGGATGAACCGGCGACCGAGAACCCCTTGTTCGGACGCGATAATGTCGTCGCGACGCCGCATCTCGGGGCGGCGACCGCCGAGGCGCAGGAAAACGTCGCGGTGCAGATCGCCGAGCAGATGGCGGATTTCCTGCTGAGCGGCGCGGTCTCCAACGCCGTCAACATGCCCTCATTGAGCGCCGAGGACGCGCGGCGGTTAAAGCCGTACATGAAGTTGGCCGCGCAGGTCGGCAGCTTCGCCGGCCAGCTCACCGAAAGCGGGATCAAGGGGATAGCGATCGAATACGAAGGCGCGATCGCCGAGCTCAACGTCAAACCGCTCACCGCGACGGCGCTCGCCGGGCTGCTGGCGCCGCAGCTCGCCTCGGTCAACCTGGTGAATGCGCCGGTGCTGTGCCGCGAGCGCGACATAAGGGTGAGCGAGACGCTGCAGCCCGAGGCGAGCGATTACCAGATGCTGATGCGGCTTACGGTGAGCGGGGAGGACGGCCAGCGCGCAATCGCCGGCACTGTTTTCGCCGGCGACAAGCCGCGCCTCGTATCGGTCGAAGGGATGCCGCTTGAGGCCGAGCTCGGCGAGCATGTGCTGTTTGTGCGCAATCTCGACAAGCCGGGTTTCATCGGTGCGCTCGGCACCGCGCTCGCCGCGGCGTCGATCAATATCGCGAGCTTTCACCTTGGCCGGACCGCGGCGGGGAAGGAGGCGATCTGCCTCGTTGAAATCGATCAGCCGCTGACCCCGGCCTTGCTCGATATCGTTCGCGGCCTGCCTAATGTGATTCAGGTCAAGTCGATGAAATTCTAGGGATTTGGGAAAATTCAAGGGGTTTGAAATGCGAAACCCCGGTCGGGGGTTGACCGGGGTTTCGAGTTCCGTCGACGTGGGCGGAACTGGGCTTGCACCGTCGAGGGTGGGGGAAGTGACGATGCAGGTTTCATTTTTAGTGCATTCTCAAAAACATGCAATAGATATCCCTCAATTCAACTTTGTAATTGTAGTTAAGGAAGTTCTGACGCGAACCGCGTGTAACCTTCGCTCGACCGCAACTGAAGCGTTATCGGGCGAATTGTTCGGCGAGCAGCAACCGGCGGTGCATCATGGAGAAATTGGCCGTTCGGCCAGCCTATTACCGGCGGGTTCCTTTGACCGCGCGTGAAATGGCCGCGCTCGGGGCATTTTTTGCCTCAGGGCAATCGCTTTCTCGGCCTACGCAAGGCAATATCGCGGCATGAACGACGCGCCGCACGCTGCCCTTTTGCCGGCCGGGCTTTACGATCTGCTGCCGCCGGTCGCCGAGCGCGAGGCCGAGGTGACCGCGCGGCTGATGGCGGTGCTGACCTCGCATGGCTACGAGCGGGTCAAGCCGCCGCTCGTCGAGTTCGAGGAAACGCTGCTTGCCGGTGCCGGCGCGGCGATGGGCGGCGACAGCTTCCGCACGATGGACCCGACCTCGCATCGCATGGTCGCGTTGCGCGCCGACATGACCCCGCAGGTCGCGCGTATCGCCGCCACGCGGCTCAGCCACCGCGCGCGGCCTTTGCGGCTCAGCTATGCCGGGCAGGTGCTGCGGGTGAAGGGCTCCGAGGTGCGCCCCGAGCGGCAATTCGGCCAGTGCGGCGCCGAGCTGATCGGCGCCGAGGGGCCGGCCGCCGATGTCGAGGCGATCGCGATCGCCGCCGAGGCGCTGATCGGCGTCGGCGTGCCGAGCCTTTCGGTCGATCTGACGATGCCGACGCTGGCGCCGGCGATCGCGGAGGAATTCGATCTACCGCGCGACACCTGGGCGCGGTTGCGCGGCGCGCTCGACCACAAGGACACGGCAGCGGTCGCGGCGCTGGCCGGCCCGGCGGGGCCGCTCCTCACCGCGCTCGTCGCGGCCGCGGGGGGCGCGGCGCAAGCGCGTCCGGCATTGGATCGGCTCGATCTGCCGCCGCGCGCGCGGGTCGAGCGCGACCGTCTCGGCGCGGTGCTCGATGGGCTGGCGGCGGCGATGCCGGCGCTGATGGTCACGATCGACCCGGTCGAGAACCGCGGCTTCGAGTATCATACGGGCATCAGCTTCACGTTTTTTGCGCGTGTCGAGACGCAGCGCGGCGCGCTGGGCGAATTGGGCCGCGGCGGGCGCTACGACGCGGGCGATCCCACCATGCCCGAGCCGGCGACCGGCTTTACGCTCTATACCGACATGATCCTGTCGAGCCTGCCCGAGGCGCGGCCGCGCCGCCGGCTGCTGCTGCCGGCCGGCACCGATGCGACGCTCGCGGCGGCGCTGCGCGACCCGGGGCAGGGAAGCTGGGTCACCGTCGCCGCGCTCGGCGCGGCGGACGACTGGCACGCCGAAGCCGCGCGGCTCGGCTGCGGGCACGTGCTCGAAAACGGCAAGCCGGCACCGGTGCGGAGGCGGCCGGCCTAGCGCCGCCGGGAGATTCAGCATGGCGAACGTCGCGGTGGTCGGCGCCCAATGGGGCGACGAGGGCAAGGGCAAGATCGTCGATTGGCTGTCCGAGCGCGCCGAGATTGTCGTGCGGTTCCAGGGCGGCCACAACGCCGGCCACACGCTCGTCGTCGGCAATATCGAGTACAAGCTCAGCCTGCTGCCGTCGGGCGTGGTGCGCGGCAAATTGTCGATCATCGGCAATGGCGTTGTCGTCGATCCCTGGGCGCTGCTCAGCGAAATCGACACGATGCGCGGCAAGGGCCTCGACATCTCGCCCAAGTCGCTAAAGCTCGCCGACAATGCGGCGCTGATCCTGCCGTCGCACGGCGCGCTCGACCGGGCGCGCGAGGAACGCCGCGGCGACAAGAAGATCGGCACTACCGGGCGCGGCATCGGCCCGGCCTATGAGGATAAGGTCGGCCGCCGCGCGATCCGCGTCTGCGACCTCGCCGACCCCAGGGCGCTGGAAGACCGGGTCGACGAGGTGCTGCTGCACCACAACGCGCTGCTGCGCGGGCTCGGCGCGCCCGAGGTCAAGCGCAAGCAGCTCCTCGACTCGCTGCGCGAGATCGCGCCCAAGGTGCTGCCTTATGCCGATTGCTGCTGGCGCATCCTCGACGAGGCGCGTCGCGCCGGTCGCCGCATCCTGTTCGAGGGGGCGCAGGCGGCGATGCTCGACGTCGATCACGGCACCTACCCGTATGT